>JACRDI010000004.1 GCA_016218665.1 Desulfovibrio sp. | reverse complement strand
TGCGGCGGTCGCCGAAGCCGGGGGCCTTCACGGCAGCCACGTTCAGGGTGCCGCGCAGCTTGTTCTCCACCAGGGTGGCCAGGGCCTCGCCCTCAATGTCCTCGCTGATGATGACCAGCGGCTTGCTCATTTTGGCCACCTGCTCCAGCACGGGCAGCATGTCCTTCATGGAGGAGATCTTCTTCTCGCAGATGAGGATCAGGGGATCGTTCATCTCGCAGGTCATCTTCTCCGGATTGGTCACGAAGTAGGGGGAAAGGTAGCCGCGGTCGAACTGCATGCCTTCCACCACGTCCAGGGTGGTCTCCAGGCCCTTGGCTTCCTCGACGGTGATGACGCCTTCCTTGCCGACCTTGCTCATGGCCTCGGCGATGATGGTGCCGATGGTGGCGTCGTTGTTGGCGGAGATGGTGCCGACCTGGGCGATCTCCTTCTCGTCGCGGGTGGGCTTGGTCATCTTGCCAAGCTCCGCGGTGATGGCCTCCACGGCCTTGTCGATGCCGCGCTTGATGGCCATGGGGTTGCGGCCGGCGGCCACCAGCTTCACGCCCTCGGCGAAGATGCCCTGGGCCAGGATGGTGGCGGTGGTGGTGCCGTCTCCGGCCACGTCGGAGGTCTTGGAGGCGACTTCCTTCACCATCTGGGCGCCCATGTTCTCGAACTTGTCCTCAAGCTCGATCTCCTTGGCCACGGACACGCCGTCCTTGGTGATGAGCGGGGAGCCGAAGCTGCGGTCGATGACCACGTTGCGGCCCTTGGGACCCAGGGTGACCTTGACGGCGTTGGCCAGCTTGTCCACGCCGATCTTCAGCTTCTCACGCGCCTTGGCGTCGAAAATGATCTCTTTGGCCATGTGGGACTCCTTGAAATTTTATGTGCCTTGCGGCGTTGTTCAGTGCATGCGGGCGGCGGCTTTGGCCTTTGGCCCGTTGGTTTGCCGGAAACGTTCAGGAGGGCTTGGCCCCTACTTGGTCACCACGGCGAGGATGTCGTCCTCGCGCAGCACCAGGTGCTCTTCGCCGTCGATCTTGATCTCGGTGCCGGCGTACTTGGTGAACAGCACCACATCGCCGGCCTTCACCGCCATCTTCACCAGCGCGCCTTTGTCGTCCAGCTTGCCGGGGCCGGCGGCCACGACCTTGCCCTTCTGGGGCTTCTCTTTGGCGCTGTCGGGGATGATGATGCCGCCGGCGGTCACTTCCTCGGACTCCAGGCGCTTCACCAGGACACGGTCATTGAGGGGCTTCAACTTCATTGCTTACGTCCTCCGCAGATGTTGTGTGTGCTTTGTGCGCCGGCCCGCGCAGGAGAGCCTGCGAGGGAGGGGCCGCCGCCAGTGTGCGAATGAAAAACCCGCCTGCAACCGGCGGGACGCTTTGGGCAACGCTTACATAAACACCCAGCGCCCGCTGTCACCACGGGCGCGCGCAAAAAATGCTCAGGCGTCCGGCCGCCCGTCCGTCCGGTCCTCCGGGGCGGCAAGCGCGCCGGCCCGCGTGCGGCCGTAAAGCTCGCACAGGTCGCGCAATTCCTCGGCCAGGGCGCGGGCGCCATGCAGGGTCAGGGCCTCGGCCGGAAGGCGCCAGCCCCAGTTGCCCTTGGCTTGGCCAGGCACGTTCATGCGCGCCGAAGCGTCCAGCCCCAGCAGGTCCTGGGCGGGGATGACGGCGTCGGCCGCGGGGCTCGCCAGGGCCAGGCGCATCATGTCGCGCACGATGGTGCCCTTCGTCGGCGTGCGGCCCAGATAGCGGGAGAGCACGCGCCGGACGGAGGCGTCGGCCTCGTTCTCGAACCAGCCCAGGGTGGTGTTGTTGTCGTGGGTGCCGGTGTACACCACGCTGTTCTTCTCGTGGTTGTGGGGCGAGTCCGGGCTGGTCGGCGTGTGCGGGCCGAAGGCGAACTGCAGGATCTTCATGCCCGGAAGGTTGAAGCGCTCCTTCAGGGCCACCACTTCCGGGGTGATGATGCCTAGGTCCTCGGCGATGATGGGAAGCGAGCCGTGGGCGGCGCGCAGGGCCTCCAGCAGCTTCGCGCCCGGGGCCAGAATCCACTCGCCGTTCATCGCGGTCTTCTCCGCGGCGTCTATCTCCCAGTAGGCCTCGAAGCCTCGGAAGTGGTCCAGCCGGACAACGGAAAACAGGCCGAAGTTGTGCCGCATGCGGCTGATCCACCAGCCGAAGCCGTCCGCCTCATTGGCCTGCCAGTCGAACACCGGATTGCCCCAGCGCTGGCCGGTCTTGCTGAAATAATCCGGGGGCACCCCGGCCACCTTGAAGGGCTCCCCGGCCTCGTCCAGCTTGAACAGCCCCCGGTTGGCCCACACGTCGGCGGAGTCGTGGGTCACGTAGATGGGCACGTCGCCCACCAGCTCGATGTCGAGCTTCTCGCACTCCCACTTGAGCCGTCCCCACTGGCGGAAGAAGAGCCACTGGCAGAACAGGTGGAACACGATCTCGCGGTGGAGCTTTTCCCCGTACCGCCGCAGGGCGCCCTCCTCGCGGTCGCGGATGTCCTTTGGCCAGCGCGTCCAGCCCGCGCCGCCCAGGCTCTCCTTCACGGCCATGAACAGGGCGTAGTCCGGCAGCCAGGAGGCGTTGTCGCCCACGAAGGCCTGGAAGGCCGGGTCGCCGTCCAGGGTGCTCTTGGCCGAGGGGCCCGCGGGCATGAGCCTGTCGAAGATCCGCCGCAGCAGGGCCGCGCGGGCCTGCTCCACGGCCGGAAAGTCCACGCGGCCGTCGCCCGTGGCGGGCAGGGCGTAGTCCTCCAGGTCGTCGGGGTCCAGCAGGCCGTCCTCGGCAAGGATCTCCGGGCTGATGTACAGCGTGTTGCCGGCAAAGGCGGAGAAGCTGGAGTAGGGCGAACTGCCCAGGCTGGCGGCCGTGGGGCTCAGCGGCAGCATCTGCCGGCGGCTCTGCCCGGCCAGGGCCAGGAACTCGGCGAAGCGCAGCGCCTCTGGCCCCATGTCGCCGATGCCGAAGCGCGAGGGCAGGGAGCTTATGTGCAGAAGCGTACCGCTGGTGCGTCTGTGCAGGGGCATGGGGTCTCCTTTGGGCGCGTGCGCCGGAAAAATGGCCGTCGCCCCCTGCATACACGCTTCCGCCGCCGGACGGAAGTTCCCGTCCGGGGCATGGCACGCAAGGTGCATCCATCCTGGTGCCCCGCACGACGCGGGACAGGGAGGCACACATGCGCGCCATCACCATGGAAGGCAAAAACATCGGGGCCCTGGCCGCCTTTGCCCCGCACAGGGTCCAGGAGGCACTGGCCGAGGCCGGCGGCGACCTGCACGAACTGGACTACGAGGACCTGGCGCTGACCACCCAGGGCATGCGCCTGGTGCGCCGCGCGGCCATCGAGGTGTTGAGCCGCTTCGGCGCGGTGGAGGAGCGCGAGGTGCCCCTGGCCCGCGCCCTGGCGCTGTTCCTGGACCGCGTGTTCTGGGAGGGGCGCACCGGCGGGCTCATCCTCTGCGCGGACTTCCCGGACGAGAGCTTCTGCCTGCCCATTCCGCGCGGGCTGTGGGGCCTGCGCCAGCGCAGCGGCCCCACGCACTAGGCATACGGCCCCCGTCCGCTACAGCACGACCACGGAGTTGTCGGCGTCGGCGAAGGGGCTGAAGACGTAGCAGTCGGCCTCGGTGTCGTTCAGCCACTGGCCGGCGTCGGTCACGTAGCGGTACTGGTAGCTGGCCCCGGCGGGCAGCTCCACGCCGAGGGCGAACACTCCCTTGGTCTTGCGCATGGGCGCGGGCTTCCAGCCGTTGAACTCTCCCGCCAGGAAGAGCTTGGCCGGGCGTCCCACGGCGTCCTCCTGCATGCTGAATCCCACCTTGCACACGGTCTTGTCCTTGGAAAACTTCTTGGAAAGCGGCATGGCGTCATCCCCCCTGTGGTGGAACCAGTTGGCGCGGTTGGACCCGCAGCGCCGGGCCGGGCGTGGCGGGCGGCCTACAGGCGCGCGCCAAGGGAGCGGTAGAGGTCGATGTAGCGGGCGGCGGACTGCTCCCAGCTGAAGTCCTGGGCCATGGCCCGGTCCACCATGCCCTTCCAGCGGGGCTTGTTCTTGCGCCACAGGTCCAGGGCCTGGCGCACGGCGGCGTAGAACTCGTCGGCCGTGGGGTTCTGGAAGGTGAAGCCCGTGGCGTTGGGCGCCGGGTAGGGCGTGATGGTGTCGCGCAGGCCGCCCACGGCCGTGGCCACGGGAGGGGTGCCGAAGCGCAGCGCGTACATCTGCGTCAGGCCGCAGGGCTCGTAGCGCGAGGGCATGAGGAAGATGTCCGACCCGGCCTGGATGCGGTGGGCCAGGTCCTCGGAGTAGCCCACGATGACCCGCAGGCGGTCCTGGTGCACCTCGGCCAGCTCCTGCAGCCTGGCCTCGTGCTCCAGCTTGCCCTCGCCCAGCACGATGAGCCCCACCTCCTGCTCCATGAGCTTCGGGATGATGTCGATCAGAAGGTCCACGCCCTTCTGCCCGCGGAAGCGGCCGATGAAGCTCATGACCGGCTTGTCTTCCAGCTGGTCGGGCAGGTGCATTTCCTTCAAAAGCGCGTTCTTGCAGTCCTGCTTGCCCTCGGCGCAGCCGGCCTTGTAGATGCAGGGCAGGTACTTGTCGTCGCGCGGGTCCCATACCGAATAGTCCGCCCCGTTCAGAATGCCGCGCAGCACCCCGCGCCGCTTGCCGAGCATGCCCTCCAGCCCGCAGCCGAACCGCGGGGTCAGGATCTCGTCGGCGTAGGAGGGGCTCACCGTGGTCACGGAGTCGGCATAGGCGATGCCGGTCTTGAGCAGGTTGAAGTCGCCGAAGAACTCGGCCCCGTCCATGTTCCAGGCCTCGGCCGGCAGGCCGGACTCGAAGAACAGCCGCGAGGCGAAGCGCCCCTGGAAGGCCAGGTTGTGGATGGTGATGACCGTCTTGGTGTCCTTCCAGAAGGGGTCGGTCCTGCGCCAGAAGTGCAGGTAGGCGGGCACCAGCGCGCTCTGCCAGTCGTGGGCGTGGATGACCGCCGGGGCCCAGTCCAGCCGTCTCGCCCATTCGAGCGTGGCCCGGCAGAAGAAATTGAAGCGCTCGCAGTTGTCGAAATAGTCGCCCGCGTGGGTGTTGTAGAGGTTCCGGCGGTCGAAGTATTCGCCCCGGCCCACGAAGTACACGGGCATGCCGTAGTAGTCGGCCTGGTAGATCTCCGCCGTGATGGGCGCCCAGGGGTAGCCCACGGGGCAGCGCTCGGTGAGCAGGCGCAGGCCGAATTCCGAGGTGTTCATGCGGCCGTACAGCGGGGTCACCACGGCCGTGTTCACGCCCATGCGGAAGAGCGTCAGCGGCAACGCGCCCAGCACGTCGGCCAGGCCGCCGGTCTTGGAGAAGGGGTAGATCTCCGAGGTCATGAACAGGACAAGCGGCTTGATGCCCATGCTGCTCCTCGAATCAGCCGGCCGCGCGGGGCCGGCGGGGTCTGTGGCGGGCTGCCCGCCTTCGAATCCTTACGGGCGCAGGCGCGAAAGCCCGGCCATGAAATCCTGGACGATGCGCCCGTGGTCGAAGGCCAGGGGCGGCAGGGCGTCCAGGGGGAAAAAGGCGGCCCTGGCGGCGTCGTCTCCGGCGGCCAGCGCTCCCGCATCCACGGCCTGCGCCGTGTAGACCACGCTCATGGTGTGGCCGCGCGGATCGCGGGCCGGGTCGGAGTAGACGCCCAGGAGCCCGGTGAGCACCACCTCGAGTCCGGTTTCCTCAAGCATCTCCCGCCGCGCCGCAGCCTCGCAGGTCTCGCCGTAGTCGATGAACCCGCCCGGCAGAGCCCAACCATGGGGGGGATTTTTCCGCTCCACCAGCACCACACCCCTGGCCGGATCATAGATCACGACGTCCACCGTGGGCGCGGGGTTGCGGTGCTGCGAGGAGTTCGACACGCGGAATTCCTTGAAAAAAACTTCCGATCCACGCACGTGCTTGTACCGGAGCCTTTTCTCGATAGGCGATTTCTATTCCACTTACAAGCACAAACCTGTGACATGCCGGTGAGTTCTTGAATTCGTGACGCTGCCCCAGGGCGCGTGGCGGCATTTCCCGCCGCGCTTCGGCGGGCGTCCCGGCATGGGGCTTTCTCCCCTGAGGCGGACCGGAGGGCTGGCGCCGGCGAGGGCCGGTATAAGTCTTTGCACCGCGGCGGCGACCCCGAAGGGCGGTTGCGGCGGGGCGTCAGCCCCTGCCCGGCACGTGCGCGGAGCCTGCGCAGCCCCTGCCCGGCGCGCTGCGCAGGGGATTTCGTGAGGGCAGGCGGCTGGCGGATGTGTCGATAATATTGTTTGATTACATGGTGTTGTGGATTTGCATCGGGCGCTGGCCGTTGGGCGGTGGAATCGCCGGAGCCCAAAACGAAGTCAGCTTCCCGCGGGACCGCCCCGGGGAAGCTGACTTCGGCAAAAGAAGGAAGGATGCACTGAATAGAGCAAGAGGCGGGCCAAAGCGTGCGCATCCGCGAAAATAAAATTTTTATCTTTTGTATTCAGTGTGTTAGAGTTTTGTGTTTTTCGAGGGGCGCGCATCCGGCGGGCCGGAAACTCAGAAAACGGTTTAAGTTTTTTTACTTGGCTGGGCTTTCCCCAGGGTTTGGGCCCCAGGCTGGTTCAGGATTTTTAACGGGCCGCCGCAGGGGGCGCTTGGGGCGCCATGCGCAGCACGCGCGAAAGCTCTGCGAGGCCTACGGCGCCAAGGCGCAGCACCTGGGCCTGGCCGCCGCCCAGCAGGCGCAGCAGGGTGGAGGGTGCGCCCCCGCCGGGCCAGGGGCGGGAAAGCACGGCAGCGTCCGCACCGGAGAGCAGGTCCGGGTCGAGCTGGCCTGGCAGGGCGGTTGCTGGCTGGCCGCTTTTGTTGGCGCTGGTGGCCACAAGGGCCGGGCCGGCCAGGCGGCACAGCTTTCGCGCCGTGGGGTGCGGGGTGACGCGCACCGAGGAGAAGCCCGCGGCGTCGCGCACGTTGGGAGCCAGGAAGTCCCTGGTGCGCACCAGCACGGAAAGCGGCCCTGGCCAGAAGGCCTCGGCCAGGCGCAGCAGGTCCGGCGGCAGTTCCTGGGCTATGGCCGCAAGGCCGTCCATGTCGGCCACGATGAGCGGAAAGGGCTTGGCCTCGGGCCGGCCCTTGAGGGCGGCGACCTTGGCGCAGGCGGCGGCGTCCTGGGCGCGGCAGCCCAGGGCGTAGAGGGTTTCCGTGGGGTAGGCGGCCACCCCGCCGGAGCGCAGCGCCCGCGCCGCCGCGGCCAGTTCCCGCTCCAGGGCCTGTTGCTGATCGATCGGCTGATCGCTGGTCATGCCGCCCGGCCGCTCCTTTCCTTCCCGCATCGTTTACGCTATGTTCGCGCCTGGATTCCCGAGGCGCCATCTTCCATATTCCAAGCGAGGCCGCATGTTCCGTCCCGCCGGTTTCCCCGCACTCTCCATAGCCGCCCCGGCCCTGGCTGACAAGCTGCGCCCGGTGCTGCCCCAGTGGGCCATGGGCCTGGAGGAGCCGGGCCTGGCGCGCTACCTGGCCCTCACCGCCCTGGACTCCAAGGACGCCGACATCGCCGCCGCTGGAGCCGGGCTGGCCCTGTGGGGCTGGCAGCGGGCCCCGCTGGACCCCGCCCGCGCAGAGGCCCTGGCCCACACCCCGCCGGGAGCGCCCGCGCGGAGCTTCGCCGTGGCGTTGCTGCAGCGCCTGGCGGGCGGCCCGGACTTTGACGAGGTGGCCGGCCTCATGGCCACGGGCGACATGGGGCTCATCCTGCGGGTGCTGCTGCCGAACCTGCGCGCCGCGCAACACGGCCTGGCCTGGCTGGCCCCGGCCTGGGACGGGCTCCTGCGCCAGGGCTCGGCCGAGCTGCCCCTGGCCGCCCTGGAGGCCTGCGCCTGGCCCGCGGACATGCTGCCCCTGCGCGCCCGGCTGGAGGCCGAGGCCCGTTTCCTCTACGGCCCGGCCGACAAGGCCCTGGCCGCCCTGGACACCGTGGATGCCGGCCTGTTCGGCGGGTTCGCGGCCTTCCTGCGGGCGGAGCTGCTGCTGCGCCTGGGCGAGGCGCAGGCCGGGCGCGAGCAACTGGCCGCGCTCTTTTCCGCCCTGCCCTGGCACACGCACCTGGGCCTCAAGCTGCACGACCTCCTTGTCCCCCCGCCCGTGGCCACGCCGGAGGACACCGCCCGCGCCGTGATCCTGGTGTACTCCTGGAACAAGGCCGAGCTCACCCGGCAGACGCTGGAGAGCCTCGCCCGCACCGACTACGGCCGTGCGCGCATCCTGGCGCTCGACAACGGGTCCACTGACGGCACGGGAAAGGGCGACGGCACGGGCGACGTCATGCGCGCCTGCGCCGGGCTGTTCCCGCCGGGGACCATGCGGGTCATCGGCCTGCCGGTGAACGTGGGCGCGCCCGCCGCGCGCAACTGGCTCATCGCCCAGCCCGAGGTGCAGGATTCCGAATTCGCCGTGTTCCTGGACGACGACGTGCTCTTGCCGCCGCGCTGGCTGGGCCGCCTGCTGGGCGAGGCCATTTCCCGGCCCCAGGCCGGGGCCGCGGGCTGCCGCATCGTTTCCGCCACGCCGCCGCCCTGCCTGCAGAGCGCGGACTACCAGCTCTTTGCCCCCACCGGGCGGGAGGGCACGGTGCGGGGCCTGCCGGAGCACGTGAACGTCTTCGACAACTGCGCGGGCGCGCTGGACTTCGGCCTGTTCTCCTACGCGCGCCCGGCCGCGCACGTCTCCGGCTGCTGCCACGCCCTGCGCACCGCCGTGCTGCGCGAACTGGGCGGCTTCGACATCCGCTTCAGCCCCACGCAGTTCGACGACCTGGACCGCGACCTGCGCAGCGCGGTGGCCGGCCGCCCGGCCGTGTACGCCGGGGATGTGGCCATCGCCCACGTGCAGCATTCCAGCCTTGCGAAAGCCAAGGGCCCGGCGGCCATGGGCCAGGTCTTCGGCAACAAGATAAAGCTGGAGGGCAAGCACACGCGGGAGTCCATGGACGCGGCCTTCCGCGCCGGGCTGGCCGCCCTGTGGGACGACCTGGCCGCCAAGTGGGGCAGGCTGCGCGCCGGGCTTTGAGCGCACGAATTGTTTGCATCCTGCGGCGGTTGTGATAGTTCAGTAGTCATGAAAAAGGGAAAGATCGCCGTCGCCGCACTCTGCGCCCTGCTGCTGGCCGCCAGCGCCCTTCTCTGGGGCTGCGCCCGGCCCCCCATGAGCGCCGCGCACCTGAAGCGCGACCCCTGGTCGCTTGAGGAGCCGCGCTCGCTCATCACCAAGTTCATGCGCTTCGACTACCAGGTGCTGCCCGTGGGCGACTCGGCGGGCATCAAGGGCTGGGCCTACCTCGACACGGCCAAGCTGCCCGAGGGCGCCAAGTGGATCGAATCCCTCACCTTCACCGCCTATCTGTGCGACCCGGAGGGCCGTGTGATGGCCCAGGACACCCGCAGCTTCCTCCCCCGGGAGGCGCGCGCCGACGAAGGCATCGGCTTCGAGTTCACCCTGCGGCCGGAGCAATGGGGACAGCGCCCGCTGTTCATCGCCTTCGGCTACCGCCTTGTGCTGTTCGAGGCGCGCGGCGAGCAGGGGGCCAAGGGGCCGTTCTTCGCCAGCGAAGACGCAACCACGAGGTAAAAATGCCGCTGCCAGGGAGCCGGGACAGCTCGGTGGTCATGAAGCGCGTCAGCCAGGGCTCGTTCCTGCAGCGCACCGTACTCAAACACAACGTCATCTTCAGCGAGGGCAGCAAGGGCGAAGAGGCCTACATCCTCGTGGAAGGCAAGGTGGAGATCTCCGGCAGCGTGGACGGCCGCAAGAAGGTCTTCGCCGTGCTGCAGCCCGTGTCCATCTTCGGCGAAATGGCGCTCTTCCTCGATAATCACGGCCGCACGGCCACGGCCATCGCCCTGGAGGACTCCAAGGTGGTGGTGCTGAACGGCGACGACCTGGACGGCTACATCCAGACCGCGCCGCCTGCCATCCAGGCCATGCTCAACGTCATGGTCACGCGGCTCAAGAACACCACCAAGAAAGCCCTGCGCGCGCCCAACGTGCCCATGGGCATCGTGCGCATCCTCGATCTCTTCGAGACCAACGGCAGGACCGAGATCCTCTACGATTCCGCCGTGCGCCAGCTGGCGGACGTCTTCGTCTGCAGCCCCGCCACCATCGAGGGCTACCTGCAGGGGCTGGCCACCCAGGGGCACATCGCCATAGACTCCAGCGGGGCCAGCGGCCCGGCCGCCACAGGCCGGCGCATCCTGCGCATCGTCACCCCGCACCTGCTGCAGGCCGTGCTGCTCACCGGCAAGATCGAAAAGCCCAAGGACGACGACTAGGCAAGGGGCTCCGCTACGTGAATCAGCAAGGGGCTCCGCCCCTTGCACCCCGCCCGGGGGTATGCACCCCCTGGACCCGCATGGCGAGGAAAATGGCCCGGACGAGCAACGCTCGTCCGGGCCATTTTCCTCGCGGCGACGGAGATGGCTGGGCGGGGCCCTGTGCCTGCCCGCGCGGGGTGCCCGGTCTGGCGGCCTTGCGCCAGATACGGGAGCGCAGGCATTCGCAAGGGAAGAACCCGGTCGGGATCGAAGCACCATGCGGGAATATCCTTCCCTTAAGCCGAAAGGGCCGGAGCGAAGCTCCGGCCCTTTCGGCGTTACAGGGAGTCCAGAGGGCCTCGTGCCCTCTGGCGGGGTCTGGGGCAGCGCCCCAGCGGGGTCCAGGGGCGGCGCCCCTGCTTCTCTTCGCTAGTCGTCGTACTGCCTGGCGTACTTGGCGTCGTCGTACAGGGCTTCGCCTATGGCCTTCTTGCCGTATTCGCGGATGATCCTCTGGCCTTCCTCGCCGGCCACGAACTCGATGAACTTCTGGGCGGTGGCGGCTCCGGGCGTGGCGCCGGCGGGCGCGGCCAGGGCGTGGTAGGTGTTCACCAGGTACTTGTCGCCCTTGAAGAAGATCTTCAGCCTTGGCAGGGACTTCTTTTCCGCCGCCCAGGTGCTGGAATCGGTCATGAAGTAGCCGCCCTCGTCGTTGGCGCGCTTCAGGGTGGCGGTCATGAAGGCCTTGGTGACGATGTACCAGTCCCCTGCGGGGATGACGTTCGCCATCTTCCAGATGGAGATCTCCTTCTTGTGCGTGCCGGAGTCGTCGCCGCGGGAGAAGAATTTGGCCTGGGCGGCGGCGATCTTCTGGTAGGCCTCGGCCGCGCTCTTGGCCTTGGCGATTCCTGCCGGGTCGGCCATCGGCCCGGCTGCGGGCCCGACGATGAAGAATTCGTTGGAGCCGATGAGCACGCGGCCCGATGCCCAGCCCTCGGCCACGGCCTTCTTCTCGGCCGCCGGGGCGTGCACCATGATCATGTCCACCTGCCTGGTCTTGAGATATTCGAGGGACTCGCCGCTGCCGGCCTTGACCCAGTCCATGCGCGCATCGGCCTTTTTGGCGAAGGCCTCGCCGAGCTCCCGCAGGAGACCCAGCTCGCCCGGGCTGCCCGTGGCCAGGCTGAAGACGTTTTTGCCCTTGCCGTAGGACTCGGTCACCTTGGCCCTGGGCGTTTCGGACAGGGTGAGGGCCATGGCGGGCGCGGCGGTGAACAGGACGGCCAGCGCGGCCAGGACGAAAAGTGGGTTGCGCATGGGGTTCCTCCGGGGGCAGTTATGGTTGGGTTGACATAATGAACGTAGCCGAGGGCCGGGAAGGCGTCAACGGCAGGAGTCGCGGGAGGCCTCAACGGGAGGAGTCGGCGGGAGGAGTCGGCGGCACGGCTCGCGGCCTGAACGGGCTCCGGCCCTTCGTTGACAGGGTGGGGCAAAGGCCGTAGTTCTGCGCCCAGCTTGCAAGGCCCGCGCTGCCACAGCCGGCGGGCATATATTTATTCGGAGGACGATCATGCGCGAGAAGGTGGAGGCCGCCCTGGCCAAGGTTCGGCCCATGCTGCAGGCCGATGGCGGAGACGTGGAACTGGTCGAGGTGACGGACAAGGGCATCGTGAAGGTGCGGCTGACCGGCCGCTGTAAGGGCTGCCCCATGTCGCAGATGACCCTCAAAAGCGGCGTGGAGCGCGTCGTGCTCAAGGAAGTGCCCCAGGTCAAGGCCGTCGAGCACGTCACGGAGTAGCGCAATGAGCATCACCACCCGTTTCGCCCCCAGCCCCACCGGCTACCTGCACATCGGCGGCGCGCGCACCGCGCTTTTCAGCTGGCTGCTTGCCAAGAGCAAGGGCGGCCACTTCCTGCTGCGCGTGGAGGACACCGACCGCGAGCGCAGCACCCAGGAAGCCACGGACGCCATCATCGAGGCCATGGCCTGGCTTGACCTGGCCGCCGAGGGAACCGCCGTGTTCCAGAGCCAGCGCTTCGACCTCTACAACGGCTACATAGACAAATTGCTTGAGACCGGCCACGCCTACTGGTGCAAGTGCACGCCCGACGAGGTGGAGGCCATGCGCGAAAAGGCGCGGGCCGAAGGCCGCAAGCCCAAGTACGACGGCCGCTGCCGCGAGGCCGGCCTCGGTCCTGGAACTGGACACGTGGTGCGCTTCAAGACCCCGCAGGACGGCGTGACGGCCTTCCACGACATGGTGAAGGGCCCCACGGCCGTGCAGAACGCCGAGATGGACGACATGATCCTGCGCCGCGGCGACGGCTCGCCCACCTACAATCTGGCTGTGGTGGTGGACGACCACGACATGGGCGTGACCCACGTGCTGCGCGGCGACGACCACGTGGCCAACACCCCGCGCCAGATCCTTTTGTACCAGGCCTTCGGCTGGAGCGTGCCGGAGTTCGGCCACGTGCCCATGATCCTCGGGCCGGACAAGGCCAAGCTGTCCAAGCGCCACGGCGCGCTCTCCGTCATGGAGTACAAGACCATGGGCTACCTGCCGGAGGCCCTGGTGAACTACCTGGCGCGCCTGGGCTGGAGCCACGGCGACCAGGAGATATTCAGCCGCGAGGAGCTGGTGAAGCTCTTCGGCACCGGCAACCTGGGCAACTCGCCCTCGGTGTTCGACATGAAGAAGCTGGAGTGGCTGAACGCCCACTACATCAAGGAGGCCGCCCCGGAGCGCCTGGCCGCGCTGCTGCCGGGATACATCGGCGATGCGACCGGCCTCAAGCTCGATCCGGCCTATCTGGCGTCCATCGTGCCGCTGCTGCAGCCGCGCGCCAAGACCCTGGTGGAGATGGCCGACATGATCCGTCTGTTCCTGGTGGACGCCGCGCACCTGTCCTACGACGAGAAGGCCGTGGCCGACCAGCTGAAGCCCGAGGCGCGGGAGCTGCTCAGCGCGCTTCTGCCCGTCTACGAGGCCCCGGCGGAATACGCCGACCACAAGGCGCTGGAAGCCGCCACCCAGGCCTTCCTGGACGAGCGCGGCCTGAAGTTCAAGGCCGTGGCCCAGCCCCTGCGCGTGGCTTTGACCGGCAAGACCGCCAGCCCCGGCCTGTTCGAGACCATGTGCGCCCTGGGCAAGGCCGAGAGCCTGGCGCGAATCCGCCGGGCCCTGGAGCTGTAGCTCGGCGAGTACGTATTGGGAAAAGGCCACGCTTTTCGCCCGGCGTATTGACAGAAATCGCAGGGACTTTGTATGAAGTCACGGTGCGCGCGGCCAGTTGCAGGCGGCTTGGCGCGCAGGTGCAAACCGCACACGCAAAAAAAACGGGAGGCTACATGCAGTCGATCCTCAACACGACGCTCATGCGCCACACTGCTTTCATCCTGGTCATGGTCATGTCGCTCATTTCCTTTGTGCCCAAAGGCGAGGCCGCCATGGTGCCCACGGCCATGACCGCCGCCTCCGAGCTGCGCACCCAGGACATGGCTGATGTGCAGAAGGTGCTGGAGCACAAGGCCGTCAAGGCCAAGCTTTCCGCCCTGGGCTACACCGACCAGGAGATCAGCACCAAGCTCTCCGCCGCCACGGACGCCGACCTGCACAGCCTGGCCAGCCAGCTCAACTCCCTGGACGCCGGCGGCGACGGCATCGGCTTCGTCATCGCCCTGCTCGTCATCGTGCTGCTGGTGGTGGTCATTCTGAAGCTCAGCGACAAGACGGTCACCATCCGGTAGCCCGAGCCGGTACGGCACGGAGCCATGCCCATCACCCGCATCATCCGCCGCGTTGGACCGCCCTCCGGGGCGGTCCTCGCGCTTTTTCCGGCCGTCGTCCTCTGCCTGGTGCTGGCTCTGGGGCTTTCTGGCTGCGCCCAGCCGCCGCCCGGCTTCATGCCGCCGCCGGGCAGGGGAGAGGTGCGCGGCGTGCCTTTCCACGCCCAGGAAGACCGCCAGTGCGGCCCGGCCTCCCTGGCCATGGTGCTGAACCATCTGGGCGATCCCGCCACGCCGGACGAGATTTCCCGCGTCATCTACAGCAAGAGCCTGCGCGGCACCCTGAACCTGGATCTGGCGCTGTATGCGCGCGGGCGCGGGCACCAGGCGCGCTTCTTCCGGGGCTCCGCCGCGGACCTGGCCGGGGCCGTGGACGCGGGCACCCCGCCGCTGGTCATGGTGGACGAGGGCTTCGGCGGCATCCGCGTCATGCACTTCATGGTCGTCACCGGCTACGACGGCGAGGGCGTGGTCGCCAATTCCGGCCGCCGCCAGGGCGTGCGCTTCTCCTGGGGCTCGTTCCTCGCGTCCTGGGCGGGGGCGGACAACTGGATTCTGCTGGTGACGCCGGGCGCGCCGCCTGCGCAGCCCACCCCAAAGGAGCACAGATGACGCGCAACCGCCTGCTCATCCCCCTGGTCCTGGCGCTTGGCATTGCGGCCGTGGGCTGCGCCATGCCGCGCATCAGCGTGTACGATGACCCCCTCTCGGCCAAGGAGCATCTGCAGCTGGGCATGGCCAACGAGTCCAAGGGCGACCTGGAGGCCGCGGCCTCGGAATACAGGCAGGCCATGCACCGCGAACCTCTGGCCCGCCTGTACCTGGGCAACGTGTACTACGGCCAGGGCAGGCTGCAGGACGCCGAAGGCGAGTACCGCGCCGCCCTGGAGCGTCTGCCGGAAAACCCGGAGATCATGAACAACCTGGCCTGGGTGCTGCTGCGGCGCGGGGTCAAGCTGGAAGAGGCCCAGGACCTGGCCGAGCGCGCCGTTTCGCGCGCGCCGAACGCCCAGGCCGCGACCGCCTACCAGGATACCCTTTCGGCCATCCGCGCCGCGCGCGCAGTGCCCAAGTAGACGTGGAGGGGGCATGAGCGCGCGCTTCCTGCTCCCATCGCCTGATCTCGCGGCCGATCTCGCGGCCGATCTCGTCCAGGATGCCGCGACCGGCCTTTTCTGGCCGCGCCAGGCCAATCCCCTGGGCGCTCCCGTCACCTGGGCCGAGGGGCTCGCCGCCGTGGCCGACATGAACCGCCAAGGCTTCCTCGGCTTCTCCGACTGGCGCATGCCCAACCGCGCGGAGCTGCGCTCCCTGATCGACCACTCCGCCCGGCAGCCGGCCCTGCCCGCCGGGCATCCCTTCCGCGACGTGTTCCTCGGCTGGTACTGGACCTCCACCAGCAAGGCCGGGCAGGAGACCTACGCCTGGAACGCCCATTTCGAGGGCGGCAGGCTGTTCTACAGCCGCAAGGACGAGTTCCGTCTGCTCTGGCCCGTGCGCGGCGAGAGCGCGGTCCTGCCGCGCACCGGGCAGCAGGGCTGCTTCGACGGTTCGGGCGCGGCCATTGCCTGCGCCGGCAGCGGGCAGGACGGCGAGCTGCGCAGGGGGCTGCCCTGGCCCGCGCCGCGCTTCGCGGAGGCGGCCGTGAACGGGGAAGAGGGCGTGCTGGACCGGTTCAGCGGGCTCGTGTGGCTGCATCCGCAGCGGCTGGACGCGGGGCTGCTGGATTGGCGCGGGGCGCAGGACTTCGCCGCTGCACAGGGCGAGGGCTGGCGCCTGCCGGACATCCGCGAGCTGGAGTCCCTTGTGGATGCGGGCCGGGCCAATCCGGCGCTGCCGGACGAGCTTGCCGCCTTGGGAAGCATTGCCGCGGAAGGTTTCTGGTCGGCCACGCAGAGCGGCTTCGACCCGGCCTGGGCCTTTGTGCTCTATGTCCAGAAGGGCGCGGTGGGCGTGGGCTTCAAGGCCGGGCGCGAGTTCCCCTGCTGGCCTGTACGCGGGGCTGTACGGGGGCCGCTGCCCGGCATCGCGCCGTCCGGCGTCGCCTGGCCCCTCCTGCCCTGATCCGGGGCGCTATCCCTCCAGGGCCACCAGCTCCATCTTGCCCCACACGCCGAGCTTGCCCCCGGCCTGCGCGAACACCCCTTCCAGTCCCAGCGGGGCCATCTTTCTGGCCCGCGCCAGCACCAGGTCCAGGTCGTCCGGGCCGTCGATGAGGTTGGCCAGGGCCGTGGCCGCGGCGTCGGCAAAGGCGCCGGACTTGGAGCGCACGGCCACCAGCTCGCCCGCGCCCAGGCTGAGCGACGGACCGATGGTGGCCGAGGAGGCGCACAGGCTCACCGGGAAGTCTCCGGGGCCGAGGCGCAGCCCCAGGCGCGCGCCGGATTCGGGATCGCCCAGAAGCGCGACCACGCGCTCCTTTGTGGAGTGCAGGTAGAGGTCGCCGCCGTTTTCCACGATGAGGTTCGGGCTTTGGCCGCGGAAGTGGTCGGCCACCAACTGGGCGAAGGTGCCGGCCACGGCGGCCATGGGGCCGACGTTCACCAGCGCGGCGGCCCGGGCCATCTCGCGGGCGATGAACGGGGCGTCGTCCGGCACGGGGAAGGGCACCAGGCTCTCGCGGAAGCCGGGGTGCGTGAGCATGAAGTTCTTGAGCTCGCCGCGCAGCCGGCGCACCAGGTCGAGCATGGGCTCGCGCAGGTCGGCCTCGGCGGTGACGAAAAGATCCGTGTGCTCCAGCACCACCTGGAAGGCGGTCTCGCCCTGCTGCGGGCGCACTGCTTCGCGGTAGCCCCGGCGGGTGGAAAGGAATACTTGCCTCGACATGCGTAAGAGGGTAACAGAGAAGAGTCGGTCCGGAAAGGGCGCGCTCGGCACCCCCAGGGAAACATATGCTTGACGGACGCGTTTGTTGCGTCTATAGGGCTTGGTTCCGCGCCGCCGGAGACGACATCATCCTCTCAGGAGAAAACATAATGAGCAAGCGTACCTACCAGCCCCGCAAGATCAGAAGGAAGCGCACCCACGGTTTCCTCGTCCGCTCCCGCACCAAGAACGGCCAGGCCGTTCTGCGCCGCCGCCGTCAGAAGGGGCGCAAGAGATTAGCCCTCTAGGCTGGCCGAAGAGCCGCCGCCTGCCGGACAGCAGGAGCTTCGGCGCCTGCTACGACACGGGCCGCAAGATCTTCACCCGCCATTTCGTGCTCTTTTTGCTGGAGCGCGAAGGTGCGGAGGGGGACTTGCGGCTTGGCCTTACGGTAAGCCGCAAGGTGGGGCGGGCGGTCGTGCGCAACCGCGTACGGCGCGTGTTGCGCGAATTTTTCAGGCTGCACCAGGGCATGATCGGCCGGGCCATCGACATCGTCGTCGTTCCGAAACGGAACCTGGACCCGAAACAGGTCGACATGGCCCTGGTGGAACAGGAGTTCCTCCCCGTCCTCTCCCGGCTTGCCCGGGAGGACGGCGGCGGGATGACCGACGCGAGGTCTCCATGCTGAGAGTCACGCGCGGGGTGGACCGCTCAGCCGGGCAGTCCGTCCTGCTGGCGCTCATCTGGCTCTACCAGAGACTTTTGTCCCCCCTCTTCGCGGGCTCCTGCCGCTTTGAGCCCTCCTGCTCGCAGTACGCCCGGCAGGCCGTGATTCTGCACGGCGCCTGCAAGGGCGGCCTCCTTACACTGTGGCGCATCCTGCGCTGCCAGCCCCTGTGCCGGGGCGGGTACGACCCCGTGCCCGTCGGTTTTACCCCCAACGTCCCAGACACCCACGTGAGCTGACACCATGGACACCAAACGCCTCATAGCGGCCCTGGCCCTTTCCCTCGTCGTCCTTTTCGGCTGGAGCTACTTCTTCCCGCCCGACGAACCCAAGACCCCGCCCACGGCCGCCCAGCCCGAAGCCAAGCTTGAACAGTCCGCCGCGCAGGCCGGCGCCAAGGCCGCCACTCCGGTGGAGGGCGCCTCCGCCGTGCTGTCCCAGGGCCGCGCCGTGACGGTGAAGACCCCGCTCTACACCGCCCGCTTCAACACCCAGGGCGGCGTGCTGGAGAGCTTCGTGCTCCAGAATTTCCGCGAGACCATCGCCAAGGACTCCGCTCGCATCGACATCGTGGGCCAGAGCGCGCGCGACAAGGCCGCCCTGGGCCTGGTCATCCTGCCCGAGGGCAGCGAAGTGCACACCTGGAACGCCCAGGGCTGGACCTCCGACGCGGCCGACAGCGAGATTTCCGGCAGCGAGAAGAAGACCCTGGTCTTCACCGGCGAGGCCGCGGGGCTCAAGATCGAGCGCCGCCTCACCGTGAGCGCCGACTCCTACCTCGTCACTGAGGAGACCACCGTCACCAACGGCGGCAGCGCCCCGGTGTCCGGCCGGGTGGCCTTCACCATCGCCACCGCCGGCCTCTCCCCCAAGGGCGAGGACAAGTACAACCCCACCCGCATCGCCTACGGCAAGGTCAAGGGCGGCTTCGAGGAAGTCACCGACCACGCGGAGATGAAGGAAAAGGGCGTGGCCCCCAAGGATCCCGTCAACTGGACCGCGGTGGAGAGCAACTACTTCCTGTTCGCGGCCATGCCCAAGGCCGAGGGCGCGCTGACCAACGGCAAGCTCAAGGACGACGTGTTCAACCTGGCGGTGAGCAACGCCGTCACCTTCGAGCCCGGCCAGGCCAAGACCGTGGGCTGCTCCTACTACATGGGCCCGGCCGACCGCTCCATCCTGGCGAACATGCCGAACAAGCTGGAGCAGGCCGTGGACTTCGGCTGGTTCCACCTCATCGCCGTACCGCTTCTGAAGGTGCTGAACTGGTTCTACAAGTTCGTGCACAACTACGGCGTGGCCATCATCCTGCTCACCGTGCTCATCAAGCTCATCTTCTGGCCCCTTTCGCAGAAAAGCTACAAGAGCATGGAGCAGATGAAGAAGATCCAGCCCATGATCCAGAAGCTGCGCGAGAAGTACGCCGACGACAAGGAGCGCATGAACCAGGAGATCATGGGTCTCTACAAGACCTACAAGGTCAACCCGGCCGGCGGCTGCCTGCCCATGATCGTGCAGATTCCCGTGTTCTTCGGCCTGTACAAGGCGCTCCTGGGCAGCATCGAGCTTCGGCACGCGGCGTTCATCCCCAACGTGCCCTTCACCGACCTTGTGTGGCTGGCCGACCTCTCGGCCAAGGACCCCTATTATGTCACCCCCCTGATCATGGGGGCCACCATGTTCATCCAGCAGAAGATGACCCCCACGGGCGGGGACCCCATGCAGGCCAAGATCATGCTGCTCATGCCTGTGGTGTTCACCTTCCTGTTCCTGCAGTTCCCCTCGGGACTCGTCGTCTACTGGCTGGTGAACAACGTCCTCTCCATCGCCCAGCAGTGGTGGATGATGCGCAAGGCGTAAGGATCTTCGGTGGCGTAACAGACCTGCTGGGAGGACACACGTGAGCGAAAGCAAAGAATTCCAGGGCAAGAACCTGGACGAGGCCATCGAGGCCGCTTGCAGGCACTTTGACCTCAAACGCGACAAGCTGGAGATCGAGATCGTCTCCGGCGGCTCCTCGGGCATCTTCGGCCTGGTGGGAGTGAAAAAGGCCGTGGTGCGCGCCAAGCCGCGCGGCAGCTTCAAGCTGGTGGCCGAGGCCCCGGCCGAGAAGCCCGAACGGGCGGAGCGCCCGGACAAGGCTGAGCGTCCGGAACGGGCCCCGCGCCGCGAGCCCGCCCCGCGCGAGGAGGCCGAACCGGCCGAGCCCCGCGCCGAGCACCGCGCCGAGCACCGCGCCGAGCCCCGCGCCGAGAAGCCCGCCGAGTCCGCCCCCCGCGAAGCCGCCGCCACGGCCGAGGAAGCCCCGGCCGACGCCGCGGCGGATTCGGGCGAGGGCCGCGAACCCCGCCGCTCGCGCCGCAGCCGCGGCCGTGGACGCGGTGGCGAGCGTTCCGGTGAGCGTTCCGGCGACCGTTCCGGTGAGCGCAGCTCCGAGCGTTCCGGCGAGCGCGAGGCCGACAGCAACCGCGCCCCGGCGCCGCGCCGGCGCGAGCGCCCCCGCCGCGAGGCCGACGGCAACCGCAACACCGCCCCCCGCCGCGAGGCCAACGGCAACATGGCCGAGGATGACGAGAATGGCGCGCCCCAGGGCATCGCCCACCTGGACCAGGCCAAGCTTGAGGAGGTGGCCCGCGAGGTCACCGGCGAGCTGCTGAAGCCCCTGGTGGAGAACGCCAAGGTCGCGGTGGAGCTTTTGGCCGACCGCGTGTGCGTGCGCATCGAGGACCCGGAAAACTCCGGCCTGCTCATTGGACGCGAGGGCCAGACCCTGGCCTCCATCCAGTACCTGGTGAACCGCCTGGTCTCCAAGCGCATGGACGCCTCCGTGCGCGTGCAGATCGACGCCGGCGACTACCGGGAGAACCAGGACGAGCGCCTGCGGCAGATCGCCCGGCACCTGGCCGACAAGGCCATGAGCACCGGCCGCACCCAGAGCACCCGGCCCATGAGCAGCTACCACCGCCGCGTGGTGCACCTGACCCTGCAGGACGACGAGCACGTCTTCACCCGCAGCAAGGGCGAGGGCTCCATGAAGCGCGTGCTCATCATGACCAAGCGCAAGGGCAAGAACGGCGAGATGCTGGAGGAGATCCCCCAGGACGCCGCCCGCGACTTCGACGACGACGCCAGGGACTAGCGCCCCGGCCCACAAGCCGACAACGCCGCCGGGGCCGGAGACATGCGCTCCAGCCCCGGCGGTTTCCATTCCGGGGAGGCACATGGCCCACACGGCCCCTCTACGCACGGGCGACACCATCGCCGCCATCGCCACGGCCCAGGGGCCGGGAGCGGTGGGCATCGTCCGCGTGAGCGGCTCGGACGCCCGCGCCCTGGCTGAGGGCCTGTTCCGCTCCAGCCGCCCCGGCTTCTCCGGCCTCAAGCCCTACCGCCTGCACCACGGCACCCTGGTGGACGCCAGCGGCCGCGTGCTGGACGAGGTGCTGGCCGCCTTCATGCCCGGCCCCGCCTCCTTCACCGGAGAGGACGTGGCCGAGCTATACTGCCACGGCGGCCCGGCCGTGCTGCGCGCCGTGCTGGACGAGCTGTTGGCGCGCGGGGCGCGTCTGGCCGGGCCCGGCGAATTCTCCTTCCGCGCCTTCACGAACGGCAGGCTCGACCTGGCCCAGGCCGAGGCCATCGCCGAGACCATCGCCGCGCCCACGCGCGCGGCCCTGCATCTGGCCCAGCTCAAGCTTTCCGGCGCGCTGTCGGAGCGGATCAACGCCGTGCGCGAGGGGCTTGAAGGCCTGCGCGCCAGGCTCTGCCTGGCCGTGGACTTCCCGGACGAGGACGTGGAATGCCTGCCGCTGGAGGAATTGCGCGGCCAGGCCCTTGCCGCCCGCGAGGCCGTGTGCGCGCTGCTCTCCGGGGTGGAGCGCGCCCGGGCCTGGCGCGAGGGCCTGCTGGCCGTGCTGGCGGGCCGCGTCAACGCGGGCAAGTCCAGCCTGCTGAACGCCCTGGTGGGCCGCAACCGGGCCCTGGTCTCGGCCGCGCCGGGCACCACGCGCGACTACATCGAGGAACAGGTGGAGCTCTCCGGCCTGCTGGTGCGCCTGGTGGACACGGCGGGCCTGCGCGGGGCCGATGTGGCGGACCCCGTGACCGATCCGGTCGAAGCCGCCGGGCAGGATCTGGCGCGGGAGTTCATGGCCCGGGCCGAGGCCGTGCTCTACGTGCTGGACGCCTCCAGGCCCCTGTGCCCGGAGGACCGCGCCGCCCTGGCGGAGCTTGCCCCAGCAAGGGCCCTGGTGGTGCTGAACAAGAGCGACCTGCCTGCCTGCGACGGGGCCGACGGGGCCGCCGAAGCCGTCGAAGCCATGGGGCTGGCCTCGGTGCGCGTGTCGGCCAAATCCGGCGCGGGGCTGGAGGAACTCTGCGCCCTGTTGCGCGGCCGGCTTGCCGGGGCAGCCGGGGCGGGCGGCGAACCCGACCCGGACGCCCTTGCGCCCAACGCCCGCCAGGCCGGGGCGCTTTCCCTGGCGCGGGACGAACTCGCCGCCCTGGCGGAGGAGGCCGCCTCCGGCCTGCCCTACGACATCCTGGGCCTGCGCCTGGACGCCGCCTGTCGGGCCCTGGCCGAGCTCACCGGGGACATCGCCCCGGACGACGTGCTGAACGCCATCTTCTCCAAATTCTGCATTGGAAAATAGCCGAGAGTCTTTGCCTGTCCGAGCACGTCTCAGTGCTCATTATAATACACTGAAATTCGACGATTTGTTGACCGGCGAGGGACATGCTCCAGGTCTGGGCGGACTACGTGGGGAGCCTCATTGAAGAGGGCAAGGTCATCCTTGGCGACTTCAGAGCGGTTGGTGAGGAGTAACCACTTCCAGCCAGAGAGAATCCTCGATTCCTCTTTCATCCCGGTGGACAAGGGGCCGCAATTATAGCTGTCAACAGGGAGACGTTGTCCTTTTACCGGGCAATGATAGGTGATTTTTGCCCGCGTGATAAAGCCCGTACTATACTCCATTGAAAGGCCGAAGGAGGTCAGATATGGGAACGGGCAACGAACGAAGATATGTCCAGACCTGGGTGAGCGCAGACGGCAAATCCGTGCGCGCAGCAATCAGCACGAAGCCTGGGGCGGATGACAGATTGCAGCCCTTCAACCCTGGCGATGGAACGTACATGTCATTCATGGTCGATGGTGCAGGAGGAATTTCTGGCGGCAGTGAGGTGCGCGGCAGGGTGACGCCGCCCAAGGAGAAATATCCGCCAGCCCCGCCTCCGCCCAAGACACCGCACCTGACTTACAGCCAGAGCAACGGTTGCTTGTTGGATACCCAGGGGGAGCTTGCCGGAAGGGGCTATTCGGGAAAAGGGGCCGCAAAGAACCGGCCCGAGCGCGAAGGTGAGAAGAATGTTGGCCCAATTCCGAGGGGTAACGACAGGGTCGCTGAGATAGTTGACGACCCTGACGACCCGCGTTGCCAGAAGATGGGACCGCACATCTTTCGTCTGGAACCAGCCGACAGCGCAACCCGCGACAGCTTGTCAGCAATGGGGAGGGACGGGTTCTACATCCACGGAGGTGGTTCGGATGCCTCGACAGGCTGCATCATCATGGGACCGAAAGTCCGAGCCGGGATCGGCAGGGGTGCGCTTCTCCATGTCCAGCGCTGACATCATGCGCAGTGTGATCTGCGTCGCCGCGTTCCTGCTCGCCTTGTCGTCCAGCGCCGTCTGCCATGCCGGAATGTTCTCGGCGGCCCAGGAGTTTCTTGCGCAGGATTGGCGGGCAGCGGAGGCTTCCGGGCAGAGCCAGGGAGGCTTGACGAGGGCGGACGCTCGGGCGTTGCCTGTGGCGGTCGGTCCACTCCCGTTCCTGGGCAGTATCTGAAGGTTGAGACCATGCCTTTTGCCAAGATTCAGCAGATCATGGGACCAGGAGAGGAATCCTCCCCGGCATGGCCGCTTGCCGAAGGGTTCCCTGGCCGCTGCTACGTGTCTGGCAGGAGCGGGGACTCTACTGCTCTCCTGTTCATCTGGGGCACGAACAACATGGCCCAGTGCATCGGCGTGTTCGAATCGAGGGAACAACTTTCGCCGAGCGTCGTCTGCGCCCCCAGCGTTCACGTCAACGCCAAGCTGCGGACACCGGAAGGGCTGCGCCTGGGCATGACCCACGCCGAGGTGGAATCCCTGCTTGGAGTTCCCAGCGAAAGCGCTGCGAGCAGGATCGGGTACGCGCGGCGGTTCAGGCTTCCCGCAAGCGACAAGCTGTTGCGCGAAATTGGCAGGAAGCTCGAACCTGGCGTTGAGACGGTTCTGCGCTATCAGGGCGTCATGGTCTGGTTTCGTGACGGGCAGGTCATCGGATTCGCAGTGGAGCAGAATTCCCACTATAACTGAACGGCACCCGATCTGACGAAATGACTTGCGGCTGCCTTCCCAGGACTTCACCCAAGGCGACCTGTTGGGTGAAACGTTCAAAATCAGCTTCTCGGACGCTTTGAAGGCTCGAAGGCGAGGCCAACATATCTCCCGGCGCGCAGGAAGCGCCCTACAACCCACTAGGTGGCCCAGCGCCGAGTTGCCCATGCCTCTGACCTTCTCCCCGAATTACGGTCCATTCGGAGTGCCGGCTGCTCACCTAATGCCTAAACCAAAAAACGGGTGAAGCTCAGTTAATCCGTTTACTACCAAGGACTTTCGGCTATTCTCCCGCTTCTGCATCGGAAAATAAGAAAAAGGCCCGGAATCGCTTCCGGGCCTTTTGGTTTGCAGGCTGGCCTAGCGGTGGCCGCGTCCGGGACCGTCGTCGTCCCAGTCGCGGTCGTGCTTCTTGCGGCCCCAGGCGTTGCCGCGGCCACGGCCGGGGTGCCGGTCGTCATCATCGCGGTCGATGACGTACACTTCGCGGCGCACCGGGGGCGCGGGCTCCCAGCGGATGGGCTCCCAGCCGCCGGCCTCGTAGCGGTAGTGGTCGCCGCGGTGCTCCCAGCGGGCGGGCACCCAGCGCTGGCCCGGCCGGGCCTTGATCCAGTGGCCCTGGGCCCAATTGTAGCGGCCGGCTTCCCAGTACCACACGCCGGGCACCCATATCCATCCGCCGCGCGGCCTGGGCACCACCTCGTAGCGCGGAGGCGGGGGGCCGTCGCCGATGTTGATGCTGATGGAGAGCTGGGCGAAGGCCGGGGCCGCGAAGCAGCCAAGGCACAGCAGGGTGGCGAGCAGGGTCTTCAGGCCTCGTGAACGCATGATCGGTCTCCTTGTGGGCCCTGGCTTCAGCCTCGGGCTCGTGTTGTCCGCCTCGTGGGGGCATGCGCCCCGTATGCCAGGGGAGAGCATAGGTCGTGCCAAGTGAATCTCATTGATTTTGTTTGCTTTTTATTTTGTTTGAAACGATGTTGCGCAAAATCTGCGCGGTGCCGGGGCGCTTCTGCGCAAGGAGGGGGCCGGCAGGGCCAGGCCAGCGGGAGACCGGAGCGGGGCAGGCCTAGCGGGCGGCGCGCTGGAGGACCGTCTCCAGATCCTCCACCTTGTAGGGCTTGGCCAGGTAGTCGTTCATGCCCGCCTGCAGAAAGCGCAGGCGGTCGCCGTGCATGGCGTGGGCGGTGACCGCGATGATGGGCGTGGCCGGGTCGAAGCGCAGCCCCTCTGACTGGCGGATGCGCCGGGTGGCCTCCATGCCGTCCATGCCCGGCATCTGGATGTCCATGAGCACCACGTCGTAGTGCTCGGCCTCCATGGCCTTGAGGGCCTCGGCTCCGCTTCTGGCCGGGGTTGCCGTGTGCCCCAGGCGCTCCAGGTACTTGAGGGCGGTAAGGCGGTTCAGGGGGTCGTCCTCCACCAGCAGAACGCGCAAGGGGCGCGAGGCCGTCTCCTGCCGGCACACCTGCTCCATGAACTGCGCGTCCAGGAAGAGGCTGGGCTCCGCGCCGGGCGCGCTCAGGTCGGTCAGGGGCATCGTCAGGTGCACCTCGGTGCCATGGCCAAGCTCGCTCAGCACGTCGATGTGCCCGCCCAGCAGCAGGGCCAGGCGCTTGACGATGGCCAGGCCCAGGCCCACGCCGCCGTGGGTGCGCGTGTAGGGCGACTCCACCTGGGTGAAGGGCTCGAAAACCTGCAGCAGGGCCTCGTCGCTCATGCCGATGCCGGAGTCGGCCACGGTGAAGTGCACGGGCACGATGCCCTTGGCCGCCTGCGCCGGGGTGGGCGTGTAGGGGTGCACCTCCAGCCGCACGAAGCCCTCGGGCGTGAACTTCACGGCGTTGCCCATGATGTTCAGGAGCATTTGGCGCAAGCGCCCGGCGTCGCCGCGCAGGGCCTTGGGCAGGGCGGGGTCCAGCACGCAGGTGAGGGACAGGCCCTTGCCCTCGGCCGCCAGGGCCAGGCTTTCGCACACGGGGCCGGTCACGTCCTCGATGCAGAAGCTCTCCTCCACCACGGCGAACTTGCCCGCCTCGATGCGCGAGACGTCCAGCACGTCGTTCAGAATCAGGGCCAGGTTGTCGGCCGCGCCCAGGGCGTGCCCCAAAAAGAGCCGCTGCTCCTCGCGGGAGAGGTCGCTGCCGCGCAGAACCTGCAGCATGCCCTTGATGCCGTTCAAGGGGGTGCGCAGCTCGTGGCTCATGATGGCCAGGAAGTCGCTCTTGGCGGAATTGGCGGCCTCCGCCGCCTCCTTGGCGCGGATGATCTCGTCCTGGCTGCGCCGGCGCTCGGTGATGTCCTGCACGTTGACCACGCGGTAGAGTACGCTGCCGTCCTCGTCCTTCACGGCGGTCACGTCCATCTGCGCGGGGAAGCGCGAGCCGTCCTTGCGGACGTGGTCGGCCTCGAAGGTGTGGTGCCCGGCATGGTGCGAGAAGTCCAGATTGGCCTCGACGTGGGCCAGGCCATCGGCCGGGTAGACCGTGGCCAGGGGCATGCCGGTCAGTTCCTCCACGGTGTAGCCGTGCATCTGGGCGAAGGCGGGGTTCAGGGCCTCCAGCTGGCGGGTGCGGGGCGGGCAGATGACGATGCCCCAGGCGGCGTTTTCGAACACCCGGGCCCAGCGGCGCAGGCCTTCCTCGGCCTGCTTGCGCGCGGTGATGTCGCGGTTGCTGACGCGCCGGCCCAGCAGCGTGCCGTCGGGCCGGGCGATGTCCTGGCAGTGGTGGTCGATCCAGACGATCTGGCCGGAGCGGTGCAGGATGCGGAAGTCCAGCTCGCCCGGTTCGATGCTGCCGCCCTCCACCTCGACCATGTGGGCGTCGTAGAGGTGGCGGTCGTCCTGGTGGATGATTTCGTGCAGCAGCGCCGGGCGTTTGATGAACTCCGCCGCGGTGTAGCCGGTGAAGAACTCGCACGAGGGCGACATCCACATGAGCTTGCCGTCCGGGGCGCGCCAGTATTCCCAGTCGTAGGTGAAGTCGGCCACGGTGCGGAACTTCTCCTCGCCCTGGCGCACGGCCTGGAGCATGGCGTTGAAGCCCGCGCCCAGGCGGCCTATCTCGTCCTCGCGCTCCTCGTCGGCCCGCACGTCGCGGGCGCCGGCGCGCACGGCCTCCACCGCGGCCACCAGGCCGCTCAAGCCCGAGGTGAGCCCGCGCCCGATGTAGAAGGCCAGGAGGCCGCCCACCACGATGGCGATGAAGGTGTAGGAGATGCCGTCGTAGGCGACCTGGACCAGATTTTCCCGCTGGGCGGACTGGTTGAGGCCGATGCGCGCCCAGCCCACTAGGCGCGAGCCCGTGACGATGGGCGCGGCCACGTCCACCTGGCGCTTGTTGGCCAGCAGCCGGTGCAGTTCCGGGGTGCTGTCCAGCAGGGCCAGGCTGCGCGCATCGGAGACAAAGAGCCCGACGTTGCGGGAGTCGCTGTGCCCCAACACCCGGCCGGCGGGGTCCAGGATGCAGGCGTATTCGAGCCCCGGGGTCTCGCGCAGGGAGCGGGTCACCTCCTCGATGCCCATGAGATCGTTGGCCAGCACCCAGGAAACGCTGGTGGCGGCGAGGTTGCGGGCCAGGCTCTCCGCCCGGGACACGCTTTCGCGGTGCAGGAAGTCGCGCTGGCGGTTCACCATGTCCAGCACGAAGATGCTCATGAGCACCGCGTGCACCAGGGTGACGCCCAAAATGAGCTGGCGGCGCACGGAATGATGCCAGAACGAGCTGAGCACGGTGGCGGGGTTACTCATTGAGTCCCTTGGGCGTGCGCACGCTGGCTTTGTAGCGTTCGATGAAGGCGTTCACCGGGGCGAAGGTGGAACTGCTTGCGGCCACGAAGCGGGGCGTTCCGGCAAGCTGCAGGATGTTCCGGCCCTCGGCGCTTTCGTCCAGCCGGAAAAAGGCCCCGGCCACCTCGGCGCGCACGCGTTCCGGCACGGAGTCCAGCGCCACAAGGCCGTTGTTCGGCAGCGTGCCCGTCTGCCAGCGCACGGTGAGCGCCTGCGCCTGTTCCGCATGTTCCTCCTGGAAGGTCCTCCAGGCGACGGGCCAGGTGCAGGCCGCCTCTGCCGAGCCGATGACGACGCTCATGATGGCGGAATCGTGCGTGCCGGAAAAACGCGGCGTGATGTCCCGGACCGGGTCCAGGCCGTTCTCCTTCATGAACAGCTCGGGCATCATGGTGGCCGCCAGGGCCGTGGGCGCGGGGAAGGCCACCGTGGCTCCCTTGAGATCCTTCACCGTGGAGAGGGGGGAGTTCCTGTGCGTGAGGATGATGCCCCGGAAGTCCTCGTCCTGGTCCATCTTGCCGAAGACAACGTACCCTTGCTCGGCCGCGAGCACGGTCTGGTAGGGATTGGGCAGGGCGAAGTGCACCTTGCGTTCGCGCAGCTTCTCGTTGAAGGCGGCGTAGCTGCTGGAGGCCTCCAGCCTGAGGCGGATGCGTTGCGGGGCCAGCCGCTGGTTGATCTGGTCCACCATGGCCCCGTACACCTGGGCCAGCTTCTGCGGCGCCATGAGCGGATGCGGAGCGAATACGTACTCCGAGGCGCTCGCCGGCGGGTTGGCCGAATACTCGGGCTTGTACAGCGGCTCCTTGGAGTCCGTGCAGGAGGCGAGACAGAGGGCGAGGAGCAGCAGCAGGCCCCGGAAGGGGACGGGCAGGGCGCCCTTGCCGCGCGGAATGCGTATTGCCTGGGGCGGTGGCGTCACAAAAGCCTCGTGTTTGCGCCCATGCAATAAAAACCTGGACGGCGTCCGGGGTGCGGACCCGTCCTCCAGCGCTGGGGGGCGCACGTATCTACGTATGTGCAAACGGGCCCGCCGTCAATAGCCGCCGCCGAAAGCCCCGAGAGCTCCGCGGAAAAGCCGCGAAAACGGCTTGCCTGCCGCGCCGGCCGCAAAAAAAGAGGCCGCACAAGGCGGCCCCTTCCGTACTGCTCCGGAGAGCGCTACTCGCTCTTGAGCTCGCGGGTCATGAGGTCGCGCACGGCCTGGGCCGGGTCCTTGTCCTCGTACAGAATGCGGTACACCTGCTCGGTGAGGGGCAGCTCCACGCCGAGCTTGTGCGCCAGCTGGTAAACGCTCTGGGTGGTGCGCACGCCCTCGGCCACGGTCTTGGTCTCGGCCAGGATGTCGGCCAGCTTCTGGCCCTTGCCGAGCTTCATGCCCACGGTGCGGTTGCGCGAGAGGTCGCCTGTGCAGGTGAGCACCAGGTCGCCCATGCCGGAAAGGCCCATGAAGGTCTTGGGCTTGGCGCCCATGACCTTGCCCAGGCGGCTCATCTCCGCCAGGCCGCGGGTGATGAGCGCCGCGCGCGCATCGTGGCCGAAGCCCAGGCCGTCGGCGATGCCCGCGCCGATGGCCATGACGTTTTTCAGCGCGCCGCCCAGCTCCACGCCGAGGAAGTCCTCGTTGGTGTACACGCGGAAGGTGTCGGTGGAGAAAAGCGCCTGCAACTCGCGGCCGAGCTTCTTGTCCGCGCAGCCCAGGCTCACCGTGGTCGGCATGCCCAGGCTCACCTCCTTGGCGAAGCTTGGGCCGGAGAGGGCCGCATAGCGCGGGTTCAGAGACTCCAGCGCCTCGGCCACCACCTGGGACATGGGGGCCAGGGTGCCGTTCTCTATGCCCTTGCTGGCGCAGACCATGATGGGCTTCTTGGGCAGGATGTCGCGGAAGCTTTCCAGGCTGGCGCGCATGAACTGGCTGGGCACCACCAGCAGGAACACCTTGGCCCCGGCAAAGGCCCGGGCGGGGTTGGCGTGCAGCTGCAGCTCCGGGGAAAGCTCGTGTTCGGGCAGGAACCAGGTGTTGCGGCCCGTGGCCTTCATCTCGGCCAAAAGCTCTGGCTCGCGCACCCATAGGGTGGTCTGCTCGCCCTTGCGGGCCAGGAGGTCGGCCAGGGTGGTGCCCCAGCTTCCCGCGCCGATGACGGCGATCTTCATGGCGTGCGCTCCTTGTGCGGGGGATTGCCGCGGCCGGGAAAGAGGCCCGCGGACGGTGTGCGCCCTCATACCTGTTGGCGCCGGGGGAGGCAAGCCCCCGCGCCAAGGCCCGTGCGCAGCGGGGCAGGGGAGGCGCTACCTCCGCCTGCCAGGGGCCCTGCCCCTGGACCCCGCCAGAGGGCACGGGGCCCTCTGGACTCCCTTTGGCGCTGTGTTTCCGGCCCGGCGCAAGGCCGCCGGACCGGAAACACAGCGCGACAGATTCGGACGGCGCAGCAGATTTGGCCGCCCCCGACAGGACTTCACGCCATGCGGGTCCAGAGGGTGCATACCCCCTGGCGGGGTCCAAGGGGCGGAGCCCCTTGCCCCTTTCAGAAACGGAGCCCCTTGCCCATTTCAGAAGCGGCGGCGCGGCGTGTTGCCAGCGGCCCCTGCCTCGGATACAAGGACTCGTCCCTCCCGATGGGGCGGGGCGATAGGTGGAAAAAACGACAAGCGAGCCCGCACATGAGCAAAAAGGCAAAAGTCCACGGGGCCGAGGCCCCCACGTTCACCGAAGTGGAGAAGCGCATCCTGGCCCTGGCCGGGACCGACCTCCCCGACTCGCCCACGCCCTTCGCGGACATCGCCGCCCAGGCGGGCTGCACGGAAGGGGAAGTGCTGGCGCTCATCGCCCGGCTGAAGGACGAGGGCATCATCCGCCGCTTCGGGGCCACCCTGCGCCACCAGAAGGCCGGCTACGGCCACAACGCCATGGTGGCCTGGCGCGTGGACGACCCGGACGAGGCCCTGCGCGTGGGCGAGATCATGGCCGAACGGCCCGAGATCAGCCACTGCTACATCCGCCGCACCTACCCGCAGTGGATGTACAACATCTACACCATGATCCACGGCAAGAACCCCGGCGACACCAACCGGGTGGTGGAGGAGCTCATGCGCGAGACCGGGGTCACCGACAACCAGACCCTGGCCTCCCTGCGCGAGCTGAAGAAGACCTCCATGCGCTACTTCTAGGCCGCGGCAGCCAACCAAACGCAACATTACGGAGACACCGCCATGTCCAGCCAGTCCCAGAGCTATTTCGAGCGTGCCCAGAACATTCTGCCCGGCGGGGTGAACAGCCCCGTGCGCGCCTGCAAGAGCGTGGGCTGCGACCCCCTGTTCATTCACCGCGCGGCCGGCAGCCGCATGTGGACGGTGGACGGCGACGAGCTGCTGGACTTCGTCATGAGCTGGGGCCCCATGCTCCTGGGCCATGCCAACCCGGCGGTGGAAGAGGCCGCCATCTGGGCGCTCAAGAACGGCGCCAGCTTCGGCGCGCCCTGCCCGGCCGAGGTGGAACTGGGCGAGCTCATCCGCGAGATCATGCCCAACATGGAGATGGTGCGCATGGTCTCCAGCGGCACCGAGGCCACCATGAGCGCCGTGCGCCTGGCGCGCGGGTTCACGGGGCGGGCCAAGGTGCTCAAGTTCGACGGCTGCTACCACGGCCACAGCGACGGCTTTCTGGTCAGCGCGGGCAGCGGCGTGGCCACCCTGTGCATTCCCGGCACGCCCGGCGTGCCCGACGCCATCGCCAACCTGACCCTGCTGGCCCCGTACAACGACCTCGGCGCGGTTGCGGCCCAATTCGAAGCCCACGGCGACGACATCGCCTGCGTCATCGTGGAGCCCGTGGCCGGCAACGTGGGGCTCATCGCGCCCGCGCCGGGCTTCCTGCAGGGCCTGCGCGACCTGTGCACCAAGTACGGCGCGCTGCTCATCTTCGACGAGGTCATCACCGGCTTCCGCGTGGCCCTGGGCGGCGCGTCGCAGCGCTTCGGCGTCACCCCTGATCTTGTGACCCTGGGCAAGATCATCGGCGGCGGCTTCCCCGTGGGCTGCTACGGCGGCAAGAAGGAGATCATGGCCCACATCGCGCCCAGCGGGCCGGTGTACCAGGCGGGCACCCTCTCCGGAAACCCGGTGGCCATGGCCGCGGGCATCGCCACCCTGAAGCAGCTGGCCAAGCAGGACTACGCCGCGCTGGAAAAGCGCACCGCCGCCTTTGCCGGGGAAATGGCGGACATCCTGCGCGCCAAGGGCCGCAAGGTGACCCTGAACCAGATGGCTTCCATGTTCACGCTGTTCTTCACCGAGACCCCGGTGACCGACTACGCCACGGCCAAGACCGCCGACGGCGCGGTGTACGGCGAGTTCTACCGCCAGATGCGCGGCTTCGGCGTGAACCTCGCGCCCTCGGGCTTCGAGTGCGCCTTCACCTCCTTCGCCCACACGGACGACGACCTGAAGAAGGCCCTGGAGGCCGCGCGCAAGGTGCAGCTGTAACGTGCAGCTGTAACGTGCATCTGTAACGTGCAGCTGTAACGGTGCAGGTGCAGGAACCGGCATGGAGTGGACCCGCGGGGAATACCGCGTCACGGACGATCCGGCCGCGCCGGACCGCGACGCCGTGTACGCCTTTCTGAGCGGATCCTACTGGGCCAGGGGCATCGACCGGGAGCGCTTCTCACGCTCGCTGGACAATTCCCTGTGCTTCACGCTGCAATGCGTCAACCGCGGTGAGCGGACCCTGGCGGGGTTCTGCCGGGCCGTGACCGACCGGGCCACCTTCGCCTACCTGGCGGACGTGTTCGTGCTGCCGGAGCACCGGGGCCGGGGCCTGGGGGCCTGGCTGGTGGCCTGCGTGCGGGAGCACCCGGACCTGCAAGGCCTGCGGCGCTTCCTGCTGGCCACGGCCGACGCCCACGGACTGTATGCGCGCTTCGGCTTCACTCCGCTGGCGAGCGCCGAGGCGTTCATGGAGATCCACACGCCCTACGGCGCGCAGCCGGCCGGCCGGAACGCCAGCCCTGGCGGCGACACGGATGACGGCTAGGCGATAGCCTGGCTGTGGTTCGGACGGCGGGCGAAAGGCTGGTCCAGAGGATCGCTAGGCCAGCCTGGGCAGGCGCACCCGCCAGAGGATGGCGTCGCGCACGTAGGAGAGCAGGGGACAGAGCCCGTCGGCGGAGCTGCCGGCGGGCTTTTCCGTCTTCGGGGGCGGGGGCGCTTCCCCGAAGCGGGTGCGGTCGAACTCGCGCACGTGCCCGGCGGCCATCTCGTGGCGCATCTGCCCGGTGATGTCCGCGCAGTAGCCCTCGTAGGTCAGGGGCTCGCCCTCGGCGCCGGGCACCTCGCGCACGTTGAGGGACAGCCAGACCCTGCCTCCGTCCCGGGTGCGCGCCTCTATGGCGTAGCGCTGCACGCTGCCGTAGGTCCTGACGAGGCGCATGACGGTCGTGCGCTCCTCGGGGGGCATGTTGTACAGCCCGATGGTGCTGGGCACGGCGTCCAGCATCTCCTCCGGGGTGTCGTAGCCGCAGATGCGGGCGAACTCGGCGTTCACGGCCAGCAGGGCGCCGTCCTCGGCCGCGCGGTACACGCCCACGGGGCCGCTCTCGCACAGGGCCAGCAGGTCGTCGCGGCACTTCCTCTCCGCGGTGATGTCGGTGATGAGCCCATAGCCGCTGAGCAGCCCCTGGCCCGAGCGGTGGGGCACCAGGCAGCTGCGCAGCCAGCGCAGGTCGCCCTGCGAGGGAAGGATGCGGTACTCCTGCAGCCAGGGCGAGATGCTCCTGGCGGCCTGGGTCATGGAGATGAGCACGCGGTCGAAGTCCTGCGGGTGCAGAAGCCGGAACACGGGCATGGTGTCCTGCCGCAGGGCCTCGGGGTCGGCGTGCTGGACATCCGGGAAGTTGCCGCAGGTGAAGGGCAGGCAGGTGCTGCCGTCGGCGTGGAGTTCGAAGCGCACCAGGGTGCAGGGCGACCAGGGATGCAGCGCGCGGACGCACGCGGCCAGGTCCGGGCAGCCTTCGCCCAGGGCGGCGTCCTCCGGCCGGCGTGTGCAGCCGTTGGGACGCGGCAGGCCACCGCAGGCCAGCAGCACCTTCTGGAACGTGTCGTCCAATCGCCCTCCCGTGGAACGCGGGCGCTTGCCTGCGCGCCCTGCGTCGGGCGGCCATACCCCAGCGCAGAGGGAAACGCAACGTCCTGCTGATATTGGCGTACGTACTTTTCGGCGCATCTTGCGCCCTGGTGGGAAAAACCGGGGAAAACCCCCTCCGGCCCCCTTGGCGAAACGGGCAATGCGCGGTAAACAGACGGCTCGATTTTTCGCATTACGCGGAAAATCAGACACATAGGTTTTGGGGGCCATCTTGGACTCGGCGAAAGGCACCTTTTCTTCTGACGCATTCGCGGCGCGCCTGCGGGAAATCCGCAAGGCCACCGGCCGCACCGGGGCGGAAATCGCCATGCATGGCAGCATCACCAAGCAGACCTTTTCCGGGTATCTGCACACGGGGCGTCTGCCCTCCGCCGGGGTGCTGGCCAACTGGGTGTTCCGTCTTGGCATAAACGCCAACTGGCTCCTCACGGGCGAAGGCCCCATGCTGCTCGACGAGGCGCGCCTGGGCGAGGATCCCGTGGTCCAGCGCGTGGCCTTGCTGGTGCGTTCCCTGCGCGACTCCGGCGCCATGGACGCCGAGGTGCTGCGCGGCGTGCAGGACATGCTTGAGGACGACCTGGCCAGGCTTGAGCGCGACGCCTCCGACTCCGATCTCGCCGTCCTTTCCGCACAGGATTAGCCCGCCCGCTCCGGCGGTCTTGCCGCAATTGCGTATTTCCTCGCGCAGTTCCCGCCTGTTCGGCGTGGATTGCGTGGAGGATGCCGTGCGCCGGTCCCGGCCCACGGAGTTGCTGCGCCGGGCCATCCCGTGCGCGCAGCTTGGCGTTCGTCCCTTTGCGGTCCGCTGCCTCCTTGCGGCGCGAGGAGAACAGCGGCCCGCCACAGGGAGTCCAGAGGGCGCGTGCCCGCTGGCGGGGGCCAGGGGCAGGGCCCCTGGCTTCCTCTTCTAGTGCCCGTGCCCGTGGTGGCACTGGTGCCCGGCGCCGTGCTCCAGGCAGATGACCTTGCTATCCACCAGCTTGCCGTCGATCCAGGCCTGCACGGCCTCGCCCACGTCGCCCTTGGCGCCGCGGAACACCTTGATGCCGGCCTGGCCCAGGCGCATGACGGCCCCCTCGCCCATGTTTCCCGCCACCAGCACAGAAACGCCCATCTCCACCAGGGTGGGGATGAGGTTCGATTTGCAGCCGCAGGCGGGCGGCGGGGTGAAACGCTCCTGGCCCACCACGGCCTTGGCGTCGTCGATGCTGTAGATGGTGAAGGCCTCGCAGTGGCCGAAGTGTTCGTCCACCTGTCCGGCGCGAGTGGGAACGGCGAGCTTGATCATTGGGTCCTCCGTCGAGGGATGAGGGTTGAGAGGGTCAGTCCGCTTGGTTCGTCCGCGCGGCCAGTCCGTGTGACACGTCCGCGCGGTCAGCCAGCGTGGCCGCAGGGGGAGGCGTTCCCCGTGCAGCCCGCGCGGTGGAAGTCGCCTGATCCGCAGGCGGGGCAGGCGGCGGGCCTGCCGGTGCCGAAGGGCTCCTGCCAGGCGTGGGCGCAGGCGCGGCAGGTGAAGTCGCGCATGGCCGGCATGGCCAGGGCTTCCGCCTCGGACACCTCGATGCGCAGCACGCAACCCAGCACCAGCGCGCGGGCCACCTTGGCCCTGGCCAGGGCGATGGCCCGGCCGAAGGTCTGGCGCGACACGCCCATGCGCGCGGCGGCGTCCTCCTGGTAGAGGCCTTCGTGGTCGGCCAAACGGATGGCCTCGTACTCCTCCAGGCTCAGCACCACTTCCTCCAGGGAGGAAGCAGGTGTCCCGGCGGGCTTGAAGACCTTGCAGGCGGGCTCTCCGGCTATGCGCCGGCAGCAGCGTGGTCTGGGCATGGCGTGCTCCTGTGCTGAATTGCTGGGCGCACATTATGGGCATATGCTCATAATGTCAATGGGCGCACACAAAAAAACCCGCCATTTCTGACGGGGTTTGCAATTGGCGCCGTTGCGCGGTCTGGACGCTACGTGGGCATCGGCCGCAGTGATTCCCGGTAGATGGTGGCCACGCGCTCGCGGGTGCCTTCCACCGGAGCCACGGAGAGCAGCAGGCCGAGGGACGGGGTTTGCTCCACCAGGTCGCACAGGCGATCGATGTCGCCATCGGAAAAGCCCTCGTCCGCAAGCTTCTGCGGCAGGCCCAGGCTGGCGAGCCAGGCCTCCACGCCGTGCGCTGCGGCTGCCGCCTCTGCCGGGCGGCCGTGCAGGCCGGGCACCGCCGGGGCCAGTATCTGCGCCAGCACTTCGCCCTGGGCCGGGTAGCACTGGCGGATGACCGCGGGCAGCAGCATGGACAGGCCCAGGCCGTGGGCCAGCTCCGGCCGCACGGCGCTCAGCGGGTGCTCCAGCGCGTGGGTGAAGTGCAGCAGGCCGTTGTCGAAGGCCACCCCCGCGATCATGGCCGCGTAGGTCAGGGCGTAGCGGGCCCGCAGGTCCTCCGGATTGCGCAGGGCCAGGGGCAGGTAGGCGGCCACCAGGCGGATGGTCTCCCGCGCGAGGAGCACGGAGAGCGGGTTGGCGGTGACGGCCGTGGCAGCCTCGATGACGTGGTTCACGGCGTCGATGGACACGTAGCGCGTCTGCTCCGGGGAGAGCTTGGTCATCAGCCGCGGGTCGTCGATGGAGAAGAGCGGGTAGATGCAGTCGTAGGCGATGGCCGGCTTGTGGTTCAGGCTGGGAATGGTGGCCACGGCGAAGCGGTTCACCTCGCTGCCGGTGCCGTGGGTGAGGTTGATGGCCACGATGGGCACGGCCTGCCTGGGCGTGAAGGCGTAGCTGTAGAGCTCGAAGGCCGTGCGGCCGGGATTGGCCAGCAGGATGGCCGCGCTCTTGCCGGCGTCGATGGGGCTGCCGCCGCCGATGGCGATGACGGCCTGCGCCTCGTGCGCCCGGCCGATGGCCGTGGCCTCGTCGATGGCGTCCGTGGTGGGGTTGGGCGTGATCCTGTCGTACTGGGCAAGTGCGATGCCGTGCCTGGCGCAGGCCTCGGCCACGTGGTCCCACGCGCCGGTGAGCTTGTACGAGCGCCCGCCGGTGACGCAGAGCGCCCTGGTCACGCCGCGCTCCTTCAACGCCGCAGCGATGTCGTGGATCATGGCGATGGCGCCCACGCCGAGGTAGGTGGTTGTCCTGGTCCTGATCTCCTTCACCGCGTGCACGTCGATTGTGACATCCCACATGGGGGGCTCCTTTCCGGCCTGGGCCGGCGGTTGGTTTGCGGGAAGCGTGCGGTTCCTTGTCCTCCTTTGTTCCTGAATTCGGCATCAGGCTATGCCCGGCCTGAATTTGGGTCAACGGCCTGTGCTGACGGAAGATTTTGAGCAAGGCTTCGGACACGACGAAGGCTCGGCTTGAGCCGGAAGCGCAAACAGGCTAGCCTTGGCCAAGCGTCACCAAGGAGGCTCCATGCAGTCCGACCCGCAGTTCCAGACCCTCACGCGCATCTTCGAGGCCGCGCTCTCGCGCATCGACCCCTACGGCATGCTCGTCAGCCGCATGCGGGTGCAAGGAACCAGGCTTGTGGTGGAATTGGAGCACGCGCGTCACGAGGTGGACCTTTCGCGCTTCTCGCGCATTCTGGTGCTGGGCTGCGGCAAGGCCAGCGCGCGCATGGCCAAGGCGGTGGAGGACATCCTCGCGGACCGGCTGCCCGAGGGCATGGGCTTCGGCGGGCTTGTGTGCACCAAGTGCGGCCACACCGAGGAACTGGGGCGCATCGAACAGGCCGAGGCCGCCCACCCCGTGCCCGACGAGGCCGGGGTCGCCGCGGCCAGGCGCATCGCGGAGCTGGCGCGCGGGGCGGACGAGAAGACCCTGGTGCTGAACCTCATCTCCGGCGGGGGTTCCGCGCTTTTGCCTGCGCCCATGACCTACGCCGACGGCGGGCGCGAGGTTGTCCTCACCCTGGCGCACAAGCAGGCGGTGACAAGGGCCCTGCTGGCCTGCGGGGCCGACATCCGCGAGATCAACTGTGTCAGGAAGCATCTGTCCGAGCTCAAGGGCGGGCGCTTCCTGCGGCTCCTCGCCCCGGCCACCAGCATCTCCCTCATCCTTTCCGACGTGGTGGGCGACCGGCTGGACACCATCGCCTCGGGCATCACCAGCGCGGACGGCAGCACCTACGCCGAGGCCCTGGGCATCGTGCGCGGCTACGGCATCGCGCAGGCCATCCCGGCCGAGGTGCTGCGGGCCCTGGAGCTGGGCGCGGCCGGGGCGATTCCCGAAACGCCCAAGGAGGGCGATGCGGCCCTGGCCCACGCCACCAACCTGCTCATCGGCACCAACCACGCGGCGCTGCTGGCCGCCTGCGACATGGCCCGCGACCTGGGCTACAACGTGGCCCCGCTCACCTGCCTGCTGACCGGGGAGGCGCGGGAGGTGGCGCGCTTTCTCTCCGGCATCGGCCAGGACGTGCGGCGCACGGGCATGCTGGTGAAGACGCCCGCCTGCGTGATTCTGGGCGGGGAGACCGTTGTGACCCTGACCGGCGAGGGCAAGGGCGGCCGCAACCAGGAGATGGCGCTGGCCTTTCTGGCCGAGATGGAGCGCGACCCGGAGCAGGGCCGGGGCATCGCCTTCCTGTCGGCCTCCACAGACGGCACCGACGGGCCCACGGACGCGGCCGGGGCCTACGCCTCGCCCCTGATGCTGGCCCGGGCCCGCGCGGCCGGCCTGTCCACGGCCGAGGCCCTGCGCGCCAACGACTCCTACCACTTCTTCGAGGCCATCGGCGGCCTCTACAAGACCGGCCCCACGCGCACCAACGTGTGCGACCTGCACATGCTGCTGGTGGAGTAGGGGGCTACGCGCCCCGCCGCACCAGAATCAGCGAGAAATAGCTGGGCTTCTCGGGAACCTCGTCCAGGCCCTGGTACACGGCCTCGCCCTCGTGCCCCAGGCGGGTGACGAACACCGCCGAGGACGCCAGGCCCAGGCGGTCCAGCACCCTGCGGATGGCGGGCATGTTCTTGTAGGCCTTGAGGATCACCGCGCTGGAGGCGGTGGCGAGCACGCGCTCCAGTTCTTCCTCGGACGCCACGCCCGAAACCACGGCCAGGTTCTCCCCGCTCTCCACCAGCACGCGGCCCGTGTGCGCGGCCGCGGCCTGATAGCTGGTGACGCCCGGCACCACCTGCACGGGGATCTCGGCCAGGAGGCCGTTCAGGGTGCGCAGCAGGTAGCCGAAGGTGCTGTAAGTCAGCGGGTCGCCCAGGGTGAGGAAGGCCGCGCTCTTGCCCTGGCCCAGCAGCTCCGCCACGATGTCGGCGTTCTTGCGCCAGGCCTTGTCCAGCACGGCCTGGTCGCGGGTCATGGGGAAGTCCAGGCGCACGGCCTGCGCGCCGTGCCGCAGGTGCGGGCGGGCGATGGACAGGGCCAGGGAGGCCTCGTTCTTGGTGGAGGCCGCGGCGAACACCACGTCCACCTTCTGCAGAATCTTCACGGCCTTCAGGGTCACGAGGTCCGGGTCGCCGGGGCCCACGCCGATGCCGTACAGGGTTCCGAAACGGGTCATTTGCTGTCCTTTTTCGCGCCCTTGGCCGAGGTGTTCGTCCTGGCCGGGGGCGCGGATGGTGTCTTGGAAAGCTCCGGGTGCAACAGGGCGGCCAGCTCCTCGGCCGCGTCCACGCTCTTGGGGCCCGGGCGGGAATACTTGCGCTCGTCCACGAACCAGGCGCGGCCGTTTGCCGCTGCCGGGATGCTCCGCAGGCGCGGGCGTTTGGAAAGCGGCAGCGGGGCCGGGTTCATGGGGCCGCGCTGGATGAGGTAGGCCTCGGGCGCAAGGCGCACGATCTCCTCCTCGCTCAGGCGGGCGAACTTGCCCTTTTCCTCCACGCAGTTCGCGCCCCCGGCGCGGCGGATGATCTCCGCCACGAGGCCGGAGCGTCCTGCGGCCAGCATGTTCGGCGAACGCACCTCGAAGAACACGCGGGGGCGCTCCTTTGTGGCGGCGATCCTGGCGTCCAGGGCGGCGAGGCGTTCCTCCAGGCCGCGCACCATGGCTTCCGCCTGGGCCTCGGCCCCGGTGAGCACGCCCACCCGGCGGATGACGCTGAAAAGCTCGGCGAAGCTGCCCGCGCGGAACACGGCCACGCGCACGCCGCGCTTCGCCAGCGCGTCCACAGGCAGGGAGGCCTCCTTGCGCCCGGCCATCTGCAGCACCAGGTCCGGCTTCTGCGCCAGCACGGCCTCGATGTTCGGCCGCATGTGCGTGCCGATGACCGGCAGCCGGGCGATGCGCGCGGGCGTCACATCGGCGTTGGTGCGCGCCACGATCGTCTCCGCCCGGCCCAGCCCGTCCAGGATCTCGTTGAACGCCCCGTACAGCGCGATGACCCTCGCGGCCGGTCGCTCCAGCACGATCTCCCGGCCGGTGTCGTCCGTCACGCGGACCTCGGCCAGGGCCGGGGAGTTTGCGCTAGCCAGCAGTATGAGCAGCAGGACCGGCGCCAGGCACCAGGTGCGCCTGGGGCGCGCCGGTGACCGGGTGCGGAGCCACGCGAATATCCGTCGCATAGATGTCCTTCAGGTTCGCCTCGGTGAACACGTCGCGGGCCGGGCCATCCAGCACCACGCGCCCGCCCTTGAGGAAAATCAGCCTGGGGCAGTAGAGGGCGGCCAGGTTCAGGTCGTGCACGGCCACCAGGATGGTTCCGCCGCCCGCGTTGACCCGCGAGAGCAGGTCGAAGGCCTCCACGCGCCGGGCCAGGTCCAGGGCGCTGGTGGCCTCGTCCAGAAGCAAGGCATTGCGCCCCTGGCACAGGGCGCGCGCCAGAAGCACCCGCTGCCACTCCCCGCCGGAGAGCTCCGCCGCCTGGCGCTGGGCCAGTTCCGCGCAGCCGGCATCAACCAGGGCGGCCAGGGCCGCCTCTTCGTCCTGGGGGCCGTAGCCGCCCAGGAGCCCGGTGTGCGCAAAACGGCCCATGAGCACCAGCTCGCGCACGGTGAAGCCCGCCGGGGCGCTGGCGCTCTGGGGCACGCAGGACACGAGCCGCGCCCGCTCCCGCGCGGACAGGCCGGAAATGTCTCTGTCGCCAAGCTCCACCGCGCCGTCCATGGGCCGCACAAGGCCCGCCAGGGCGGAGAGCAGGGTGGTCTTGCCGGAGCCGTTGGGCCCCAGCAGGGCCGCGAACTCGCCCGGCGCGAGGCGCAGGTCCACGCCGTGCAGCACCGGGCGGCCGCCGTAGCCGCAGGTCAGGCCGCGCGCGCGGATCATGCATCTCTCCCGCGGGAGAGGCCGCGCCGGGCCAGGATGAGGCAGAAGAACGGCCCGCCCATGAGCGCCGTGACCACGCCCACGGGCATCTCCGCCCCGCCGGGCAGGATGCTGCGCGCGACGACGTCGGCCCAGATGAGCAGCAGCGCGCCCAGCAGGGCCGAGGCGGGCAGCAGCCGCGCATGGCCCGCGCCCAGCATCAGCCGGACCAGATGCGGCACCACCAGCCCCACGAAGCCGATGACCCCGGACACCGCCACGGCCGCGCCGGAGAGCAGGCTCGCCCCCAGGAGCAGCCACAGCCGCGCGCGCCCGGCGTCGAGGCCCAGCATGCGCGCCTGGATCTCGCCCAGGGCCAGCAGGTCCAGCTGTCGGGCGCGCCAGAACACCAGCGCCGCGCCCACAAGCATGTACGGCCAGGCCAGCTGCGCGTGCTCGAAGCCCCGGCCCTGGAAGCTGCCCATGATCCAGAACACGATGCTGGCCACGGACTCCTCGTCCAGGCTCTTCAAAAGCGAGATGAGGGCCGAGAGGAAGGTGGAGACCACGATGCCGGCCAGCACCACGGTTTCCCGCCGCAGGGAGGAAAGCGGCCCGCCCCCGGCCCGCGCGAGGCCAAGCACCAGGGCGAGCGCCGCAAGGGCCCCGGCCAGGGCGCAGGCGGGCAGCACCCGGGCCTCGCCAGCCAGCGCCGCCTCCCCGGCGATGCCGCTCAAAATGGCCAGCGACGCCCCGAAGGCCGCTCCGCCGGACACGCCCAGGGTGAAGGAGTCGGCCAGGGGATTTCTGAGCACGCCCTGGAAGGCCGCGCCCGCCACGGCCAGGGAGGCCCCGGCCAGCCCGGCCAGCAGCACGCGGGCCAGGCGGATGTCCACCACCACCACGGCCAGGGCAGGGTCCACCGGCTCGCCCCAGGGAATGCCCGCAGCCTGGGCCAGGGCGCGCAGCACCTCTCCCGGCGGGGCGGGGAAGCTGCCCGCGCCGCAGGCCAGGGCGACGGTGATCGCCAGGCACAGGAACAGGGCGGAGACCGCCAGCACGGCCCGCACGGTGCTGCGCCGCGCCGCGCACATGTCTCCGCCCTGTCCGGCCATTATTCGTCCAGCGCCTGCACGGCGCGCTTCAGGTGCTCAATCCACAGCTTCGCCACGGCCGGGCGGCTGCCCAGGCCCGTGAGGTCGGCCCGGACCGCGAAGCCCTTGGCCTTGAGCCGGCTGGCCCAGGAGTCGTCCTCGCCGCCGGCCATGTCGTTTCGGGCGTGGTCGCCGGCAACGCTCATGAGGGGCGCCAGAACCACGCCGCGCAGGCCCTGGCGCTTGAGGGCCAGGATGACGTCGTCCAGGCCGGGGTTGTCCTCCACGGTGGCGATGAACACCGCGGGGTCCTTCTTCCACAGCTCCAGCTGCAGGGCCGCGTAGGCGGCGTTGGCCGGATGTTCCGTGCCGTGGCCCATGAGCACCAGCCCCTCGCCCTTGGCGCGTTTGGGCTGGCTTTGCAGAATGGCCTCGGCCGCGGCCTTGATGTCTTCCGGCGTGGACAGAAGCGGCAGGCCCACGGTGATTTTCTTGATGCCCTTGGGCATGCCCTCCAGGGCCCTGGCCGTGGCGATGATGTCGTGGAACTCCTTGCCGGGGATGGCGTGCAGGGACTGCACGGCCACCTCGGTGAAGCCCTCGGCCGCCATGTCGGCGAGGGCCTGGGCAGGGGCGCGGCGCACAATGCCTTCCCCGGCGATCTTGTCGCGGATGATCCTGGACGAGTAGGCCATGCGCACGGGCACGCCGGGAAAGGCGGCCTCGGCCTGGGCCTTCAGGCTGTCTATGGCGCCCACGGCCTCGGGCAAGCTGGTGCCAAAGGCCACCAGCAGGATGCCGCGCTTGGGGGCGGCCCCTTTCTTCGCCTCGGCCGCAAGGGCGGGCTGGGCAAGGCAAAGGGCGAGCAGGGCGGCGCACAAAGCGCGCCAGAAGACGGATGCAACAGGTGGACGCATGCAGACCTCCAAAAGCGGAGGGGCGCGGTGGGGGACAACAAAAAACTCCCCTCCCGCAAGCAATGGCGGAAGGGGAGTCCCGTTTTCGTCCCCAGATGTGTCCCGTCGGACAAAAGCCCTCGTTGCCGACGAGAAGCCATGACACAGAATCCGGCAGGTCTTCCGGCTCACCCCACCGGCCCCGGCCTTCCCAGGATCTCTCCCAGTGGCGCGCTTGGGGGCCGGCCGTTTGCGGGGCTCACGGCGGCGGGTCCGCTCCCGATTTCCACGGGATTCCCTCTTCGCCCCGCTTCATGCAGGGCACCGGACAGGCAGAGCGTTAGTATGGGGCGCAGCGGGTGTCAAGGCCGGGAGCCTCCTGCCGGGAGCCTCCTGCCGGGAGCCTCCTGCCGGGAGCCTGCTGCCGGGAGAGGCCCAGCGGGCGGCCTTGCTGGCCGGAATCGCGCCAAGCGGGGCGGGCCGGGCCCTTGGGCGGGAGGGGACGGGAAGGGGCGGGGTCTAGGGCTGGGCGGGCTGGGCCTGCGGCCCGGCGGTGAGCTCGGCCAGGAGCTTTTCGATGTCCAGCACCAGGGCGTCGCTCTCGCCCATCATGCCGAAGCCCAGGATGGGCAGGGTGTAGATGTCCTGCACGGGCACGGTGAAGCCGGTGACCACCACCTGCTGCTGGCGCAGCACCTCGTCCACCAGGAGCGCGGCCGAGACCTCGCCCATGCGCACGGTGATGATGAGGCCCTGCTCGATGCCGTTGCAGGCGTCGCCCAGTCCCAGGTGGCGGCACAGGCGCAGCAGGTGGAAGATCTGGCCGCGCACGCTCACGGTCTCGCTGCCGTCGGGCAGGGCCACCAGGTCGTGGGGCGCCGGGGCGTAGATCTCCAGCACGTCGCGCGAGGGCACGATGAGCAGCTCCGATCCCACGCGGCACACCAGGGCGTCCACTATGCCCTCGTTCACCGAGCGCGAAAGCGGGATGGTCAGGGTGAAGCGCGAGCCCGCGCCGGGCAGGTTCTCGATGGTGATGTCGCCGCCGAGCTGCACGCGGATGGCGTTGGCCACGGCGTCCATGCCCACGCCACGGCCGGAGACGTCGGTGACCTTCTCCGCCGTGCTGAAGCCCGAGGCCAGGATGAACTGGATGATCTCCTGCTCGGAGAGCGCCTGGCCCGGCTCCACCAGGCCGCGTTCCTGGGCCTTCTGCAGAATGCGCGCGGCGTTCAGCCCCCGGCCGTCGTCGGAGACCTCCACGAAGGCGGTCTCGCCCTTGCGGTAGGCGTTCAGGTGCACGCTGCCGGTCTCGTCCTTGCCCTTGTCTGCGCGCTCCTCGGGCGGCTCCAGACCGTGGTCCAGGGCGTTGCGCAAAAGGTGCACCAGGGGCTCGTTCAGGCTCTCCACGATGGTCTTGTCCAGCGCCAGCTCGTCGCCGGTGATGGTGAAGCGCACCTTCTTGCCCATCTTCTGCGAAAGGCTTTGCACCAGGCGGTTCATTGGCAAAAAGATCTGCTTCAGCGGCACCAGGCGGATGGCGTCCACCTGGTTCTGCAGGCCGGTGATGACGGTGTCGAGCTCGGCCAGGGTGGAGGCGGAGAGCGTTGCCCCGCGGGTGCCGCTCTGGGAGAGCACGGCGAAGGTCACCATGAGCTTGCCCACCAGCTCGATGAGGCTGTCGAGCCGTTCCGTGGGCACGCGGATGCTGGTGATGCCCTGCTTGCTGGCGGCCAGGGCCTGGTTGGCCTGGGCCTCCGCCAGGTCAGACGACGTGGCCGGGACGGCGGGGCCGTGGCCGTTGGCCTGGGGATCGCCCGCCGGGGCGTCGGGCTGCGTCTCGGCGCGCACGGCCTCGGCCGCGAGAGCGGCCTCGATGCCGGGCACGGCGGCCTGGCGGGGCTGGTCCAGCACGCCGGCCAGGGAGCAGAGAAACTTCTTGTGGGCCTCGCACAGGCGCAAGAGCGAGGTGACGATGCCCTCGTTCAGCGGGGTGATGCCATCGGCCAGCATGTCCAAAAGCGAGATGACCTGGGCCGAGGCGAGCTTCACGTGGGTGAGGCCCAGGGATTCCAGCACCGCGGTCACGTCGTTGGCCGTGGGCCGTCCTTCCTCAAGCTTGAGGACGCTCTCCTCCAGGGGGGCGATGCACTGGCGGATGACGTCCCTCATCGGGCGCCTCCCGCGGTTTCCGCGGCGTCCGGGGCGCCCAGGGAGATCGGGGTCTCCTGCTCAAGGGGGAACACGGCGTCGAAGTCCCATGCGTAGAAGGTCTCCCGTGCCGCGCCGGAAAGCCCGCGCACCCGGATGGTCCACATGCCGGCAAGCCCGGCGAGGTCCTCCCACACGGCGGAGCCGCAGCTCTTGACGGCCGAGAGGTCGAGGATGACGGGGGACGTCTGCGGCAGGGCCAGGATGGCCGCGACGATCTGGTCGGTCTGGGGCTTGGCGTGCAGGCGCGCGCACACGGCGCGCAGCACCGCGCCCTCGGGGGCCTGCTCCTTGACGACGCACACGGCCGAGCCGCCCTTCTTGTCCGCCTGGGTGCCGCCCGCGGCGGCCTCCAGCACCTGGCACACGGCGTCTATCTCGCCCTGGTCCGGCGCGCCCTGGTCGCGAATTTGCTCTATGGCGGCGAAGACGGAGTTCACGCCGTAGGCGGCGAGGGAGATGTTGTCCGCGCTGTGGGGCAGGGTCTCGGCCTGCAGTTTCTTGAGGAAGCTCTCCACCTTGTGCGTCAGGTGGCTGGCGGCCTCGAAGCCGGGCATGAACCCCGTGACGCCCTTGATGGTGTGCAGGGGCCGGGCCAGGATCTCTATGCCGGGCCCCACCTCGCCCGCGCCGAGCTTCTCCAGCCCTTCCAGCACCTGGGGGTAGTACTTGTCGCCCACCTCGGCGAAAAATTCATCGGAAAGCGCGTCGCTCAAGCGAAAACCCCCGCTCCTGCTATGCCGTGATGAAGCCGAGCTTCTTGAGTTCCTCGAAGAGCTTGTCCTTGCGCACGGGCTTCACGATGTAGCCCGAGGCCTCGCCGTCGTGGAAGGAGCGGATGACCGTCTTGGGGTCGTCCAGGGCCGTGGTCATGAGCACCTTCACCTGGGGCTTTACCTTGCGCTCCTGTTCCAGCGCGCGGATCTGCTTCAGGGCTTCCAGTCCGTCCATCTCGGGCATCATGATGTCCATGAGCAGCAGATCGTAGGGGCGGCCTTCCTGATGCGCGAGCTTGAAGGCCTCGACCGCCTCCAGCCCGTTCACCACAACGTCCACCTCGAACAGGGTGTTCAGGAACACAGAGAGCACCTTGCGGCCCAGAAATTCGTCTTCAGCCACCAGCGCGCGCATATTGGAACCTCCGGCAATGGGGGGAGCGGATTATCCGCTTGGTACATGAGCTTATTCGCAAAACTGCGTAGAAAGTCAACACCGCGGGCCAAGGTCGGGCATCGCGTACTTGCATGCCCGGCCGCTTGCGGGTAGAAGCCACGCCCATGCGAGGCTTCATCACACCCGAGCGCCTTGAGCGCATCCGCGCCGTCCTCTCCCGCAGGCAGAAGGACGTGACGCTGGTCATGGACAACATCTGGGATCCGCACAACGTCTCGGCCATTCTGCGCAGTTGTGACGCTTTCGGCCTTCATCGCATACATCTTTACTACACCACGGAAAAATGGCCGGATTTGGGCAAGAAATCTTCGGCCTCGGCCAAGAAGTGGGTGGAGCGCGAGCGCCACGACGACGCGGGGAAGATGCTGGAGCAGTTCCGCCAGGCCGGGGTGCAGGTCATCCGCACCGGCTTTTCCGAGACGGCCAAGCCCCTGCACGCCTTCGACTTCACCATCCCCACGGCGGTGATCCTCTCCAACGAGCACCGCGGCGCCGCGCCGGAGCTGGTGGAGCGTGTGGAGCAGGAACTCTACATCCCCATGCAGGGCATGGTGCAGAGCCTGAACGTCTCCGTAGCGGCGGCGGTGATCCTGTACGAGATGTTCTCCCAGCGCAGGCGCGCGGGGCTGCTGGATTCCCCGGCCTTCACGCCCGAGGAGCTGGAGGCGCTCACCCTCGAATGGAGCGACAAGTAGGCGGAAGGCAAAACGAGAACGCCGGCCCGGAGGGGAAACCTTCCGGGCCGTTTTTTTGGGGCCTTGGCGCGGCTAGGCGGCGCTGGCGTCGCCCACGGCCACGGCGAGCACTGACAGGAGCAGCGCCGCGGCCAGCCACAGGACGCGAACGGGGCTGAGGCTGGTTCGGCCCATGCGTGCGTGCCCTGTGCGGCTGTGCCCTGTGCGGCTGTGATAGATGCGGAGACGTTTCATGGCGGATGGGGGGCTTGTGGTGGATACAAGAAAGCCGCCCAGGCCGCGCAGGGCGGCCCGGACAGCGTCTTGCCGGTCAACATTGCAGGCGGGCCAGGAGGGCCCGGACTCGCAGGCGGGCCGGAGGGCCCGAGCGGCCTAGTGGTGGCCTTCCTTCTTGCCCTGCTGGATGCGGATGAAGGCGATGGTGATGATCCAGGCCAGGTAGATGAAGATAAGGGAGACGCCGACGGTGCCCTGGGCGGTGCTGTGGGCCATATCTTTCAAGAGTTCGCCGATCATGGTCGTTCCTCCGAATGGATTTCGTGCTGCCCGGCACGGCTGGCGCCAGGGCGGGTCTATTTCACCGGAACGCGGTGAAATGTCAAGGGGGCTTCCGCCCTTGCCCCGATGCGGCCCGTGCGTTCCCTGTGCCGCCCCCCCTTGTGGCGCGCCCCGCAAGGCGCTAGGTTGCGCCCTCGGCCCGCCGCGCTGACGAGGCGTCGGCCACACACCTTTTTTCGGAGGAATGACATGGACGCAACGCCGCGCATCGCCCAGCGAATAGTCGTGCTCGACGCCTTCACCATGGGCCAGGACGTTTACTGGGAGCTCATCGGCGACCAGGGCGAGCTGGTTCTTTACGACCGCACCGAGCCCCGGGACGTGCAGGAGCGCGCGCGGGGCGCGCAGGTGCTGTTCACCAACAAGACCGTGCTCGACGCCGGGACCATCAACGCCCTGCCGGACCTCAAGTGCATCTGCGTGCTGGCAACCGGCTACAACGTGGTGGATATCGCCGCCGCCGCCGCCCGGGGCATCCCGGTGTGCAACGTGCCGGGCTACTCGCCCCCGGCCGTGGCCCAGCACGTCATGGCCGTGACCCTGGAACTCTTCGGCAAGGCCTGCCGCCACGCGCAGGCCGTGGCCCAGGGCCGCTGGAGCGCCCAGCCGGACTTCTGCTTCTGGGACGCGCCCATCACCGAACTGGCGAACAAGACCTTCGGCATCGTGGGCTTCGGGGCCATCGGCCGCCGCGTGGGCGAACTGGCCCACGCCTTCGGCATGAACGTGCTGTGCCACGTGCCCCGGCCCAAGGAGCTGCCGGACTACGGCCCCTTCGCCTTCGCCACGCTGGCCGACCTCTTCGAGGACTCGGACGTGGTGAGCCTGCACTGCCCGCTGACGGCGGAGAACGAGAACATGGTGGACGCGAAGCTGCTTTCGCGCATGAAGCCCACGGCCTTTTTGGTGAACACCGCGCGCGGGCCCCTGGTGGACGAGACCGCGCTGGCCGCGGCCCTCACCGCCGGGAAGCTCGGCGGCGCGGCGCTCGACGTGGTGCGCGAGGAGCCCATCCGTCCGGACAACCCGCTTTTGTCCGCGCCGAACTGCCTCATCACCCCGCACGTGGCCTGGGCATCCGTGGAGGCGCGCAGGCGTCTCATGGGCATCGCCGCGGCCAACCTGCGGGCGTTCCTCGCCGGCAGCCCCCAGAACGTGGTCAACGGGGTGGGGTAGCGGCGCTGGCCGGCCTGCCTCGCGCCGTGTTGGGCGGCTTCTCCGCGCGCCCGCTGCGTTCCATTGATTTGCTCCCTTGGCCCGGAGTTTTGCTCCCTGGGGCCGGAGCGTGGGGCAGTGGGGCGGGCCTTTACATCTCCACGAGACCTGTGTCATTCGTGACATGCGTCATTTCTGACATATGCCACGATTGACCCAAGCGGAGGAGCAAACCATGTTGCGCAAATTCTCGTTCCTGTTCGCCCTGCTGGCCGTGCTGGCCTTCGCCGGCAGCGCCTCGGCCGCGGAGACCATCCTTGTTGGCACCACCACCAGCACCGCCGACACCGGCCTGCTGGACTACCTGGCCCCGAAAGTCTTGAAGGACACCGGCCTTGAGATGCGCTGGACCGCGGTGGGCACCGGCAAGGCGCTTGAGCACGGCAAGAACTGCGATGTGGACGTGCTGATGGTGCACGCCCCCGGCGCGGAGAAGAAGTTCCTCGACGAGGGCCACGGCGTGCTGCGCAAGGAGTTCATGTACAACGACTTCATCATCGTGGGCCCGGCCAAAGACGTGGCCAAGATCAAGGGCAAGGGCGCTGCCGACGCGCTGAAGGCCATCGCCGCGACCAAGGCTCCCTTCGCCAGCCGCGGCGACGACTCCGGCACGCACAAGCTGGAGCAGCAGCTGTGGAAGGCCGCTGGCCTCGCGCCGGACAAGGAGTCCTGGTACATCAGCGTCGGCCAGGGCATGCTGACCACCCTGCGCATGGCGGCCGAGCGCGGCGCCTACACCGTCACCGACCGCGGCACCTGGATCGCCTATGAGGCCAAGGAGCGCGGCAAGTCCGGCCTGGTCATCCTCTCCGAGGGCGACATGGCCCTGCGCAACCAGTACAGCATCATCCTGCTCTCGCCCAAGTGCAGCAAGATCAAGCACGAGGCCGCCAAGAAGCTCATGGCCTGGTTCGTCTCCCCCACGGGGCAGAAGGCCATCGCCGACTTCAAGGTGGAGGGCAAGCAGCTCTTCACGCCCAATGCGGCGAAGTAGGGCGCGGCGAAGCAGCGTGAAGGACGCCTAAAAGAACGTGGACTACTTCAGCGAGGGCCTGGCCAAGGCCGTGCAGCTGCTGCTGGCCCTGGACCCCGAGACCTTCTCGGCGGTCTGGGCCACGGCGGCGGTGACGGCCCTGGCCCTGGCCGCAAGCCTTGTCCTGGGATTGCCCCTGGGGTTCGCCCTGGGGCATTTCCGCTTTCCCGGCAGGCGCGTGGCCCGGCTGATGGTGGACTGGCTGCTCTCGCTGCCCACGGTGGTCATCGGCCTCATCGTCTACGCCCTGTTCACCGCGCGCGGACCCCTGGGCGAGTGGGGCCTTCTGTTCACCCTGCCGGGCATGGCCATAGGCCTTACGCTCCTGGGCCTGCCCATCATCATCTCCATGACCGCCACGGCCGTGGAGAGCACCGACGTGCGCCTGACCCAGACCGTGCTCTCCCTGGGGGCGGACCGCTTCCAGCTGCTCGCGGCCACCCTGGTGGAGGCGCGCTTCGCCATGGCGCTGGCCGCGGCTTCGGCCTTCGGCCGCATCGTTTCCGAGGTCGGCATCGCCATGATGGTGGGCGGCAACATCAAGTGGCAGACGCGCACCATCACCACGGCCATCGCGCTGGAAACCGGCAAGGGCGAGTTCGCCACGGGCATCGCGCTGGGCATCGTGCTCATGCTGGTGGCCCTTGTGGTGAACCTGGTGGTGGGCCTGTTGCGCGCGCGCTCCGCGGCGGACTACAGGGGGCGCGTGTGAGCGGGCCGCTCTACCGCCTTGCCGGCATTGAGGCCGCCTACGGCGACGGCCGGTCCGTGCTGCACGTGCCGCACCTGGAAATCCCGCGCGGCAGCATCCTGGGCCTGGCCGGGCACAACGGCAGCGGCAAGAGCACCCTGCTCAAGCTGCTCGGTTTTCTTCTGGAGCCCAGCGCCGGGAGCCTGGAGTTCGACGGCCGCGCCGTGGATGCCCAGGCCTGGCGCAACGCCCACCTCTTGCGCAGGGGGGCAGTGCTGCTGGGGCAGGACACCTGCCTGCTCTCGCGATCCGTGGCCGCCAACGTGGCCTACGGCTGCAAGCTGCGCGGCCTGTCGCCCACGCGGGAGGACATCGCCGCGGCCCTTGCCAGCGTGGGCCTGGAGGCCAAGGAATACGCCGGCCGGCCCTGGCGGCAACTTTCCGGCGGCGAGGCCCGGCGCGTGGCCCTGGCCGCCCGGCTGATCCTGAAGCCCCTGGCCCTGCTGCTGGACGAGCCCACGGCCGGGCTGGACCGGGAGAGCACCGGGCACGTGAAGGCCGCGGCCCTGGCCGCCCGGTCCGGGCACGGCACCACCCTGGTCATCGCCAGCCACGATCTGGACTGGCTCTCCAACTGCGCGGACACGGTGCTGACCCTGGAAGAGGGCAGGATCGTCTCCGGCCAGGGCTAGCCCGGGGGGAAATGAAAAGGCCGCCCGCGATCACGCGCAGGCGGCCCTTGGGTTTCTGTCCTTCCGGTGGCGCCGGGCTAGAAGGCCCTGGTCATGTCCTCGGAAAGCTCGCGGTACAGGTCGGCCACCAGGATGACGCCCAGGACCTTGCCGTTCTCCAGCACAACGGCCCAGCCCCTGCGGCGGCGCAGAAAGAGCTCCAGCACCACGGGCAGCGGATCGTTGGGCTTCAGGGTGGGCACGTCGGGCTCCATGTGGCCCTCCAGCGAGGTGTGGGTGCACACGGCGCTGGCCCGGGCGAAGGTCTTGTCGAAGTCGCTCTCCTGCACCACCTTGAGCTCGGGGTCGCGCAGCACGCACTCGTCCAGGGCGGCAAGCACCGTCCACACGGACACCGCGCCCTTGAGCACGCCCTCCTTGCTGCCGCTTTTGCCCATGACGAGCACCACGTTGTTCTCCGGGGTCTTCTTCTGGCTCTCGCGCAGCGCGCGCACGGCCTCCGCCAGGCTGGCGGACTCGTCCACGGTGGCGAAATCGTCGCGCATCAAATCCCAGGCTCTTTTCCGAAACAGCATGCGGCACTCCTCGCAGGTTGGTTCCGCCCAAAGAGGGATCAACGCCGGGCGGTTGCCCCCTCCATACCCCGCCAGGCGGGGGGGATGCAAGGGCCGCGGGCCCGGCAAGCCTTGACAATCCGCCCGCCAGACCGCACTTTGCCGCCTATGAAGCCGCTTCGCGCCCTGGCCGCCCTGGGGGCCGTCCTTTTCGCCCTGTTGCTGCCCCTGGCAGCCCGCCCGGCCGCAGCCGCCCAGGCCGCGCTGCCTTTCGGCCCCGGCGAGAAGATCAGCTACAACCTCTACTGGACCTTCATCCTGGCGGGCTCGGCCACGCTGGAGACCCTGGATTCGGGTCAGGTGGAGGGCCGCCAGGCCATGCACTTCCGCGCCCTGGCCAAGAGCACGCCCTTCATCGACACCTTCTACAAGGTGCGCGATTCCATCGAGTCCTGGGTGGACCCGGCCGTGACCCACGCCATCCTCTACCGCAAGGACCAGAGCGAGGGCGACTACGTGCGCAACTACATCGTGCGCTTCGACAAGAACGGCAACGTGGCCTACCGCTACAGCAAGGGCAATTTCAAGAACGCGGTCATCATCCCCACCGGCAGCTTCGACCCGCTGTCCATGCTCTTTCTCTTCCGCACCAGGCCGCTGGCCGTGGGCTACGAGTTCGCCGCGCCGGTGACCGACGGCGAGAAGAGCATCACCGGCACGGCCAAGGTGGTGAAGCGCGAGACCATCAAGACCCCGGCGGGCGAGTTCGACACCCTGCTGGTGGAGCCCGACGTGCGCAACATCGGCGGGGTGTTCCGCAAAAGCCCGGACGCCACCCTCCAGGTCTGGATCACCAACGACGCACGGCGCATTCCCGTGCGGGTGAAGAGCAAGGTGGTGGTGGGGCACTTTTCCATGGAGATGACGGGCTACGAGCCCCCGAAATAGACCTCGACCCCATACGCCGTCGGCCCTCATCCGGGCCCGGCCCAGGAGACCCATGAGCAGCAGGACATCAGGACGCGGCGGCCGCAGGCACGCCTCGGGCAGGCATTCCCAGGCCGGAACGCGCGGCGGTTCGGGCGGCGGACAGCACCGCAGGCCGGCCCCGGAGCGCGAGGCGCACCCCCTTGAGGGCAAGACGGTGGAGCTTTCCATCGACACCCTGGCCCTGGGCGGCGCGGGCGTGGCCCGCATGCCGGAAGGGCCAGAAGGGACGGAAGAGGCGGGCATGGCCGTGTTCGTGGCCGGGGCCCTGCCGGGTTCGGTGGTGAGCGCGCGCATCACCCGCGTGCACCGCCGCCACGCCGAGGCCCAGGTGGCGGAGGTCGTGACGCCCTCGCCGGAAGCCGTGGAGCCCCTGTGCCCGCACTTCGCGGTCTGCGGCGGCTGCCCCCTGCAGAACCTGGATTCCGCCCGCCAGCTTCACTGGAAAGAGCGCCAGATCCTGGATGCCCTCAGGCGCATCGGCCGGGTGGAGCCGGGGGCCGTGCTGCCCGCCGTGCCCGCGCCAAGCGTCACGGCCTTCCGCAACAAGATGGAATTCGCCTTCCAGGGCTTCGGCGCTTCCCTGCGCCTGGGCCTGTACGCCAAGGCCGACCCCGGCCGCGTGTTCGACCTGGCCTCCTGCGCCATCTTCCCGGCCGAGGGCTCGGAGATGGTGGACGCCGTGCGCGCCGCCTGCCGCGAGGCCGGGCTGCCCGCCTACGACCGCCGCAGCGGCCAGGGGCTTTTGCGCCACCTGGTGTTGCGCCACAGCGTGCTGGAGGGCAAGTTCCTGGCCCAGCTCATCACCGCACCCGTCCCGGCGGACAGCTCCCCGGCCCAGGCCATCCGCGCCATGGGCGAGGACCTGCTGAAGCGCTTCCCCGGGCTGGCGGGCTTCGTCCACGCCGAGCGCGCCCGCGCCGACGGCCTGGCCCAGGCCGAGCGCACCCTGCTGGCCCTGGGCGCCAGCGCCCTCACCGAGGGGCTGGAGGACGTGCGCTACTCCGTGAGCGCCGACGCCTTCTTCCAGACCAGCACCGGCGGGGCCCTGGCGCTCTATTCCGGCCTGCGGGACATGCTCGCCCTCGCGCCCGCGGACGTGCTCTTCGACCTCTACTGCGGGGGCGGGGGCATCGCGCTCTTCCTCGCGCCGGGGGCGGGCCGCGTGCTGGGGCTGGAGGCCAACCCCGCCGCCGTGGCCGACGCCGAGGCCAACGCCAGGCTCAACGGGGCCAAGAACTGCCGCTTCCTGCGCGCGGACCTGACCGGCGAGAGCGCCGTGCCCGAGCGCCTGCCCGAAGGCTTCGCCCGGCCCGACGCCGTGGTGGTGGACCCCCCGCGCGAAGGCCTGGACAGCGGGCTCATCGCCTGGCTGAACCGGGTGAAGCCCGCGCGCCTGGCCTACGTGTCCTGCAATCCGGCCACCCTGGCGAGGGATGCTGGGTTGTTGGCCGCCGGGGGGGCGGGCGAAGACGGGAGCTTCGACCTCGCCGCCGTGCGCGCCGTGGACCTGTTCCCGCACACGGCGCATGCCGAGTGCCTGGCCCTGTTCACGCCCCGCTAGGCCCTTCGCGGCCCGTCCGCCTGTTCCGCGTTCCGGGCCGGGGCCCCTTGCGGTGGGCCGGGCAGGCGGGGTAGGGTTAGCCCACATGCTCTTCCTGGAGGCGAACTGATGTCGACGGTGATCCGCAAGAGCCTCTTGCAGCTGGTGTTCTCCGGCGCGTTCATGAAGCGCTGGAACGACCGCCTGCGCCCCATGGAGCTCATGGAGGTGGACAAGCAGGCCCACAAGATGATCGTGGCCTGGATGCTGCTGCTGCGCGCGGGCGCGGGCATGGCCGACGCCGAACGCCGCGCCCTGGCCGAGGAGGTCATCGAGGGCGGGCTCTTCGACTATTTCTACCGCCTGGTCATCACCGACATCAAGCCGCCGGTGTTCTACAAGATCAAGGCCAACCGCGAGGACTACCAGAAGCTGACCCAGTGGGTGCTGCCGCAGCTCAAACCCCGGCTGGCCCCCCTGGGGCAGGAGTTCTGGGAGCGCATGACCGCCGCCCTCATGGAGCCGGAGGAGAAGACCCCGGCCCGGCGCATCCTCATGGCCGCGCACCTGTACGCCTCCTACTCCGAGTTTCGGCTGCTCAAGCCCATGAACCCGCACGACGAGGAGATGGGGGACATCGAGGAGAGCTTCCGCTCGCGCCTCGCCGGCCTGTCGGACATCCCCGGCGTGGCGGAGCTGCTCGCGGCGGACAACGAATTCAGCCGTTTCGCCGCGCGCGCGGGCCAGCTGCGCTTCCAGAAGCGCTGGTCGCAGACGCCGCGTGTGCCCGAGACCACGGTGCTGGGCCACATGTTCCTGGTGGCCGCCTACTCCTGGTTCTTCAGCGTGGAGGCGGGCGCCTGCCAGGCCCGGCGGCAGAACAACTTCTTCACCGGCCTGTTCCACGACCTGCCGGAACTCCTCACCCGCGACATCATCTCCCCGGTGAAGAGCGCCGACGCCTCCATCGGCGAGCTCATCAAGCAGTACGAGAACCAGGAGCTGGAGCGCAGGATCGTCGGGCCGCTGAAAAGCGGCGGCTGCGGCGACCTGGCCGAGCGCCTGGGCTACCTGCTGGGGCTCGACGTGGGCTCGGAGTTCATCGCCACCGTGCGCGAGGAAGGGCCCGAAGGCCTTGAGGTGCGCCACGTCACCGAGGCCGACCTGCGCGGGCCCAAGAACCTGGACGAGCTGGACCCCAAGGACGGCCCGCTCCTGAAGATGTGCGACCGCCTGGCCGCCTTCATCGAGGCCGACACCGCGCTCCGCAACGGCATCAACAACGAGCAGCTGCACCAGGCCCGCTGGCGCATCCGGCAGATGTACGAGCATCGGCCGGAGGTCATGGGCATCCAGGTGGGCGCGCTCCTGGCGGACTTCGACTAGCCATGGCCGGACCCGCAGAGGCGTCTTCCGGCGGACCTTCGCCGCTGGCTCCGGGCCTGTACCTGGTGGCCACGCCCATCGGCAACGCGGGCGATCTTTCCCCGCGCGCGGCGGACGCCCTGTGCCGGGCCCATGTGGTCATGGCCGAGGACACGCGCCGGGCCGGGCTGTTTTTCAGGCGCCAGGGCCTGGAGCGCGCCGAGGGCCGCAAGGGCTTCCTGAGCCTGCACGAGCACAACGAGGCCGGGCGCATCCCGCAGGTCATGGAGCTGATCCAGGCCGGAGAGTCCGTGGCCCTCATCAGCGACGCGGGCACCCCGGTGCTCTCCGACCCCGGCTACCGGCTGGTGCGCGCCTGCCGGCAGGCCGGGCTGCCGGTCACGTCGCTTCCCGGACCCTTCGCCCCGGCCGTGGCGCTTTCGGCCAGCGGGCTGCCCCCGGCCCCCTTCACTTTCCTGGGCTTCCTGCCCCGGCAGAAGGGCCAGGCCCAGAAGCTGCTGGCCCGCCACGCCGCCACCGGGGCCAGCCTGGTCTTCTTCGAGCGCAAGGACCGCCTGGCCGAGACCCTGGCCCTGGCCGCGGGCGTGCTGGGGGACCGGGAGTTCGCCGTGTGCCGGGAATTGACCAAACAATACGAGGAATTTATCCTGGGCAGGCTGGGCGCGCTGGCCGCCGCCCCCCTGGACGTGCTGGGCGAGGTCACGGTGGTCATCGGCCCGGAGGCCCTGGGCCAGGGAGCGCGGGGGACCGCGGGCGCGGACGCCGACCCCGGAGCCCTGCTGGACGCCGTCCTGGCCGAGGAAAAGACCAGGGGCGGCAAGCCCCGCGAGGTGGCCCGCCGCGTGGCGGAGCGCCTGGCCGGGACGGTGCCCGGACTCACAGTGAAGGATGTGTATGACCTGCTCAAGCGCTGATTCCCCGCAGAGCCCCCTGGACCGGGCCGTTGCCCTGGCCCTGGAGGACCGCGCCCTGGACGCGGCGGCCCTGGACGCCGTGCTGGCCTGCTGCGCGGCCGGGCCGGACGAGGATGCGCGTCGCCTGCTGGACGGCGCACGGGCCGTGCGGACGAAGCACCTGCGCGACGAACTGCACCTCTGCGCCATCATCAACGCCAAGAGCGGGGCCTGCACCGAGGACTGCGCCTTCTGCGCCCAGTCCAGCCGGCACAAGACCGACAGCCCCCGCCACCCCTTCCTGGAGCCGGAGGACATCGCCCGCGCGGCCCGCGCCATGAAGGCGCGCGGGGCCTCGCGCTTCGGCATCGTGGCCAGCGGCCTGGCCCCGACGCAAGCCGAGTTCGAGAAGCTCTGCCGGGCCGTGGCCCTTGTGCGCGCCGAAGGGTTGGCTGCCGACGTGTCCGTGGGCGTGCTGACGCGCGAGCGCCTGCGGAAGCTGAAGGACGCCGGGCTCTCCGGCGTGCACCACAACCTTGAGGTGGCGCGCAGCTTCTTCCCGCGGATCTGCACCACCCACGACTACGAGGACGACGTGGAGGCCGTGCGCCTGGCGCTGGCCGAGGGTTGCTTCGTGTGCTCCGGCGGCATCTTCGGCCTGGGGGAGAGCTGGGCGCAGCGGGCCGAGCTGGCCCAGACCCTGCGGGAGCTGGGCGTGCGAAACGTGCCCATGAATGTCCTGGTGCCCATCGCCGGCACGCGCATGGAGGGGCGGCCCGTGCTCTCCGCGCGGGAGGCCCTGCTCATCCTGGCGCTCTACCGGCTCATGCTGCCTTCCGCGCAGCTGCGCGTGTGCGGCGGCCGGGGGCTGGTCTTCGGGCCCGCCGGCGGCGAAGCCCAGCGCGAACTGTTCGCCTCCGGCGCCAGCGGGATGATGGTCGGCGACTATTTGACCATTGCCGGCACCCCGCCCGAGGCCGACCTTGAGCTGGCGCGCTCCCTCGGCCTGCGCGTGGCGGAAGGGGAGCTCTAGCCATGCCCGGCCTGCGCGAACGGTTCTGGAGCGAGCGCGGCAAGGCGTACCTCAAGTGCTTTTTGCGCACCTATCTGGTGGGCGCGTCCATGAACCCGCGCGGCCTCATGAGCGTGGGCCTCTTGTACGCCATGCAGCCGGGGCTGTGGATCATCCACAGGGAGCCCAAGGCGCGGGAGCAGGCCCTCAAGCGCTACGCCAAGCACTTCAGCTCGCACCCCTTCTGGGTGCCCTGCCTGGTGGGCATCTTCCTGGCGGTGGAGGCCGACATCGCCGGCCGCAGGCTGCCGCCGGAGGCCCTGGAGAAGGTCAAGAACACCACCAGCTACACGCTTTCGGCCATCGGCGACTCGGTGTTCGCGGGCAGCCTGCTCATCTTCTGGGCGCTTTTGACCTCGTGCCTGCTGCTTATCGGACAGCGCATATTACCGTTCTGCATCGGGCTTTTCTTTTTTCTTGGATTGCAGGGCTTCCGCGTGTACACTTTTCTTGGGGGCATCCGCAGGGGCTTCAGCTTCCTGTCCGCCCTCAAGCGCTGGGACCTCATCAACTGGGGCCGGCGCATAAAGTTTGTGAACGCGGCGCTTTTGCTGTTGCTCTGGGCGCTGCTCTTCCCCGCTGGGGACTGGGCGACGTGGGGCTGGGGCATGGGCGCCTTCGCCCTGGCCGGGGTGCTTTCCATACGGCCCGTGCTGCCCCGATGGGTGCTGGCCGGGGCCGTGCTGGCCGCCCTGGTGGCGGTTCCCTGGCTGGTGCAGCGCGTGGCCCTCATATCGGCGGGGCTGCCGCCCCTGGGCATGCCCTAGGCGTGCGCATGACGAAATAGACAGCGGTTGGAGACCATGACCGAAACGAGCGAAACCACGGATTGCGAGGCCGCCCCAGCGGACGAATGCGTGCGGCAGGTGCTGGTGGCCAACCAGCTCGGGCTGCACGCAAGGCCGGCAAGCCAGATCGCCCGGGAGGCCCAGGCCTTTGCCGCCAGCATCAGCCTGAGCGGGGCCGGGCAGACCGTGGACGCCAAGAGCATCCTCGATGTGCTGACCCTGGCCGCCGGTCCGGGCAGCAGCATTGAGATCCGCGCCAGCGGCGGCGACGCCGAGGCCGCGGTGGAGAAGATAGCGCAACTGTTCGCCTCCAGATTCGGGGAGAAATAGTGGCCAGAGCCATTGTTCGCGGCATTTCGGTGTCCACGGGCTTCGCCATCGGCAAGGCCGTGTTCGTCAACCGCAGGCACCACGCGGAGGTGCCCAGGCAGTCCATCGCCCCCGGTCTGGTGGATGCCGAGGAGGCGCGCCTGCGCGCCGCCTTCGCTGGCGTGGAGGCCGACCTCGCCAACGCCCGCGACCGCATTCCGGCCGAACTTTCCGAGCACCGGCACATCCTCGAATCGCACCTGATGATCCTGAAGGATCCCAAGCTCTGCGGGGCCGCGGCCAGGCACATCCGCGAGCTTGGCGTCAACGCCGAGTGGGCGCTGGAGAAGGCCGTGGCCGAGCTGGAGCAGGCCTTCGGCCAGCTCGACGACCTCTACATCCGCGAGCGCCTGCAGGACGTGCGCGTCATGGGCGACCGGGTCATGTCGCGCCTGATCGGCGCCGTGCGCTCGGAGCTGGCGGTCGAGGGCCGGGTCATCATCATGGCCCACGACCTGACCCCGGCCGACACGGTGATGCTTGAGGTTGGCAAGATCATGGGCTTCGCCACGGCCCAGGGCGGCAAGACCTCGCACACCGGCATCATGGCGCGCACCCTGGGCATTCCGGCCCTGGTGGGCGCGGGCGAGCTGGAGGAGCTGGTCAGCGACGGCGACCTGGTCATCATCGACGGCGTGGGCGGCCGCGTGCTGGTGGACCCCGACGAGGACGAGCTGGCCGAGTTCAACGAACTGGCCGACCAGTTCGAGGACTACCAGCGCCGCATCTACCGCGGCTGCCAGCTCCCGGCGGAGACCATCGACGGCTACCGCGTGCAGGTGCTGGCCAACATCGAGCTCATCGAGGAAGTGGCGGCCGTGCTGGACAACGGCGGCGAGGGCATCGGCCTGTACCGCACGGAATACAGCTACCTGAACCGCCTGGACCTGCCCGGCGAGGACGAGCTGGCGGACAAGTATTCCGACCTCGCGGCCATCATGAGCCCGCGCAAGGTCATCTTCCGCACCCTCGACCTGGGCGCGGACAAGTTCATCACCAGCTTCGGCGCGCTGGACGAGGCCAACCCGGCCATGGGCCTGCGGGCCATCCGCTTCTGCATGCAGCACCCGGAGCTGTTCAAGACCCAGCTCAAGGCCATCGCCCGCGCCTCCGCCTACGGCAACGTGAGCATCATGTTCCCCATGATCTCCGGCCTGCGGGAGGTGCGCCGGGCCAAGGCCAAGCTCAGGGAGGCCCAGGAGGAGCTGCGCGCCGAGGGCCGCCGCTTCAACCCGGACATGCCCGTGGGCATCATGATCGAGCTGCCGGCCGCGGTGATGATGGCCTCCATGCTGGCCGAGGAAGTGGACTTCTTCAGCATCGGCACCAACGACCTCATCCAGTACAGCCTGGGCATCGACCGCACCAACGCGCATGTGAGCTACCTGTACCAGCCCCTGCACCCGGCGGTGCTGCGCAGCATCAAGCACGTGGTGGACGCCGCGCACCAGGCCGGCATCGAGGCCAGCCTCTGCGGCGAGGTGGCCAGCGACCCGTTTTGCGTGCCCATCCTCATGGGCATGCAGATCGACTGCATCTCCCTGTCGCCACAGGCCATTCCGGGCATCAAGCGCATCATCCGCCAGGCGCGCATGGGCGAGTGCAAGGCGCTCTTGCGCGATGTGCTGGCCTGCCGCACCGTGGGCAAGATCAACCGCCTGGTGCGCGACACGATTTTCCACAAGTACCCTGAAGAACTTAACTTCTTCGCTTCCCTCCTGGATAACGACGACCTCGGCGGTTAACTCCCATGTCCAATCCCAATCGCCACGCGGGCGAGAAGCTCATCGCCACCAACAAGAACGCGCGGCGTCTGTACGAATTCATCGACGTGCTGGAGGCCGGCCTCGTGCTCATGGGCTCGGAGCTCAAGAGCCTGCGCGAGGGCCGCGTGAACTTCATGGACGGCTACGTGCGCTTCCAGAATCACGAGGCCTGGCTCACGGGGGTGCACATAGCGCCCTACGCCAACGCCGGCATGGATCCCCATGAGCCCACGCGCGAGCGCAAGCTGCTCTTGCACCACCGCGAGATCGACAAGCTGCAGGCCTCGGCCGCGCAAAAGGGCCTCACCGTGGTTCCGGTGCGGCTGTACTTCAAGAACGGCCGCGTGAAGCTCGAAATCGCCCTGGGCAAGGGCAAGAACGTCCACGACCGCCGCGACGACCTCAAGGCCCGCGACCTGGACCGCGACACGCAGCGGCAGCTGGCGGACATGAAACGCTAGGGGCTTTTTCTAAAAAGCGTCTTTTGCCCCCTGGACATCGTCATGAGCCGGTTCTGGTCCAGGGCTGTGCCATAAAAGTACTATCCCTGGCCCCGAACCGGCTCTTTCCTCGCCAGAGAACAAAGTCCATCTTTTGAGAAGCAGCCCTAACCCGCACCGCAAAGGCTACAAGCATCCTCGGACGCATGCCATGACACAGCTCGCCACCTCCCTCGTTTCGGGCCTCACCCCCGCGCACCTGCGCTTCCTCGAAGGCCTCTTCCCCGGCGAGGGGCTGACCGTGGCCCCGGCGGAGATGGCCGTGTACGGCGCGGATTCCAGCCGGCGCGCGGGGATGCCCTGGGCCGTGGTGCGGCCGCGGACGGAAGAGCAGATGGTGGAGCTTCTGCGCTGGGCCCAGGCCGAGGGCGTGCCCATCGTGCCACGGGCGCGCGGCACGGGCATGAGCGGCGGCGCGGTGCCTGCCTTCGGCGGCGTGGTGGTGAGCTGCCTGCTCATGGACACGGTGCTCGACGTGGACAGCGAGGACTTCTGCGCCGAGGTGGAGCCCGGCGTGGTCACCGCCCAGTTCCAGGCCCTGGTGCAGAAACGGAAGCTCTTCTACCCGCCGGACCCGGCCAGCCTCAAGATATCGACCCTGGGCGGCAACGTGGCCACCTGCGCGGGCGGCATGCGCGCGGTCAAGTACGGTGTCACGCGCGATTACGTGCTGGGCGTGCGGGCCGTGCTGCCGGGCGGTAAAATCGTCAACGCGGGCGGCCGCACCCACAAGAACGTGGTGGGCCTCGACCTGGCGCGGCTGTTCGTGGGCTCCTGCGGCACCCTGGGCATTTTCACGAAATTGACCTTGAAGCTGCTGCCCCTGCCCGAGGGCTCGGCCACGGTGCTGGCGGCCTTCGGCTCGCTTGGGGAGGCGCTGGAAGGAGCCCGGGAGGTGTTCCGCGCGGGCATTCTGCCCACGGCCATGGAGTTCCTGGACGCCAAGGCCTGCTGGGGCATCGGCCAGATCAAGGACGTGCCCTGGCCGGCCAGCCCGGATGGGGAGGGCGCGACAAAGGCCGTGCTGGTGCTCAAGGTGGACGGCAGCAGGTCGGCCCTGGCGGCGGAGCTCTCGCGCGTGGAGGGGGCCCTGGCCGGCTCCACGCCCCTGTGCCTGCTGAAGGGCCTTGGCCCGGCCGAGGAGGAGCCCCTGTGGGAGCTGCGCCGGCTGGTGAGCCCGGCGGTGTTCCGCCTCGGGCCGGACAAGCTGGGCGAGGACGTGGCCGTGCCGCGCGGCAGGACCGTGGAGGCCGTGGAGGGCTTCCAGGCCATCGGCGCGGAGCAGGGCATACACGTGGTGTGCTACGGCCACCTGGGCGACGGCAACATCCACGTGAACATCGTGTACGACGCGGCCGACGCGGACCAGCGCGCCCGGGCCAAGGCCTGCAAGGAGGCCGTGTTCCGGCTGACCCTGAGCCTGGGCGGCACCCTCTCGGGCGAGCACGGCACGGGCATCACCAAGGGGCCCTACGTGCCCTGGCAGCTGGGCGAGGAGGAGCGCGCCCTCATGGCGGGCATAAAGGGGGTCTTCGATCCCTCCGGCATCCTCAATCCCGGCAAGGGGTGGTAGAAGTGCCCCCGGATTCCCCTGATCGGCGCGAGTGCGTGCTGTGCGGCTGCTGCCTGGAGGGCTGCCCGCTGCTTGAGGCCACCGGCCGGGAGGAGCTTTCCCCCCGGGCAAAGGCCCTGCTCGCGGGGCCGAGCAAATTCGACGCGGCCAGGCTCGCCGAGGGGGACGTGGCCGCCCTCACGGGGCTGTGCCTGGCCTGCGGCCGCTGCGAGAAGCTCTGCCCCCAGGGCGTCCAGGTGCCCGCCCTCATGGCCGCCATGCGCGCCGCGCATCCTGATTTCCGCCAATGGCTGTGGAAGCAGTGGATCACCCGCCTGGGGCCCTACTGGTCGCTGGCGGCCAAGGGCGCGGCCCTTGCTCCCCAGGCCTTTGTGGACACCTTCGTGCCCGCGCAGTTCGGCCTGGCCCTCAAGGGCCTCAAGGGGCTGCGGCCCGGAAACGGCCTCGCGCCCTGGCTCGCCATCGCCGCATTTCCCGTGCAGGCCTTCCGCGCCCGATACGGCGACAGGCCCGTGGCGCTGTTCGACGGCTGCGTGGGCAGGGGGCCGCGCGCGGCCTGGGGCGAGACCGCCCGGCTGCTCTTGAAGGGCCTGGGCGCGCACCTCGCCGAGCCGCGCTTCTCCTGCTGCGGCAGCACCCTCGGCGTGGCCGGACTGCCGCAAGAGCAGGCGCAGGCGCGGGCGGAGAACATCGCGGCCTGGCGCGAGGCCGGGCGGCCGCTTCTCGCCACCTACTGCGCCACCTGCCGCAAGGGCCTGGCGGACTACGCCGGGCCCGGCGCGGACGGCGGCCTCTTCGCCGACGAAGCCGAGGCCGCGGCCTGGGCCGCCTCCCTCGTGCCGCTCTCCGCGCTGCTGGAAGGCGCCAAGGCCAAGGCCGGGCGCGGCGCGCCAGCAATAGTCGGGTACCACCGGCCCTGCCACGCGGAGGCCGCGGACCATGATTTCCGGCTGCTGTCCTCGCTTCTGGGCCCGCGGCTGCGCACGCCGGCGGGGGGCGGCTGCTGCGGCTTCGGCGGCGTCATGCAGCTCTCCGCGCCGGAGCTCTCCGCCCGCGTGGGCGCCTCCTGCTGGGAGTCGCTGGACACGGCCCTGGGCTTTTCCGCCGCGCCGGAGGTGACGCCCGCCTACGTGCTCACCGGGTGCAGCGGCTGCGTCATGCAGCTTTTGGCCACGGCTCCGCGCGGGGCCAGGGTGGGGCACTGGCTGGAGATCATCCGTCAGAAGTGATGGCCGTCCGGAGTGACGGCCGCCCGGAACAGGCAGGCGCGCGCGGCGCGCGGTTCCGGCCCGGCGGGCTTTGCGGACGCCCGGCAAGGAAAATCGCCCCCTTGCGCCTTGACGAACGCCGCTTGGGCGTTATCTCCAAGCGTAAATTTGACGCGGCCCCGGAAATATCCGAGAACACCCCCTGCGTCGCCGCCGGGGGCCTGGCCCCTGCCGCGCCACGCACGATGACCCGCCCGGAGAGAGTCCTCCCCGGTCCGGCCTGACGACATAATCCGCCGGCGGAAAGCCCCGCCCGGCTTCGAGGAGCCTTCGCCCATGTTCACCTCCATCCTGAAGAAGATCATCGGTTCGAGCAACGAGCGCTACCTGAAGAAGCTTGAGCCCGTTGTGGCCCGCATCAACGCCATGGAGCCGCAGATGCAGGCGCTGTCCGACGAGGACTTCCCGGCGAAGATCGCCGCGTGGAAGGAGGAGGTGGCGGGCGGCCGCAGCCTGGACGACCTGCTGCCCGAGTGTTTCGCCCTGGTGCGCGAGGCCGGCAAGCGCGTGCTGGGCATGCGCCACTACGATGTGCAGCTGGTGGGCGGCATGGTGCTGCACAACGGGCGCATCGCCGAAATGAAGACCGGTGAGGGCAAGACCCTGGTGGCCACCCTGCCCGTGGTGCTGAACGCGCTCTCCGGCAAGGGCGTGCATCTCGTCACCGTGAACGACTACCTGGCCAAGCGCGACGCGGGCTGGATGGGCAAGCTCTACAACTTCCTGGGCCTGTCCGTGGGCGTCATCGTCCACGGCCTCACCGACGAGGAGCGCCAGCAGGCCTACGGCTCGGACATCACCTACGGCACCAACAACGAGTTCGGCTTCGACTACCTGCGCGACAACATGAAATTCTACAAGGAGTCGCTGGTGCAGCGGCCCCTGAACTACGCCATCGTGGACGAGGTGGACTCCATCCTGATCGACGAGGCGCGCACCCCGCTCATCATCAGCGGCGCGGCGGAGGAGAGCACCCAGCTCTACCGCAAGGTCGACGCCATCATCCCCAGGCTGACCAGGGGCGAGAAGCCCAAGGACGAGGACACCCCGCCCACGGGCGACTTCCTGGTGGACGAGAAGGGGCGGGCCGTGTCCCTCACCGAGCGCGGCGTGGCCAAGTGCGAGAAGCTTTTGGGCGTGGAGAACATGTACGACCCCTCCAACGCCACCCTGCAGCACCACGTGATGCAGGGCCTGAAGGCCCACCATCTGTACCGCCGCGACGTGGAGTACATCGTCAAGGACGACCAGGTGGTCATCGTTGACGAGTTCACCGGCCGCCTCATGCCCGGCCGCCGCTTCTCCGACGGGCTGCACCAGGCCCTGGAGGCCAAGGAGAACGTGAAGGTGGAGGCCGAGAACCAGACGCTGGCCTCCATCACCTTCCAGAACTACTTCCGCATGTACGAGAAGCTCTCCGGCATGACCGGCACGGCCGACACCGAGGCCGTGGAGTTCAAGGAGATCTACAACCTTGAGGTGACGGTCATCCCCACCAACAGGCCCATGGTGCGCATCGACCATCCGGACATGATCTTCAAGACCCAGCGCGAGAAGTTCAACGCCATCGCCGAGGAGATCGCCGACTGCCACAAGCGCGGCCAGCCCGTGCTGGTGGGCACGGTCTCCATCGAGAAGAGCGAGCTCGTGTCGGAGATGCTCAAGAAGCGCGGCGTGCCCCACAACGTGCTGAACGCCAAGCAGCACGAGCTGGAGGCCCAGATCGTGGCCGAGGCCGGGCAGCAGGGCAAGGTCACCATCGCCACCAACATGGCCGGCCGCGGCACGGACATCGTGCTGGGCGAGGGCGTGAAGGAGCTGGGCGGCCTGCACATCCTCGGCACGGAGCGCCACGAGTCCCGGCGCATCGACAACCAGCTGCGCGGCCGCTCCGGCCGCCAGGGCGACCCCGGCACCTCGCGCTTCTACCTGGCGCTGGACGACGACCTCATGCGCCTCTTCGGCAGCGACCGCATCGCCGGGCTCATGAACTCCCTCGGCATGGAGGAGGGCGAGGCCATCGAGAACCGCATGGTCAGCCGCGCCATCGAGGGCTCGCAGAAGCGGGTCGAGGCCCACAACTTCGAGATCAGAAAGCAGCTGCTGGACTACGACAACGTCATGAACCAGCAGCGCGAGGTCATCTACGCCCGCCGCCGCGAGATCATGTACGCCGAGACCCTGGACGAGATCGTCGAGGAGTACGTGGCCGAGCTGCTGGACGAGATCTACGCGCCCCTTGAGCACATCAAGGGCGAGGTGGACGAGGACACCGCGGGCATCATCTCCTCCCGGCTCGACGAGGTCTTCGACCTCTCGCGCTTCCCCGGCTTCGCCGCCGAGCTGCCCAGCCGCGAGCAGAGCGAGGAGTGGATCGCCGAGATCCTGAAGGGGCTGGAGACCGCCGCGCCCGACAGCTACCAGGAGATCCTGCGCTACTTCATCCTGGAGGCCCTGGACCGCAACTGGAAGGACCACCTGCTGAACATGGACCACCTGCGCGACGGCATCGGCCTGCGCGGCTACGGCCAGAAGGACCCGAAGCAGGAGTACAAGCGCGAGGGGTTCGAGCTCTTCCGGGCCATGCTCTACACCATCGCCGAAAAGTCCATGCACATCATCTGCCGCCTGCGCATCCAGAAGGAAGTGAAGGAGGAGGAGTTCCAGCACAAGGAGCCCGCCGCCGAGATGGAGTACCAGGGCTCGGCCTCCGCCGCCCCGGCGGAGCCCAAGAAGAAGCAGCCCGTGAAGCGCAGCGCCAAGGTGGGCAGAAACGATCCCTGCTCCTGCGGGTCGGGAAAAAAGTACAAGAATTGCTGCGGTAAGTAGATTTTCCCATTCCGAATGGGGCTTTCCCCTGCTTGTACCCATACTGACAGTATGCTAGGGGCGGCAAGGCGACAGTGTCGGCGCCCGGAAGAACTCCCCTGTCTCCGGGCCTTGGCCGACGCCGCAACGCCGGGGGTGCTTGATGCTCAAAGTGCTCATCGTCGAGGACAGCCGCTCCTTCGCCGCCCTGGTGGCCAAGCGCGTCAGCCTTGACCTCGGCTTCTTGGTCCACGTGGCCCACGACCTCGCCGAGGCGCGCGCCCTGCTCGCGGAGGGCGCGGAGTATCTCGCCGCCCTCATCGACATAAACCTGCCCGACGCCCCCAAGGGCGAGGCCGTGGACCTGGTGCTGGAGCACCACGTCCCGGTGATCGTCTTCACCGCCGACATTTCCGACGCCATGCGCGAGAGCTTCTGGAACCGGCACATCGTGGACTACGTGCTCAAGGACGGCCAGGAGAACGTGGACTATGTGGTGCAGCTGCTTGCCCGCCTGCGCGACAACCCCGGCAACAAGATCCTCGTGGTGGACGACTCCCGCAGCTACCGCCACGCCGTGCGCCGGCTGCTGGCCGCGCACCGCTACCACGTGCTGGAGGCCGCCAGCGGCGAGGAAGCCCTGGCCCGGCTGGAGGAGCACCCCGACACCCGCCTGGTGATGGTGGACTACAGCATGCCCGGCATGGACGGCTTCGCGCTCACGCGGGAGATACGCCGCCGCCACGGCAAGGACGTCATGGCCGTCATCGGCGTCTCGGCCGTGGGCGGGGCCAGGCTTTCGGCCCGGTTCATCAAGTGCGGCGCCAACGACTACCTGAACAAGCCCTTCCTGGTCGAGGAGTTCTACACGCGCATCACCCAGAACCTGGAGATGCTCGACCACATCGCCCAGGTGCGCGACATGGCCGAAAAGGACTTCCTCACCCGGATGTACAACCGGCGCTACTTCTTCTCCGCCGGGGCGCAGCTGCATGCGCTGCTTGCCCGGCGCAGCCAGCCCGTCACCGTGGCCATGCTCGACATCGACCACTTCAAGAACATCAACGACACCCTGGGCCACGAAGCCGGCGACGCCGTGCTCAGGCAGATGGCCGCGCTTCTGGCCTCGCGCTTCCGCGTGTCGGACATCGTGGCCCGCCTGGGGGGCGAGGAGTTCTGCGTGCTCGCCTCGGACATGGACGCCGACAGGGCCCGGCTGCTGTTCGAGGACCTGCGCGCCACCTTCGAGGCCACCCCGGTCATCTTCGGCGAGGAGCGCATCTCCTACACGGTGAGCATTGGCCTGTGCGGCGAGCCGGGGCTCTCCCTGGACGAGATGCTGCGCGAGGCCGACCGCATGCTCTACCGCTCCAAGAGCGCGGGCAGAAACCGCGTCACCCAGTACGAACCCCGCGCGGCGGAACTGCCGCCCCAGGTCCTGGCCGCCCAACGCAGCCTTTGAAACCCGGCCCGGCCTGTGCTAGGGCATCCCATGCGCGGCGGGAAACACCCGGCCGCGACGCATCTTTTTTTCCGGGAGGAGCGCCCATGACCATCGTGCCCAAGGGATACAGCTTCGGCGTGGCCGCGGCGGGCTTCAAGCGGCCCGACCGCAATGACCTGGGGATCATCGTGAGCAGCGGCGAAGCGTCCGCCGCGGGCGTGTTCACCACCAACCGCTTCCAGGCGGCGCCGGTGCTGGTGTGCAGGGAGCTGCTGGGCGGGCGCCCCCTGGCCCGCGCCCTCCTGGTCAACTCCGGCCAGGCCAACGCCTGCACCGGGGCCGAAGGGCTGGCCAACTGCCGCGAGACCCTCAAGATCGCCGCCAAGGCCGCCAAGGGCTTCAACATCGACGCGCGCGACGTGCTGCCCACCTCCACCGGGGTCATCGGCGCGCAGCTCAAGATGGACAAGTGGGCCGCGGCCGCCCCGCAGCTGGCCGCGAGCCTGGGCAAGGCCACGGCCATGGACGTGGCCAAGGCCATGATGACCACCGACACCTTTCCCAAGCTTTCGGCCAAGACCATCGCCCTGCCCGGGGGCGAGGTGCGGGTGCTGGGCATGTGCAAGGGCGCGGGCATGATTTCGCCCAAAATGGCCACCATGCTCGGCTTCGTCATCACCGACGCCGACGTGGAGCCCACGGACTGGCAGCAGATCCTCTCCTTCGCGGCGGACCGTTCCTTCAACGCGCTGACCGTTGACGGCGACACCAGCACCAACGACACCGTGCTGGCCCTGGCCAACGGGGCCTCCCGCGTGGCCGCGCGCGACGCCAAGTCCATAAGGCTGCTGCGCGACTGCGTGACCAGGATCTGCCAGGAGCTGTCCTACCGCATCGTGCAGGACGCCGAGGGCGGCACCAAGGTGGCGCACATCGCGGTGACGGGCGCCAGGAGCAACGCCCAGGCCGAGCTGGCCGCACGGGCCATCGGCAACTCGCCCCTGGTCAAGACCGCGCTCTTCGGCTGCGATCCCAACTGGGGACGTATCGTTGCGGCGCTGGGCCGCAGCGGGGCGGACTTCGATCCCGAGGCCGTGGTGCTCAGAATCGGCGGCATCCTCGTCTTCGAGAAGGGCCAGCCCGCGCCGGAGGACCTGGACGCCCTGCTGGCGCCCATCATGCGCCACCAGGACGTGGAGATCGCCCTCGACCTTGGCGGCGGCAGGGGCTCGTTCACGCTCCTGGCCTCGGACCTGACCAAGCGCTACATCGAGATCAACGCTGACTACCGCACCTAGGCATCGGGGGGCAGCCTCCAAAGCGTCCTGCGCTTCCGTGCGGCGTCACGCTCCGGTTCCGGGCCAGGACTGTACCATACAAGTACGCTCCCCGGCCCGGAATCGAATCCTTCCTGGCCTGGGAACGCAAGCCGTCTTTGGGAGACTGCCCCGCCCGCAGAAACTGGGCGCATAATCTCACTTTGGCCGATAACAGCCGAAACGGTTTGAAACCGCTCCGCCACGGGAGCGCAGGGCGCATCGTCCATACCTTGCCGGAAGCGCCGGAGGCCCAACCACCCATGTCACGACTCGATTCCCGTTCGCGCATCACCCGCCTGGTGGATTTCTTGAACGAGTGCGGCATGCTGCGCAGAACTCCGCGCAGCGGCTACCAGTTTCTGGGCACCGGCCAGGAGAACGTGGCCGAGCACTCCTTCCGCACGGCGGTCATCGGCTTTGTGCTGGCGCAGATGGCCGGGGCAAACAAGGAGCGCACCGCGCTTTTGTGCCTGTTCCACGACCTGCACGAGGCGCGCACCGGCGACTTCAACTACGTGAACCGCATCTACAACACCAGCACGCGCACGCAGGCCCTGGCCGACTGCCTGTCCGGCACGGGGCTGGGGCCGGATCTCATGCCCATGTGGGAGGAGCTGGAGGAGACGGCGACCGTGGAGGCCAGGCTGGCCCAGGACGCCGACCAGCTGGACCTGATGCTGAACCTGAAGGAGCAGAGCGACCTGGGCAACGCCTACGCGGACAAGTGGCTGGCCGCGGCGAGCCAGCGCCTGCGCACGCCGGAGGGCCAGGAGCTCGCCCGGACGATCCTGGAGACCGACCACACGGACTGGTGGTTCCTGGGGCCGGACCAGGCCTGGTGGGAGCGCAAGAACGGCTCGCGCAAGAATCTGCCGAAGATCGACGCCGATCCTCCGGCGGATGACGGGAGCGAGGACGGCCAGTAGCGGCCGGCGCGAGCGGGCAGGAAAAAAAGCGGGAGCGAGGGGCCTGTTTCCCCCCGGAATTGTTTAAAATGCCTGTGCCGCCTGGCAAAAACTTGCCTGGGGCGGGGGGCTGTGTTACGGATTTGCAGCCCACGGCAATTGCATCGCCCCTACGGGGCCGTCCATTCGCCTGATCCGCGCCGCGCGGGCCGGGAAAGGGGGAACCACCGCCCATGATCGAGGGAAGACGCGCCGCACTTCCGCCAGTCGCCCGCCTGGGCGACGCCGCCTTGCGCCTGGTGGGCGAGGCGGGGGCCATGTTCCTGTTCTTCCTGGAGGCCTTCGGCCGCATCTTCCGGTCCTGGGGGCAGTTCCACAAGACCGTGCGCCAGATCTACTTCATTGGCGTCAAGAGCATCAGCGTCATCACGCTCATCAGCCTGTTCACGGGCATGGTCATCGGCCTGCAGATGTACTACGCGCTGGCCAAGTTCGGGGCCGACGGCTTCCTCGGCGCGGCGGTAAGCCTCTCGCTGGTGCGTGAGCTGGGGCCCGTGCTCACGGCCATCATGATCACCGGTCGGGCCGGCTCCTCCATGACCGCCGAGATCGGCGTCATGCGCATTTCCGAGCAGGTGGACGCGCTGCGCGTCATGGACATCAACCCCCTGGGCTTTCTGGTGAGCCCCAAGCTGGCCGCCAGCATCATCTGCTTCCCCATCCTCACGGCCTTTTTCGACCTGGTGGGCATGCTGGGCGGCTACCTGACCGGCGTGCTGCTCTTGGGCGGCAACTCCGGGGTGTACTGGTACCGCGTCAGCGCCTACCTCAAGATGAGCGACATCTCCGGCGGCTTCATCAAATCCCTGGTGTTCGGCGTGGTGGTGTGCACCATCTGCTGCTACATGGGCTACTTCACGCACATGCGGCGCGACTCCGTCGGGCCGGAGGCCGTGAGCCAGGCCACCACCTCGGCGGTGGTCACCTCCTGCGTGCTCATCCTCCTGTCCGACTACATCCTCACCTCGCTGCTGTTCTAGGGCGGAGCGGAAATGCAGGCCAACACACCACCGGACATCATCCTTGAGGGGCTGACCATCGGCTACGGCGAGCACGCCGTGGTCAGCGGCATCGACGCCGTGCTTCCCGGCGGCAAGATCTCCGTCATCCTGGGCGGCTCGGGCTGCGGCAAAAGCACGCTCGTGAAGCACATCCTCAAGCTGCACCCGGTGCTCGCCGGGCGCATCGTGGTGGGCGGGCACGACATCGACACCCTGGACCGCCGGGGGATGCACTGCCTGCGCCAGCGCATGGGCGTGCTCTTCCAGGACGGCGCGCTCCTGGGCTCCCTTACCCTGGGCGACAACGTGGCCCTGCCCCTGCGCGAGCACACCAGGCTGCCGGAGAAGGACATCCGCGAGCGCGTGCTGAGCAAGCTGGGCCTGGTGGGCCTGGCCGACTTCTACGACTACTACCCCAACGAACTTTCGGGCGGCATGCGCAAGCGCGCCGGCCTGGCCCGCGGCATGGTCATGGACCCGCAGCTGCTCTTCTGCGACGAGCCCACCAGCGGCCTGGACCCCGTGACCGCGGCCGAGCTGGACCAGCTGCTGCTGGAACTCAAGAAGAGCTTCGAAATGACCATGGTGGTGGTGAGCCACGACCTGGACAGCATGCGCGCCATAGCCGACCACGTGCTGGTGCTGGGCGCGGGCAGGGTGCTGTTCCAGGGCGGCCTGGCCGAGCTGGAGGCCACGCAGGACGAGTATCTGCGCCGCTTCCTGGACCGCAAGGCCCAGGAGCGCAGCACGCCGCGCCTGACAATGCCGCCCCTTGACCAGAAGATGATGAAGCGCGACTGCGGCAAGTACCTGGACGAATAGCCCGGTCTGCCGTGCTGCAACGGTCCGGCTGCGCCGGGCCAACAAGCGAGGTGCCGAATGAAGAAATACGCGAAAGAAACGCAGGTGGGCCTGTTCGTGCTGGTGGGCTTCCTGGCCATAGCCTACATGAGCGTGAAGCTCGGCAACGTGCATCTGTTCGGCGACGACAGCTACTCCATCACCGCCAAGTTCAACGACGTCACCGGGCTCAAGGTCAACGCGCCCGTGCAGATGTACGGCGTGGAGGTGGGCTTCGTGGAGAAGATCGGCATCGACCAGGAGAACGGCATGTCTTCCGTGGGCCTGCGCATCAAGAAGGACGTGAAGCTCACCGACGATACCATCGCCTCGGTGAAGACCAGCGGCCTCATTGGCGACAAATACGTGAAGCTGTCGCGCGGCGGCGGCGAACCCATCCAGGCCGGTGCCGTGCTGCGGGATACGGAATCCTCTATTGACCTTGAGGAATTAATCAGTAAATATGTCTTCGGCGGCGTATAGACGCGCGCCGTATTTCTCTCCTACAGGACATGCCGCAATGAAAAGAATCGCCAGCCTTCTCGCGCTGTTGATGCTGTTCGTCTTCGCCTCCACGGCCCTCGCCGGGGAGCCCCAGGACCGTCTCAAGGCCGGCATCGACAAGGTCATCGCCATCCTGTCCGACCCGGCGCTGAAGGCTCCGGCCAAGCGCGTGGAGCGCCAGAACAAGCTGCGCACCGTGGCCGACAGTTTCTTCGACTGGCGTGAGCTTTCCCGCCGCGCCCTGGCCGAGCACTGGAACAAATACACCCCCAAGCAGCAGGACGACTTCGTCGCCAGCTTCTCCGAGCTTCTGCAGAAGACCTACATCCGCAAGATCGAGAAGTACAACAACGAGAAGGTGACGTACCAGAAGGAGCAGATCGAGGGCAACCAGGCCTTCATCAACACCCAGGTGGTGATGAAGGACAAGAACATCCCCATCAACTACATCATGATAAAGCGCGACCATTGGATGGTCTATGACGTTGTGGTGGAGGGCGTGAGCCTGGTGAAGAACTACCGCAGCCAGTTCTCCAAGGTTCTGAGCAAGGAAAGCCCGGACGATCTGCTGAACCGCATCAAGGACAAGACCAAGGCCCTGGATGAGGGCAAGAACGTCGACGACGTGGTCGGCAAGTAAGGCGCGGGGGGAAGGCACAATGAACACGGCCTCGAAGATCGTTGGCGCGGCCCGGAACCTCCTGGCCGCCGCAGCTTTGCTGCTGGCGCTGGGCGGTTCGGCTCTCGCCGCGGACAAAGTCCCCGCGGTGGGCACCCCGCAGACCAAGGAAATGTCCCTGGTGCTGTTGGCCTACGGCGACGAAGACATCTGGGACGAGAACGGCCAGTTCATCAAGAAGGGCTCCGGCCCCGCGAAAACGAGCGTGGCCGATGCCGCCGCCGAGACGCCCGACCCGCTCGAAGGCTGGAACCGGGCCATGTTCACCTTCAACGACAAGCTGTACTTCTGGGCCCTGAAGCCCGCGGCCGAGGGCTACAGCTTCGTCATCCCCGAGCGTCCGCGCCTGTGGGTGCACAACTTCTTCCACAACCTCCTGTTCCCGGTGCGCTTCACCAGCCTCATGCTGCAGGCCAAGTTCGACGCCGCCGCGGTGGAGACCTCGCGCTTCATCGGCAACACGGCCTTCGGCCTCGGCGGCCTGGCCGACGTCACCGGCGACTCCAAGCCCTACAAGCCCATCCCCTCCACCGAGCAGGACCTGGGCCTGACCTTGGGCTACTGGGGCATGGGCAACGGCTTCTACCTCGTGTGGCCCTTCATCGGCCCCTCCACCGGGCGCGACACCCTGGGCTACGCGGGCGACTATTTCCTGACGCCCACCAGCTACCTGCACCCCTGGTATTGGTCCATTGGCACCAAGACCTACGACAAGGTCAACGAGGTGTCCATTCGCATCGGCGAGTACGAGGCCCTGAAGGAGGCCAGCGTGGACCCCTACGTGGCCCTGCGCGACGCCTACCTGCGTGTCCGCTTCAAGAGGATGAACGACTAAGGCCGCGCGGCCAGGAGCGCCCTGTTCCCATGCGTCTGGCCGTCATCTCGGACACGCACATAAGCGCCCCTGACCAGCGCTTTTGCGCCCTGTACGAAGCACACCTCGCGCCCGCCGATGTCCTGCTGCACTGCGGAGACATGGTGGGCGCGTCGTTGTACAACTTCCTCTCGCAGCACCCGCGCTTCTTCTGCGTGCGCGGCAACTGCGACCACTTCGTCCTCGACCACGACATCCCCGTGACCCTGAGCCGCGACATCGAGCACCCCGGCGGCGCGCTGAAGCTGGGCATGGCCCACGGCTGGGGCGAGCGCAGCAGCGTGTGGCGCCGCGTGGCCGAGACCTTTCCCGGGCACGGGCTCGTCTGCTTCGGCCACACGCACCGCCGCCTGTGGGAGCAATTCCAGGGGGCCTGGCTGCTGAACCCCGGCAGCGTGGCCGAGGGCTCCATGGCCCTCGTCGACATCGCGCCGGACGGCGCCCTCTCCTGCACCTTTCTGGACATCTAGGCGCAAAGCCCCACGGCCCCAAGCCGTAGCCCGCCGTGCCGCCGCGCCATCCGGGCGGCCTCACATGCCCACGAACTGCTTCTTGGCCTCCAGCACCTTCCGCAGGTACTGGCGGGTCTCCTCGGCGGCGTGCCGCGTGGTGATGGTGTCGTACACGGCCGTGGGCGGGCGGGTGTTGATGGCGCGCAGGGCCTTGCCCCGGTCGCGGTCGAAGGTCTTCAAAAGCGCGCCGGAGCCGCCGTTGTAGGAGGCGATGACGCAGTACTCGCGGCTCACGGGGTCCACCACGCCGGGCAGGTGCCGCGTGAACAGGATGTTCAGGTAGGCCGAACCGTAGAGCACGTTGTTCTCCGGCTCGAAGAGGAAGGCCTTGCTGGGCTCGCCGCGCTTGCCCGTGAGGAACTCCTGCACGTCGGCCCCGGCGGTCTGGGGCACCACCTGCATCAGGCCCACGGCGGGCACGGTGTTGATGGCGTACGGGTTGAAGTCGCTCTCCACGCGGATGATGGCGTAGATGAGCGTGCGCGAAAGGCCGAAGCGTTTGGCCGCGGCCTCGACAACGGGCTTGAACTTGGCCGCGCGCACCTGCATGTGGTCGCGGGCCATCTCGATGACCACGTAGCGCACGGTCTTGCCGGCCACGCCGGCCGGCCGCTCCTGCGGGCCGTTCTCCAGCAGGAGCCGCGCAAAGGCCTCGGCCTCCTCCTCGGTGCGGATGTTCCTGCCGCGCCCGTCCTTCACTTCACCCAGCAGAAAGGGCGTGCCGCCCAGCTTCACCGGCCCGGCGGAGTACATGTCCACGGCGCGCGGGTCGTAGGGGGTGAGCAGGGTGGTGACGATGGCCTCGCGCAGGCTCTTCACCGGGGCGTCCTGGTCCAGGGTCTCCACGATGATCTGGCCGTTCTCGAAATCCACGCTGGCGCGCGACTGGTAGTTCTGGGTGTACTTCACGTACTGCTTGGGCTGGGCCTCGCGGGCGTCGCCCTGGCCCCAGTTGCCGGAGACCGCCCTGCGGAAGCTCGCCAGCAGGCTCTTGAAGCGCTTGTAGTCAGCCTCGATGGCGCTTGGGTTGGTGGCGTAGCGGATGGCCTTGCTGCGCGCCAGGCCCACGGCCGCGCTGGTGTCTCCGCTGGCCACGCGGGCGATGCTCACGGCGTCCGACGCGGAGCAGGAGGCCGTAAGCAGGCACACGGCGGTCAGGGAGGCGCACAGGGAGGGGGGGAAGCGCCGGGCCATGGCCTAGGACCTCCCGCCCGGAGCAAGGGCGCGGGCCTCGGCCAGATAGCGGGCGGAGAGGGCGTCGTCGCCGCTGTGCTCGGCCCAGTGCAGCATCAGCAGGCGCAGGGCTTGGCGGAGTTCGGCGCCTTGCTCCCCGAGGCGCGTGGCGGAGAGGCCGGCCTCGAAGCCCCGGCGCAGAAAGTCAGCGAAGGCCGCGGCCCGGTGGCGTTCGCGGTGCCTGGCGTCCACCTCGGCCAGGCCCCGTGCGGCCAGCCGCAGGCGCAGGGGCTCGTCCGCCAGCAGGGCGCGGGCCTTTGCCGCGCAGTCTGCGGCATCGTCCGGCTCATACAGCGCCAGGTGCTCGCCGTCCGTGAACAGCTCGTCCTGGCCGTTGGCGATGCGCGGGGTGAGCAGGCAGCTGCCGCAGGCCAGGGATTCGAACACGCGGAAGTTCAGGTCGCCGCGCTCGGCGATGTTCAGCACCACGCGGGCCTGGGGCATGAGTTCGCCGAAGTCGCCCCGGCGCACGGCCAGGGAGGGCACTTGCGCGCGCAGGCGCTCCAGGAAGTCGCAGCGCTGGGGCGTGGTCTCCGGGTCCACCGTGCCCACGAAGAGCAGGTCGAAGATCTTATCCGCGTCGCGCGGGCGGTAGCGTTCCTCGGCGTAGGCGGGCAGCCAGAGGACGCGCTCCGGGGAAAGCTGATCGGCGAAGCGCTCCACGTGGCCGCGCAGGCTCACGGCGCAGAGGTCGAAGGCCCCGGCGTAGAGCGGATACCAGCCGTGGATGTGCGAGTCGATGCAGTAGAAGGCCGTGAGGCAGGGGAAGCGCTCCACGCCGAGCAGGGGCGGCGGCAGGCTGCGGTCGGTGTAGACCACGGCGTCGGGCTCCTGCCCGCAGCGCTCCACGATGTCGGCGTAGGTCAGGGCCTCCGGCTTCGTGAGGGGGATGCGCAGGGTGCGGAAGCCGTGGGCCTCCATGCCGTGCATGAAGAACTGGCCGCCCACCCAGGCGATGAGTTTGCCTGCGCCGTGCATTGCTACTCCCGCACCTGCAGATAGCCGATGAAGTCGCCGATGCCCGCCAGGCGGCACTCCACGTAGGCCGCCGCGTACTGGGCGAAGCTGCGCCTGTGTCCGTAGCAGGGATATGCCTCGTCCGGCCCGCCGTAGGCAAGCCCGTAGAATTCCGCCACCTGCGGGTGCACGGGCAGGAAGAAGTCCTCGTACCCGGTTTCCAGCGCGGCCAGCGTATTCTCTTCCGCCGGGGCCAGGCCGAGTTCCCTGAGGACGCCGCGCGCGGCCAGGGCGATGAGCTCCGCCGACGGATGGTTGACGGTGAAAAACAGCGGACGCGCACGGAAATGTTCCAGCACGTGGTCCAGGTAGGGCACCGGGGTGCGCTCCTGGCGTTGGCGCTCAAGGGCGGTGGTCTCCGCAAGCTTCGCGGCGAGGTCGTACTTCTTCGCCAGGGGCGTGCGCAGGTACACGTGCAGAATGTCCTGTCCCGGCAGGCCCATGTCGATGAGGTAGTCCAGGTAGAGGTCGCGGTAGTCGAACCCCGGCGCGCCGGACCACAGGGGCCAGGCACCGCGGAAGAACATGTTCGGGATGCACAGCGACGGCGTGCCGGCGGGCAGCCGCGCCAGCAGCGCGGCCGAGGACAGCTCGCCCCACTCCGGCCCGAGGTACTGGTAGAGGAAGAGCCCGCAGGCATCCATATCCGCCGGGGGGATCTCCTCGCGGGCGTAGTTCAGGTACACCCTGGGCGCAAAGGCCCGGGCAAACTCCGGGCTGGCGAGCAGGGCGCGGGCCAGGGGATCGCCCTGGCAGTTGGCGTGCAATATGGCGAGGCGCTTGTCCACGCCGGAACTGTAGCAATCGCCGTGCCGCGGGGGAAGCCCATGCGCCGCGTCCGGGCTTGAAATACGCAGCGACTTGAGATAGCTCATCCCCACCGGGCGGACATCCCGGAACACGGTGCGATTCCGTGGCGATCCCGTCGCCGTAACCGGGGACCGGGGGACGAGGGGCGCTGCATGCGTCCAGCCACTGCGGGAACTCCCGCGGGAAGGCCGTCCCTGCCGGGCTGATCCGGAAGCCGGAAGACCTGTCCGCGTCGGAACATTGTTGCGGGAACCTGATGGCAAAGGGTTCCGGCGGGCCGACTTGCGCCTGCCGGGACCCTTTTTTTGCGGCCTCAGGGACGGAACCCATCACACCAACCTCAGGAGCACCCATGCGCGAGCGTCTTGACGCGGTCATCAAGGCCATCTGCCCGGTGGACCTCTCCCTGGCCCCGGCGGGCCAGGCCCACCTGGACAACCTCACCAAGCCCCAGGGCAGCCTGGGCCGGCTGGAGGAGCTGGCCCTGCAGCTCTATCTCATCCAGGGCGGCACCGCCCCCAAGGCCGATCCGGCCCGCGTGTACACCGTCGCCGGCGACCACGGCGTTGTGGAAGAGGGCGTGAGCCCCTTCCCCCAGGAGGTCACCCGGCAGATGGTGCTGAACTTCATCAACGGCGGCGCGGGAATAAACGTGCTGGCGCGCACGGCCGGGGCCGAGCTCTACGTTGTGGACGCCGGCTGCCTGGGCCCGGACTTCGATCCGCACCCCCACCTGGTGCGCGGCAAGGTGGCGCAAGGCACGGCCAACCTGGCCAAGGGCCCGGCCATGACCGTGGAGCAGTGCGTGGACGCCCTCATGCTGGGCGTGGCCCTGGCCGACAGCGCCCATGCCGACGGCGTGCGCGTGCTGGGCACCGGCGACATGGGCATCGGCAACACCACGCCTTCCACGGCGCTCTACTGCGCCTACCTGGGGCTGGACCCGGAGGCCATGACCGGCCCCGGCGCCGGGCTGGACAAGCAGGGCGTGGGCCGCAAGGTGGAGGTCATCAGGAAGGGCCTGGCGGCCAACGCCGCCGCGGTGGCGGGTGGCGACCCCCTGGAGATCCTGGCGGCCCTGGGCGGCTATGAGATCGCCTGCCTGGCCGGGCTGATCCTGGGCGGGGCCAGGAACCGGCAGCTGGTCTGCGTGGACGGTTTCATCTCCACAGCGGCCTGCGTGGCCGCCTGGAAGCTTGCGCCCGCCGTGGCCGACTACTTCGTGCTCGCCCACGCCTCGGCCGAGCCGGGGCACAGGCACGCCGTGGCCAAGATGGGCAGGGAGCCCCTGCTGCACCTGGGCCTGCGCCTGGGCGAGGGCACGGGGGCGGCCGTGTGCATGTTCCTGCTGCGTTCGGCCGCGGCCATCTACAACGACATGGCCTCCTTCGCCTCCGCCGGCGTCAGCGGGGCGAACTAGGCGAGGCGAACCCGCCGCACGCACACGCGAAGGCCGCCCTCGGGCGGCCTTTTTCTTGCGCTACAGGTTCAGCAGGTAGTGGTCCACGGGCGCGAAGTCGTCGGTGAGCACCGGCGGGTCGGCGGCCGTGAGCGCCGGGGGCTGGTAGCGGTGGGCCAGCATGGCCGCGTATTCCGGGTTGGCGCTTTCGAACTTCGGCTCCGCGGGGGACTTGAAGGCCGCGAGGATGATGTTCTGCGGGTCTCGCGGGTCCTCCGGCTCCAGCAGGAAGCTCTCCACGCGGGGGAACACGCTGCGGTAGGTGGCGAGCAGGGCCCGGTAGAAGCGGCTTTTGGGCCCCTCGGCCGCGCTGATGCAGTTCACCAGCACCACGCCGTCGGCGTCCAGCGCGCGGGAAAGGGCCTGGGCGGTTTCCTTGGTCGCCAGATGGAAGGGCACGGACAGGTGGCTGGTGAACACGTCCACCAGCGCCACCTGGTAGCCGCCGGGCGCGGCCTGGCCGTTCAGGAAGCGCCGGGCGTCGTCGTGGTACAGGGAGAGGCCGGGCATGGCCTTGAGTTCGAAGTAACGCCGGGCGATGTCCGTGACGCCGGGGTCGATTTCCACCACGTCCATGCGCGGCGCGCCGCCGAACTCGTCGGGCCGGTTCATGGCGTACTTGGGGAAGGAGTAGCCGCCCCCGCCGAGCATGAGCATGTTCTTCACGTCCGGCCGGAAGTGCCCGGCCAGGCGGTAGTAGCGGGTGTAGGCCAGGGCCAGGCGCGTCGGGTCGGCCAGGTCCATGGCGGACTGGCTGCCCTCGGGCCCGGTGGAGAGCATGCGCAGACGCTCGCCGGTCTGGGTGTTGTGCGCGTTGTACACCAGCACGCGCTGGTAGGGCGTGTCGATGTCGTGGATCTCCGCCGCGTTGAGCTGCCTGTCGTAGATGGAGAGCGTCAGGGCGGTCAGGCCGATGAGCGCCGCCGTGGCGAGCTTGGCGGGCAGGTCGCCCAGGTGCGCGCAGAAGGCGGCGACGACCAGCACCCCGGCCATGCACAGCACCAGGTTGGTGGTGCCGATGGCGGCCGTGAGCCAGAAGCCAGCGGCGAAGGTGCCGGCGATGCTGCCCACGGTGGAGAGCGCGTAAAGGTTGCCGGCCGTGCGGCCGGATTTCTTCGCGTCCTGCAGGCGCAGGCGCACGGCGAAGGGCGAGACCATGCCCAGCAGCACGGCCACGGGCGTGAAGAGCACGGTGGTGCCGGCCAGGGTTGCGGCGGTGAGGCCCGTCCTGTTCTGCAGGGAGGAGAGCAGGAGCCCCTTCAGCCCCGCGATGAGCAGGGTGGCCACCGCCGCCAGCAGGATGATCCGGGAGAGGAGCTTCGGCTCGGGCCTGCGGTCGGCCAGGCGGCCACCCCACCAGTAGCCGATGCTCAAGCTTCCCAGCACCACGCCGATGAGGCTGGTCCAGACCACGATGGAGGTTCCCAGAAAGGGCGCCAGCACGCGCGAGCCCGCGAGCTCCAGCACCATGACCACTGCCCCGCAGAGAAATACGGCTATTTCGAGCATGTGGCAGCATTGCACCGGCGGGAAGCAAATGTCCAGACATCCGGCCGGGCAATCCGCGCGGGCAGAAAAAAAGGCCCGGCGTCCGCTGGGGAGGCCGGGCCTTTGCGCGCGTTGCTTTGCGGGGCTATTTGATGGGCTTCAGGCGCACGGCGGTGCCGTAGCAGGAGTAGTAGCGCTCGCCCTCGGGGTGGAAGGCCACGCTCTCGCGGTAGCCCAGGATGGCGTCGGCGTTCACCTCAAGCGCCTGGGCGATGAGCCCGTAGAAGGCGTTGTCGAAGTTGTAGCTGCGGCACACGATGAGGCCGAAGGTGCCCAGCACGTCGCGCTGGGGAATGGCGTCCAGGGTGACGATCTTGAACCGCCCGCCCATGTACACGTCCTTGGCCTGCCCCAGGCGCGGGTCCGCCTTGGGCTCCTCCTCTATGGGTCTGGTCTTGCCCTTGGCGCCCTTGAATATGGCCATGTGCTGCCCTCCTCGTAGGCCGCGCGAGCGCGGCGTTCAGGCTTTGGCGCTTCTTGTAGCCCAGGCCGTGCCCCGCAGGCAAGGCTTTCGCGCGCGGTTCCGGACCCTTGGAACGCCCCGCCTAGGGCGCGACCTCCACCAGGAAGGCGTCGTCCCACTTGAGGACGGCCGCGGCGGCCTGGCGCACCTGCTCGGCGGTCACCTTCTGCGCCGCCTCGATCAGCTTGCGTTCCGCGTCCCGCTCGAAACCCTGCACGATGGCCCCGGCGGCCTCGCGGCTGCGGGCCATGAGGGCCTGCCTGTCCTGGTAGTAGTCGCCCGCCAGGATGTTCTTGGCCCGCGTCAGCTCCTCCTCGGGCAGGGGCTTGGCGGCAAGGTTCGCCGCGGCCTTGCGGAAGCCCTCCAGGGACTGGGCGGTCTTGTCCGGGTCGGTGCCGATGTAGAAGGCCAGGAATCCGGCCTCCTTGTACTGGCTCATGAAGGCCGTCACCGCGTAGCCCAGGCCCTGCTTGTCGCGCATGTCGCGGAAGAGCAGGCCGCTTTGGCCCGCCAGCGCCGCGCGCAGCACGGAGAGCCGCGCGCTCATGTCCTGGTCGACCCGGCCGGGGGCCTTGAAGATGACGAAGAGATGGGCCTGGTTGCGCTCCGGCAGTTGCAGCACGGCCTTGGCCTTGGGCTTCCACTGCGGGGCCGGAACCTTGACGCGGGGCGCGCCCTTTGCGCTCAGCGCCTGCTCAAGCCCGGTGGCGAAGGCCGTCACCTGCGCCTCGTCGAACTGGCCGCACACGGAGAGCACGAAGGGCTGGGCCGACTGCCGCTTCCAGAAGCCCGCCGCCTGCTCCCGCGTGAAGGCCGCCACCTGGCTGGGCTCGCCCAGGCGCAGGTAGGAGTGCGGGGCCGAGGCGTAAAGGATGCCCGGCAGCCTGCGGAAGACCAGGCCGATGGGCTGGTCCTCGCCGCGCTTGATGGCGTTCAGCTGGTCCTCCTTGGCGCGGGCCAGTTCGTCCGGGGCCAGGCCGGGCGAGGTCAGCACCTCGCGCAGCAGGCCCAGCATGTCCGCGCTGAAGCGGCTGGGGAACTTGGCGTTCAGGCTGAAGGTCTCGCTGCTGGTGCTGGCGGAGATGGACGCCGCCCGGTCGGAGAGGAAGTCCTCCACCTGGTTGGCGCTGCGCTTGCCGGTGCCCCGGCCGAGCAGCGAGGCCGTGAGCGCGCCCAGGCCCTGTTCGTTTTCGGAGAGCAGTCCGTCGCCGCCGGGCCAGGCCATGGACACCGCCGTGTAGGGCAGGGTGGGGTCGGGCTGGAGCACCAGGGTGCCGCCGCCGGGCAGGGTGATCTGCTTCGCCGCGCCCGCCGTGTCGCCGGGCTTGGCCTCGGCCTTGGCCGCGGCGGCGCGCGCGGGCCAGCGGCGCTTCAGGGTGTCCAGCAGGGCGCTCTCGGAGACCGTGCCGCCTCCCTGGCTCCCCTTGGGCGCCAGCACGGCGATGCGCGCCTCCTCGGGCCGGAAGAACTCGCGGTACGCGGCTCCCAGCTGCGCCTTGTCCATGGCGGCCAGGATGCTCAGGTAGTTGGCCTCGCCCTGCTGGCTGCCTTCGAAGGCGTACTGGTGCTGCAGCTTGCCGGCCAGGCCGCCGATTGTCTCCCGGGCGAGGAACAGCCCGGCCTCGATGTTGGTGCGCGCGCGGGCGATCTCGTTCGGGGTGATGGTGTTTGCGTCGAAGGAGGCCAGCTCGCGGGTGAGGGCGTCCCAGAAGGCGGGCAGCTTGTCCGCGTCGAGCACGGCGCCCACCATGAGGATGCCGCCGCGCTCCAGGTTGCTCGAACCCACGCTGATGGAGTCCACCAGGCGCAGCTCGTACTTGAACTTGCGGTACAGGCGGGAGGTCTCGTCGCCGCCCAGGATCTGGGTCAGCATGTCCAGCCCGGCCATCTTGGAGGAGCCGAAGTCCGGCGCGGGGAAGGCCACGCCCAGGTGCACCTTGTTCCACATGCCGGGCAGCACCCTGACCTGCGGGCCCTGGGCCGGCTTCAGCGCGAAGGGTTCGGGCGGGGTGATGCGCCCGGTGTTCTGGAAGCCGCCGAGGAGCTTCTCGGCCTCGGCCAGCACGTCCGCGGCCTTCACCTTGCCCACCACGCAGAGGATCATGTTCTGCGGCTGGTACAGCGGCGCAATGTAGTCGCGCATGGACTGGCTGGTGACGGCGCGCACGGTGTCGCGGTAGCCGATGATGGGCCACTCGTAGCTGGTGCCCTTCCAGAGCATGCCCTGCAGGGTCTGGAAGAGCAGGTTTTCCGGGGTGTCCTCGCCGCGCTTCAGCTCGGCCAGCACCACTTCCTTCTCGCTCTCCAGTTCGGAGGGGATGAGGGCGGGCTTGAAGGTCATGTCGGCCACCACGGACAGGCCGAGCTTCCAGGCGCTGTCCGGCACCTCCACGTGGTAGATGGTGTTGTCGAAGCTGGTGGAGGCGTTCAGGCTGCCTCCGGCTGCCTCGATGCGCCGGGCCACCTCGCCGGGCTTCATGTTTCCGGCGCCCTTGAAGACCATGTGCTCCAGCACGTGGCTGATGCCGGCCTGGGCCGGGGTCTCGTAGGCGCTGCCCGCGTGCACCAGCATGCGGATGTGCGCCAGCGGGAAGCGGTCGTCCTCCTTGATCAGCACGCCGAGGCCGTTCTTCAGGCGCAGGAAGGTCACGCCCTCCACGTGGTTCTTGGGCGTGTCGCCCTCGGCATTGGGGGCGACGGGGGCGACGGGCGCCGCAGCCGGGCTGGCCTTGGGCGCGTTCTTTTTGGCCGCCTGGGCGTCGGCGGTGGTGAAGAGCAGCAGAAGGGCGAGGGTGAGCATGAATATGCGTCGCATGCGAATCTCCTTGCGTGTGTTCGCCTTGGGGCGTCCGGGCGTCTCTCAGGCGGGACGGGCCAGGACCGTGGGAGGATACATAAGCCCCCCGGGGCGGGGGGGCAAGGGCGCAGAAAATGGGTATGCGTATGGGAGTCCGTCCTGTTGACCCGGACCCGCAGGAGGACTAGTCATGCCAGCATGAGCGTCTACCCATTCCCCCCCAGGCGTTACAGGCTGGCGTTCGGCGTCCTGTTCCTGCTCTTCCTGCTTTGGCTGGTCGGCCTGGCCGAGGCCCGCCAGCCCGACGCCCGGCCATCGCCGGCCCCGGACCTGCTGCCCGCCGCGGAGCTGCCTGCGGACGCCGCCCTGGACCTCTCCGTGCTGCGCGCGGCCTATCCCGGCGCGGTGCTGGGCATGGCCAGGGGCGCTTCCGGCATGCTGGAGCTGGTCATGGCCGACGGCGCGCGCCTGGCGTACGATGACGGCAAGCCCCGCACCCCGGCCGAGGCCGAGGAGCGCCCGGACGTGCGCACCATGCTGGCCCAGGTGTACCCGCTGGGACCGGTGGACGAGGCCAGCGCGCGCCCTGCCCCGCACTTTTCGCCGGGGCGGCACCGCGTGCAGGCCTTCTTCCTGTCCCTGTACGGCAAGAGCGAGGCCGAGGCGCGCAAGAACTGTCGCAGCGTGCGCTTCGACGGGCACGGGGCGCTCATGCAGGGGCGCTACGGCGCGGCCGACGCCCTGGAGCGCGTGTGGAAGCGCCTGGAGCCGCAAATGGCGGCGCATCCGGAGTGGGCCAAGACGCTGCGGCCCTTTGGGGGCGCGTTCTGCTGGCGCAGCATTGCCGCCACGGACCGCCTGAGCGCGCACAGTTTCGGCGTGGCCGTGGACCTGAACTCCCACTTGCCCTACTGGCTGGGCATGCGGAACCCGGAAAAGGTGCCCGCCCAGGTGCTGGCCTTCCCCCGGGAGATCGTGGCGGCCTTCGAGGCCGAGGGCTTCATCTGGGGCGGCAAGTGGGCGGAGTTCGACCTCATGCACTTCGAGTACCGGCCGGAGCTCATCCTCAAGGCCAAGGCCCTGCGCGGGGAGATCACGCTGCCCCGCTAGCGGCGGCCTGGAAGAGCCCGCGCCTGGACGGCCTGCCTGGAGATCTGCGCAAGAACCGTCGGCATCGGGCGTGTCCGCATCAGGACAGGCGCATCAGGGGTATTCGCAGCAGGGCAGGAGCATCCGGCCCAGCCACATCCGGCCCAACTGCGTTGGGCTCAGCCGGATTCCGGCGGGCGGGCTCAGAACAGCGAGAGGTGGGTCTGCCGGGTCTGGACCTTCTGGGCCAGCACCGTGCGGCGCAGCAGTCCGGCGGGCAGCCTGTCCGCCAGTTCGGTCACAAAGGGCGAGGGCTGGCGCGTGAGCGTCTTGCCGTAGATGGTGCGCGAGCGCGCGAAGGACAGGCACAGGCGTCTCCTGGCGCGGGTCATGCCCACGTAGAGCAGGCGGCGCTCCTCGGCCAGGGCCTCCGGCGTCAGTTCGGCATCTCCCGCGCCGAAGCCGCATAGGGGCAGGATGCCCTGCTCCAGGGCGGGCAGGAACACGGCCTCGAACTCCAGTCCCTTGGCCGCGTGCAGGGTCAATATGCGCACCTTCTGGGCCGACTGCCGGATGCTGGCGAAGCCCGTCTCCAGGCGCACCCAGTCCAACAGGCCCACCCAGCCGCCATGCTCGTCAAAGGCCAGGCACAGGTCGCGGAAGGCCGGGCCGTCCCAGAAATAGCGGTCAAAGGGCGGGGTCTCGCGCAGGGCGGCGGGCAGCACGCGCGGGCCCTGCAGCAGCAGGAACTCCGGCAGGTCCGCGTCCATGCCCTCCGTCTCCCCGGTGTCCGGCGCGCCGCCTTGGGCCTTCTCCTCCGGCGGCAGGCCGAAGAGCCGGCCGGCCACGCCCAGGATGGCCGCCACGCGCGGCTCCTCCCAGAAGACCTCGGCCTCCGGGGCGGAGCAGGGCAGCCCGGCCTGCTCCAGCGCGGCCTTGAGCGGCGGGATGAGCGCGCGGAAGCGCACCAGCACGGCCACGTCGCCGGGAGCCAGCGCCGGGGCGGCGGCGCTGTCCATGAGGGTGAGGCTGGTGCCGCCGATGAGCGCGCCGATGCGCCCCGCGATGAGCCGGGCCTCGTGCCGGTCGTCCGGGGCCTCGGCCAGTTCCACCTCCGCGCTGTTTTCCGGCAGCGCGCGCAGGCGCGGGTGCTCGGGCAGCACGTGGCCGGAGGCGTCCAGGATGCCCTGGCCGCTGCGGTAGTTCTCGCCCAGGCTGATGACGAGAAGCTCCGGCCAGCGGGCCAGCAGGCGTTCCCGCACGTCCCCGGCCGCGCCGCGGAAGCCGTAGATGCTCTGGTTGGGGTCGCCGATGGCGAAAAAGCCCACCGGGCCCCTGGCTTGGGCCTGGGCGCAACCGTCTTTTTCCCCGTCGTTTTTGCCGCCGCCTTCCCCGTCGCCGTCCCCCATCCCGCCATTCATGGCGTCTGCATCCCCGCCGACGGCACGCGCGGAATCCCCCAGCGCAGGGTCGTCACCCGGCGCGGACACCGTCCCGTCACGCCCGGCCGGGGGTATGGCCGGGCACTGCCCCGGCGCGGGGCTCCCGGCGAGGCCAAGCACGGCCTCCAGCTGCAGGGCCGAGAGATCCTGCACCTCGTCCACCAGCAGGTGGGCGAAGGGCGCGGCAAAGCCCGGCGCGCGCACGGCGGCGAGAAGAAATTCCAGCAGGTCCGTGAAGTCCGCCTGGTTGCGCAGGGCCTTGGCCTCCGCCACCTGGGCCCAGGCCTTGGCGGCGGTCTCGCCCGCCTCGCCGTCCAGGGGGACGAGGGTCTCGCGCGCCAGGGCGTGGCGGCGGATGAGGGCCAGGCGCTCGGCCCTGGGCATGGCCTCGGGCAGGGCCTCCAGGAACATGCGTCTGGCCCCGTCCTCGGAGAGCAGCACCGGAGGTTGGCCCTTGCTTGAGGTCCACAGATCCAGCGCCAGGGCGTGCAGGGTGTCGGCCAGGGGCAGCTCGGCGCGGTCGCCGAATTTTGCGGCCAGGCGCTCGTGCAGTTCGTCGGCCGCGCGGCGGGTGAAGGTGACCACGGCGATGGACTTGGGCGCTGTGCCCGCTTCCAGAAGCCGCTCCACGCGGGCGATGAGCGTGTGGGTTTTGCCCGTGCCCGGCCCGGCCAGCACCAGCACCGGGGCGGTCGGCGTTGCGCCGCCGATGTCGGAGGAGTCCAGCCCGGCGCGCACGGCCGCCTCCTGTTCCGGGTTCAGCCCGGCCCGGCGCGGAGCTTCCGCACCTGCCGGCGCGGGGTCGCCTTCGGCTTCGGTCTCCGGCTCGGAAGGGCTTTGCAGGGCCGGGCGGCGGCCCCGGCGGGCGGGCATGCCGGCCAGCATGCGGCCCTGGCGCATCTGCGCGCGTTCCTCGGGCGTGAACACGGTGATGACCCCGTACTCGCCATCAAAGCCGGAGCGGCGCAGCACCTTGCCCGCGCGCATGCGCTCCACGGCCTCGGCCAGCACGGGCGCGGCGCGGGCGATGTCGGAAAGCGGCACCTCGCGCAGGATGGAGAGCTCCGGCCCCAGACGGCCCAGCAGGCGGAAATATTCGGCCGTCACGGCCTTGGCTCCCGCGCCCACGTCCAGCACCTCGGAGAGCACCTCGCGCAGGGGGATGAGCGAATGGTAGCCGGGCTGGCCTTGGGGCTGGGCGGGCTCGGGGCGGTCGGCCAGGGCCAGCACGCGGTGCAGCACGCCCAGGGTGGCGGGCTTGCCGCACACCGGGCACAGTCCCTTGTGGGCCAGGGTTTCGCCGGGCTCCATGCTCCAGTTGCACTTGCGGTGCCCGTCCAGGTGGTACTTGCCCTCTTCGGGGAAGAACTCCACGGTGCCCAGGAACTCGCAGCCGCCGTCCTCTCCTGCCCTTTCCTCATGGGGCAAATGCGCCCGCAGGGCGTTTCTGATGCCGGAGAACGACGCCTCGCCCCGGAACAGGTTGGCCTCGCGGCCAAGCTTCTCGCCGGAGTGGGCGTCGGAGTTGGAGATCATGCGGTAGCGGTCCAGGGCGGACAGGGTCCAGTTCATGCCGGGGTCGGAGGACAGGCCCGTCTCCATGGCGAAGATGTGCTCCGAGAGGTCGCCGTAGCACTCCTCCACGGAGTCGAAGCCGCTCATGGAGCCGAAGAGGGAGAACCAGGGCGTCCAGATGTGCGCCGGGACGAGGAAGGCCTCGGGGTGGGTTTCGAGCACCATTTCCAGCAGGTTGCGGCTGTCCAGTCCCAGGATGGGCCTGCCGTCCGAGGCCAGGTTGCCCACCTGGGCCAGCTTGGCGTTGAGGGCCTTGGCCGCCTCGACGGTGGGCAGGTACACCAGGTTGTGCACCTTGCGCACCTTGCCGCCGCGTTTGTAGATGGAGCTGATCTCGCCCTGGAGCATGAACCGCGCGGAGCCCGCCAGCCGCGTGGGCAGGCCGGGAATCTGCCCGGCGATGGCGCCCGGCTCGCGCAGGGAGAGCAGCCCGGAGCCGTCCTCCTTGAGCATGCGTTCGATCTCGGACAGCCAGCCGGGGTGGGTGCAGTCGCCCGTGCCCAGCACGCCGATGCCCTTGACCTCGGCCCAGGCGGCGAGGTTGGGGATGGTGAGCCCCTTGCTGGTGGCGCGCGAAAAGCGCGAGTGGATGTGCAGGTCCGCCGCGAAGTTGCTCATGCTGGTCCTTACGACTGATCTTTGCGATTGGCGCTAACAAATGCGCTGATGATCGGCGCTTACGGCTGGTGCCAACGACAGGTGCCAACGACAGGCGCTGCAGCCGGTGCGTGCCCAATCCGGAGACCGTCCGGGGCTGGCCCGGCCAGAGCGGATGCGGCCGGGATGCCCCGCATGTACGCGACCTTGGCGGTGCTTGGCAAGCCTCGGCCGTCTGGAGCCACGTCGCGGGCTCCGCCGGGCCGCCGCTACTGGGCCGGCACGCCGGTGTAGAAGCGGCGGAACTCCTCGGCCGCGCTGGCCTGGGCGGCGCGGCGGCAGGCGTCTATCTCCACCAGCCCGCCCCGCATGAGGGACACCAGCTCCGGGTCCAGGGCCCCGCCGGTGGCCATGCCTTCCAGAATGGCCATGGTGCGCCCGTTCTCGATGCCCGGCCGGTAGGGCCGGTCCTCGCGCAGGGCGGTGAAGATGTCGGCCAGGGCCATGACGCGCGAGCCCAGGGGGATGTCCTCCCGCGAGAGCCTGTTGGGGTAGCCCGTGCCGTTGAGCTTCTCGTGGTGCTGCGAGGCCCAGGCGGTGACGTCCTCCAGTCCGGGCACGCTGGAGAGGATGGTTTCGCCCAGCTCCGGGTGGCGCTCCATGATGGCGCGCTCGGCCTCGTTCAGGGGGCCGGGCTTGTCGATGATCTCCGAGGGCACGGCCAGCTTGCCGATGTCGTGCAGGTTTCCGGCCAGGCGTATGGCCGTGAGCCGTGCGCCCTCCATGCCGGATTTTTCCGCCAGGATCACGGCGGTTTCGGCCACCCCGCGGGAGTGCGTGGCCGTGAAGCGGCTGCGGAAGTCGATGATGTGCGAGAAGGCCGTGGAGGCCTGCATGAGCTCCTGGTGGGTGAAGCCGCGCTCGTCGAACATGTCGTCCGGCAGGCTGCGGGTGGGGTCTTCCTTGGCCGCGGGGGCCAGCGGCGCCCAGAAGCCGGGCTCCGCCGCCAGGTCGCCCAGGGCCTCCACCGCAGCGGGGTCGAACTGGTAGCCCGCGCGGGGGCGGATGTGCCCCATGATTTCTGTGGGGTCGCAGGCCTTGTGGCGCAGGGTCAGCACGTCCACGCGGTCGGCCAGGTTCAGGATGCCGGCGAGCTGGAGCTTGCGCACTGGCTCGTTCAGCACGCCGTAGCGCGAGCGCGGGGTGTGGTGGTGCCGCACGATGACCGCGGCCTCGTCCAGCAGGGGGTTGTCGCGCAGGAGACGGTAGCCGATCTCGGCGTGGCGCGCGCCGTCGGCCTCGAAGGACAGGGCCGCCAGCCTGCTCTGCAGGGTGAAGCCGCCCACGTCGTGCAGCACGGCGGCCATGAACAGCTCGGTGCGTTCCTTGCGGTCCACGCCGAGGGCGTGGGCCAGGCGCGAGGCCAGATAGGCCACGCGCTTGTGGTGTCCCACCACTTCGGGGCTCATGAGGTCCAGTGCGCCGGAAAGGCCGGAGAGGAAATCGAGGAGGCGGATGTGCACGGGGCGGCCGTCCGGGTTAGAATTTCAAGATGTCCACCTGGACCTCGGCCTTGCCGCCGGACTTCTCCAGCGCGCCCTTGAGGTCCATGTTCTTGATGTTTTCCTTGGCGGCCGAGGCATCTGGCTTCGGACCCACCTCCATGCCGGTGAGGGGATCGGTGACCTTGTCGCGGCCGATGCGGAAGTTGATGGGCGAGTCTTCCTGCTTCTGCTTTTGGGCGAAGGGCCGCTTCTTGGGCTCAAGGTCGAAGTTCAGGCCGGTGGCGTTGTCGGCCCCGGCGCTCTCCTTGGGCGGGGCTGGCGGGCCATAGGACGCGTCGGCCGAGTACGGCCGGGATAGATCGTCCTTGCTGAGACCGGAGCCCTGCCCCTGCTTTTTGCCCAGCAGGGCCTTGCCCGCCTGGTTGCGCGCCTGGGCGGACTTGGCCGTATGGGCCTTGGGCTTGGCCTCGGGCTTGCGGGGTTGCGTCCCGCCCGTGGCCTGCCGCTTGGCGGGGGCCTCCTGCCGCGCCGCGTCCTGGGCGGCGGCGGGCGCGCCAAGGCCCGCGGCCAGGGCCGCAAGCAGCAGGCAGGAAAGCAGGCGGGGCAGACGGCTCATGGTTTCACTCCGGGCGCGAAAAGACGCGGCCCGAATCTCCGTGTGTCCTTCCTTACGCCTGTGCGGCGTACTTCTCAAGCCTGCGCATGGCCTCGGCGATATTTTCCAGCGAATTTGCGTAGGAAAAACGCAGAAACCCTTCGGCTCCCTGGCCGAAGTCGATGCCGGGCGTCACGCCGACGTGGCATTTCTCCAGGATGTCGTAGGCCAGCTTGAGGGAACTGCCGCCGAATTTTTCGGCCCACTTCCGTGCATTGGCCAGCACGTAGAAGGCGCCGGTGGGGTCGTGGGCCACGCCCAGGCCCAGGGCCTTCAGCTTCGGCAGCAGGAAGCGCCGGCGCTCGTCGTAGATGGCCTTCATGCGCGCCACGTCGGCGGCCGATTCCTTGAGCGCCGCGATGCCCGCGCGCTGGGCCACGGAGTTGGCGCTGATGAAGAAGTTCTGACACAGCTTCTGCATGGGCCGGATGAATTCCCTGGGCGCCACCAGGTAGCCCAGCCGCCAGCCGGTCATGGCGTAGAGCTTGGAAAAACCGTTCAGCACGAAGGCCCGGTCGCTGAACTCCAGCACGCTGTGCTCGCGGCCTTCGTACACCAGCCCGTGGTAGATCTCGTCGGACACGATGCAGGCGCCCCGGCTGTCCGCCAGGCGGCACACGGCGTCCATGCGCTCGGCGGAAAGCAGCGTGCCCGTGGGGTTGGCCGGGGAGTTGAGCAGCACGGCCCGGGTCTTGTCCGTCATGGCGGCGGCTATGGCCTCCGGCCGGTACTGGAAGCTGTCGTCCTCGGTCACCGGCACGCGCACGGGCCTTGCCCCGGCGAAGCGGATGAAGTTGTCGTAGCAGGCGTAGGACGGGTCGGAGAGGATGACCTCGTCCCCGGCCTCCAGGATGGTGGAGAAGAGCAGCAGCATGGCCGGGGAGGTGCCCTGGGTCACGATGACCTGGCCGGGGTCCACCTTGGCGCCGTAACGCTCGAAGAGATCCTCGCAGATGGCCTCGCGCAGGGGGAGCAGGCCCAGGCTGTGGGTGTAGTGGGTCTCGCCGTCGGCCAGGGCCTTCCGGGCCGCCTCCTTGATGCACTCCGGCGTGTCGAAGTCCGGCTCGCCGATCTCCAGGTGGATGACCTCGTGCCCCGCGGCTTCCAGCTTGTGCGCGGCCTCCAGGATGTCCATGACCAGAAACGGGGTGATCTCGCTGGCGCGCTTGCACACGCGGGTGTTGGATACGCAGGCCTTCTCGCTCATCGTCCTCTCCTTGTCTCCGGAACGGAAAAAGGGCCGGAACCGGGGGGCGTTTGCGCCCGGCTCCGGCCCCGTGCGTCCGCGGGTTAGAAATCGAAGTTCAGGGCCTTGCGGATGGCTTCCATGTTCTCGGCCGCGCGGGCGCGGGCGCGGGCGTTGCCCTGCTGCAGAATGTGCCACAGGCGCTCGGGGTCGGCCTCCAGGGCCTTCCTGCGCTCGTGGATGGGCGTAAGGAAGCGGGTCAGGCTCTCCATGAGCACCTTCTTGCAGTCCACGCAGCCCCAGGTGGCCTTGACGCAGCCCTCGCGGATCTCCGCGCATTTGGCTTCGTCGGTCAAAAGCTTGTGATAGGGGTAGAGGTTGCACACGGCCGGGTCGCCGGGGTCGCTCTTGCGCAGGCGGTTCTTGTCCGTCAGCATGCCCTTCACCTTGGGGGCTATCTCCTCCAGCGGCTCGCCCAGGGAGATGGAATTGCCGTAGCTCTTGCTCATCTTGCGGCCGTCCAGGCCGGGCAGCTTGGCCTCTTCCGTCAGCATGGCCTTGGGCTCGGGGAAGAAGGGCTTGTCCTCTGCGCAGTAGAGGAAGTTGAAGCGCCGGGCGATCTCGCGGGTGAGCTCCAGGTGGGGCAGCTGGTCCTGGCCCACGGGCACGGCCGTGGAGCGGTAGAGGATGATGTCCGCCGCCATGAGCACCGGGTAGCCCAGGAAGCCGTAGGTGGCCAGGTCCTTCTGCCCGGCCAGCTCGGTGGCCACGTCCTTGTAGGTGGGGTTGCGCTCCAGCCAGCTCACCGGGGTGAGCATGGAGAGCAGCAAGTGCAGCTCGGCGTGCTCCTTCACCTGGGACTGCTGGAAGATGGCGCACTTTTCGGGGTCAAGCCCGGCGGCGATCCAGTCCACCACGAGGCCGGGCACGAAGCCCTTGACCTTCCTGGGGTCGGCGTACTCGGTGGTCAGCGCGTGCCAGTCGGCCACGAAGAACAGGCAGTCGTGCTCCTCCTGCAGCGCAAGCCAGTTGGCGAGCACGCCGAAGTGGTGGCCCAGATGGAGCGGCCCGGTGGGGCGCATGCCGGAGACGATGCATTCTTTTTTGGCGGTCATGGCGGTGCTGTGCTTTTGTTAGAGGGTGGAGTTAGAAATAGGCGTTCATGCCCATGAGATTGGCCGCGCGCTCCACCACGGGGAAGAGCAGGGTGCCGAACAGGCTGATGCCCGCAAAGCTGCCGAGGATCAGGATGCCGATGATGAACAGCACCCCGTAGCGGCCCAGTTCCATGTAGCGCCAGGCCAGGTCCTCGGGCAGGAAGCGGGCCACGATGTTGCTGCCGTCCAGCGGGGGGATGGGCAGCAGGTTGAAGGCGCCGATGAGCAGGCTGACGTACACCCCAGCCTGGGCCATGGTGATGAGCGGCACCAGCACCTTCACCAGCGTGCCGTCCTGGTCGGCCACGGGCACGGCTGCCAGTCCGTGGAACAGCGCCGCGCAGAGCAGGGCCACCAGCACGTTGGCGCCGGGCCCGGCCAGGGCCACCAGCAGCATGCCGGTGCGCGGGTTCTTGAAGTAGCGCGCGTCCACGGGCACGGGCCTGGCCCAGCCGATGTGCGGCGGCACGAGCATGATCAAGAAGCCGAAGGGATCCACGTGCTTGACCGGATTGAGGGTGATGCGCCCGGCAAGCTTTGCCGTGGGATCGCCCAGCCAGCTGGCCACCAGGCCGTGGGCGGCCTCGTGGCAGGTGATGGTCAAGAGCAGCGGCACGAGGAGCACCGTCAGGTCGCGGATGTACTGGGCGAGATCGGACATGGGTTAGGCGGCTAGCACGAAGCGCCAGCGCGGGCAAGGGGCAAGGGGGCGGGTCCGCGCGCGGGAGAGACGCGAAAAGGCCCGGAAGACTTGCATCTTCCGGGCCTGTTTCTTTCTGGCTCCCCGACACGGACTTGAACCGCGAACCTAGTGATTAACAGTCCCTTAAAATGATATTAACCATATGTCACTTGTGATAACGAATCTATTGACTGTAGCGAGAATTAAACTTACTCATCGTTCACAATGCGTCACCCAATGTCACCCGTTTTTTCGCAAATAAGCGGGACAGGAGCGGGACAAAATATGCCGTGGACCAAGAGCAAGTTTCCGGGCGTCCGGTATCGCGAGCACCCCTCGCGCAGGCACGGCCTCAAGCCGGACCGCTACTTCTCCATCCGTTACAAACTGGACGGCAAGGACAAGGAAGAGGCCCTGGGCTGGGCAAGCATGGGTTGGACCGAGCAGAAGGCCGCCGCCCGGCTTGCCGAACTCAAGGAAGCCCAGCGCACCGGTAACGGCTTTGTGACTCTCGCGGAGCATCGAGCCCAGGCCAGGGCTGATCGCCAGGCCAGTTCGGAGGAGCAGGTCCGGCAGGCCCAGGCCAACGTCACTTTCGCCCAGGTCTTCACAGACTCCTACCTGCCCACCGAGCGCCAGAACAAGTCCAAGACCTCTTGCGACAAGGAGGAAGGCTTTCTGCGCAACTGGATCGGGCCGGTTCTCGGCGACAAGCCGCTCAAGGGCATCTCCCCCTTCGATTTGGAGCGGTTGAAGAGAAGGATGCTGGAGGCGGGCAAATCGCCCAAGACGACACACTACGTCTTGGCCACCGTGCGGCAGGTGTTCAACTTCGCCAAGCGCCACGGCCTGCACGATGGCGAAAACCCCGTTCGGCTGGTCAAGAAGCCGGTCTCCGACAACCGGCGTCTGCGCTTTCTGTCCAAGGACGAGGCCGAACGCCTTCTCGAAGCCTTGCGCGAGAGGAGCCGGGACCTTTATGCCATGGCGCTGATCTCCCTGCACACTGGCATGAGGGCAGGGGAAATTTTCGCCCTGACCTGGATCGACGTGGACCTTGAGCGCGGGCTGTTCACCCTGCGGGACACCAAGAGCGGGAAGTGCCGCACCGCGTTCATGACCAAAGACGTGGCTGCGTTGATGAAGGCCCGTGTTGCCGCGAATCGCGATCCCCACGGCCTCGTTTTTCCCGACCGCTACGGCAGGAAGCGTGTTGAGGTGTCCAATGTGTTCCAGATCGTGGTGAATTCCATTGGCATGAACAACGGCGTCACGGACCGCCGCCAGAAGGTCGTGTTTCATACCCTGCGGCATACCTATGCCTCCTGGCTGGTCGAGGAGGGCGTGGACCTCTACACGGTGAAGGAACTTCTCGGACATGGGACGCTGGCCATGACGGAGCGCTACAGCCATTTGGCTCCTGATACGCTGCGGCGGGCGGTCAGGACGCTGGAGGCCGGGTTCAAGAAGAAAGGCAAGGTTGTAAGCATCGCCAAGGAGGCCGAATGAAATCCTTCCAGCCGGGCTTTCTGGAGTCCGTAGCCCTCCCGCCGCGCCTTGTGCAGACCATTCGTCTGCTTGGCGAGTTCAAGGGCAAGCAGGACATGTTCGCGCGTCAGCACCCTCAGGTGCTCGGACAACTGCGCGAGGCGGCGGTGATACAGAGCACGGAGTCCTCCAACCGCCTTGAGGGCGTACGGGCACCGTATGCCAGGATCAGGGACCTCGTGCAGGGCAAGACCACGCCCCGGAACCGCTCCGAGCAGGAGATCGCGGGATACCGGGATGTGCTCTCCACCATCCACGTCCACCACGAGGGCATGACCTTCACCCCAGGCCTTGTGCTCCAGTTCCACCGCGACCTGTACCAGTTCCTGCCCGGGCAGGGCGGGCGCTGGAAGCTCACGGACAACGACATCACCGAGACGCGACCCGACGGTTCAACTTTCGTGCGCTTCAAGCCGGTCCCGGCTTTCTTGACGGCCAAGTCCATGGAGGAGTTGCACGAGGGATACGCCCGAGCGCGGGAGGCTCAGGAAGTAGACCCCCTGATTCTCATTCCGGCCTATGTGCTGGACTTCCTCTGCATCCATCCTTTCCTCGACGGCAATGGCCGCATGGCCAGGTTGCTGACGCTGCTGCTGCTCTACCGGGAAGGGTACGAGGTGGGGCGCTTCATCAGCCTGGAGCAGGTGGTGGAGGCCAACCGCGACGGCTACTACGGCTCGCTTTATGAGTCTTCGCAGGGGTGGCATGAGGGGCTGCACTCCCTTGTGCCCTGGCTGGAATATTTCCTGGGTGTGGTCCTGTTGGGGGCCTATCGCCAGTTGGAAGCACGGACGGGGGAGTTGACCGCGACCAAGGGCGCGAAGAAGGAGATGGTCTTGAACGCCATCGCCCGCTTGCCCGAGGAGTTCCGCTGGGCGGACCTGGAGCAGATATGCGTCGGGATCAGCCACTCGACCATCCGGCGCGTCCTGGACGAACTCAAGGCGCAGGGCGTCGTGCAGTGCGCCAGCCAAGGACGGGACGCGGTCTGGCGGAAGTCGTGAGCAGGAAGTTGCTCATGAGCAGGTGAATGTACTCATTTTGTGTGTAGTGAGTATGTTTTGAGGGACTGTTGCTTAGCTTAAGGATACTTGTTGAGGGAAATCCTTGCTGGGCGTTGGGGGACTCAGTTGGATTTGGACCGGTTGGCGTTGGTCGGTCGCGTAGCCGTCTGGCGTGAACGAGTTGCGGCACTCTGAGAGTCTGTGTTTCGGGTAATCTCTGATGTCAAATAACCTCAGTCCTGATGGCCGAGGCCTGGACTTGAAAATGAATGTGTAGGTGGTTTATGAACGATCGTCTGACAGTGTTGTTGGATGGGGGTGAATACCTTTACGGTAGTGCTTTTAGAAGAGCGTTGCCTATGACACCTGCCGGATTCGTTAAACTTATCAACGACAACAATATTCCATATTATGCTGAGGGGTACACGTTTGATGAGATAGGTGATGTCTGCAATGATGGAATATATGAAGAGTATCTGCCGTCTGAACGTCCTATTGAAATTAGGATTATTGAAGATATAAAGTTTCACGAGATTCACATAAGGATGGCTGCTGAAAAAATCGAGGAGTTACGGCCGATACTTCAAAAAGAAAATAGTAGCACTGCGCATGGGTTCAGTATCAATGGCTCGAAAGAACTAAGCCAATGTGTTACAGCTACGCAGATGGATAAAGTTAAGGCCGAGTCCGGGACGAAATCCGCTACGGTTACGACAAAGCGTCTTCCTGTGACTCAGAAAGTTGCGGCGAAATTATGTGGCGTGACCGAAAGGCAAATAGGCAAATGGGACAAAGGTATACAAAAACCGGACAGGTATCCAGGTCGCCATGACTTAGCTGTTCTGACTTCATGGGCTGAAACCTACAAACAAGGGAAACTTGTAGCCAGTGCGGCCAGAGCTGCGAACCATCCAAGTACGGCGGAAGGCTGGATGCTTGAAAGCCTCTCTGACGATGGTAGCGGCGACCCGGCGGCAGTTTTGGAGAAACACGAACAAAACCAGAACCGCAGAAGAAAGTTGTAATTATTTTTTCTCATTAGATCCCTGGTGGTTGAGCTTTCTGGGGCCTTTGCGCTCTGTCTCAAGTTCCAGAACATCTTCAGAACTTCCGGCGGGTTTGTAGGACCACAGGGTTTCACCTGGGGGCCAAAACCACAGGAAGTGAAGAATGAATCTTGACGCCTACGCCGACCTTGAAAAGACCCTGCCTCCCATCATCGCCCGAACCGAAGTTCCCAAACTCACAGGCGGCCTGATCTCCGCCGGACGCCTCGCCAACCTTGATTGTCTGGGCCAAGGGCCGCGTCGCATTACCTTGGGCCGCAAGGTGGGCTATCTTCGTGCAGACTTCATCACGTGGCTGCGTTCCCGTGGCGGCGAGGCCTCCCCAAAGATGAAGGCTCACGCGAAGACCGAGGGGTAGAGGAGTCCTGCTGTGTTCATCAGTAAGGATGCACCATCGTCTTCCCCAGCCCCTGCCACCATCCATGAGGTCGTTCAGGGTCGTGTAGAGACGATCCTGGCCCAGACGCAAGAGCGCGAGGCCGTGGAGCAGGGGGCAGAGCTTACTCAAGCGTGCGGATTCCGCTTCTTGAGCCTCGCCGAGGCACTGGCCGCACCGGCTCCACCTGCGTGGCTCATACGAGACTACCTGGAGCGGGACACCCTGGCCGTGCTCTTCGGCGAGCCGGGCAGCATGAAGTCCTTCCTCGCGCTGGACATGGGCCTATGCATCGCCTCCGGCCAGCCCTGGCATGGGACGAAGGTGAGCCGTGGCCCGGTCTGCTACATCGCCGGAGAGGGCTTCCGTGGCCTGCTCAAGCGCATTCAGGCTTGGTGTCGGCACTGGCATTTGTCCCCTGAGTCTCTCCCCTTCGCCGTGTCCCGCGAGTCCGTCCAGTTCCTCGACCAGGCGAGCGCCGATGCCGTGACTGCCGCCGTTGAGAAGATGGCATCCGAGCACGGAACGCCATCCCTGGTCATCGTGGACACCCTGAGCCGCTGCATGGGGGGCGATGAAAACGCGACGGCGGACATGACTGCCTTTGTGGCCGCACTGGACCGCCTGCGGGCGCGCTTCAATTGCTCCGTGCTCGTGGTGCATCACTCCGGCCTGGCGGACAAGACCCGCTTTCGTGGCAGCACCGCCCTGCATGGGGCCTGCGATTGGGAATACAGTCTGAGCAAGGACGGCGAAACACGCAAACTCCATTGCACCAAGGCGAAGGACTTCGACGCGCCGCCGGATATGCACTTCGAGCCTGAGCAGGTGGGCACGGGCTGGACGGACCCGGAGACAGGCCAGGAGATCACCTCTTGCGTGCTGCGCAATGTGGACGCTCCGGCCAAGCCCGAGAAGCCCATGAAGCTCTCGACGCGGAACCGCATCGCCCTGGATGCCCTTGCCAAGGTCTGCGCCGGAGACGGAAAGGCCCATATCGACCTGTGGCGACAGGAGGCTTACCGGGCGGGGGTCTCACCGTCGGCTGCGCAGGATTCGAAGCGCAAGGCATTCAAGCGCGCAGTTGAAGAGCTTCGCGACCTGGGCCGCGTCGATTGCTCCGATGATCACTACTGGCCCATGCCCGGACAAGCCGGACAAATGCCGGACATGTCCCGTAGGTCCGGTGGGGACCATAGGCCGGACATACCGGACACACCCTCTAAAGAGGGTGTCCGGCTTGTCCGGTCCGGCGTCCGGGTCCAGGGGGCAACCGCATGAGCCTCCTGACCTCGATACTTGCTGGGGATGGATTCAAGCATGTGGCGGGCACGTCCGGCGGCGAGTGGGCAGGCCCATGTCCTTGGTGCGGTGGCCGTGACAGGTTCCGGGTGTGGCCCGGCCATCCGAGCGGAGACGCCGGGGGGCGCTACCTGTGCCGGGGATGCGGGCGGCACGGGGACGGCATCCAATTCCTGCGCGAGCACGACGGACTGAGCTACCCCGAGGCCTGCAAGGCGCTCCAGGTCGAAGTCCGACCCATGACCGGGGGCAGGATGCAACAAAAGGCAACATCCTGGGAGCCCCGGAGCGCCGCGACGCCTGCAAAGAAATGGCGAGAGCAGGCCGAACGGCTTGTGGAGAGCTGCGCGAGTGCTGACAACATGGTTCCCGGCTCCGAGGGCCTGGAGTATGCGATCAGCCGGAACATCAGCTACAAGACCACGGCCCGGCTGGGCATCGGCTGGAACCCGGCGGACCGCTGGGAGGACCGCGAGGCCTGGGGCCTGCCGCCGGAGACCAACGCCAAGGGCAACCCCAAGCGCGTCTGGATACCTGCCGGGCTGGTCATCCCCTCGCGGCGGAAGGCTGGCATCGTGGCCGTGAAGGTACGCCGCGCCGCCTGGACGCCCGAGGACACCATGCCGAAGTACGTCGCGGTAGCCGGGTCTGTTCCTGGCCTGGCCCTTGGCGGTGGCGATGGTAAGCCCGTCGTGGTGGTCGAGAGCGAGCTTGACGCCGTGCTGATTTGGCAAGAGGCCCGCGATCTTGTGGGCGCGCTCGCGCTGGGGACCGCTTCCGGCAAACCCGACGCCGACGCCACGGCCTATCTGCGCGCCGCTCCCCGCATCTTCACGGCCTTGGACTTCGACCAAGCGGGCATCGCCGCCTTTCCGTGGTGGAGTCAGATCTTCCCGCAGGCGAAGCCATGGCCCGTGGCGCAAGGCAAAGACGTGGGGGACATGTCTGGGACGCCGGGCCTTGTCCGGGCTTGGGTCAAAGCAGCATTTCTGGAGGAGCCGAAGGCCATCGCGTGGCCCCGGCCCGAACCTGGCCCCTTGGACACGAACCAGCCACGCGGTCGGTATGCCTGTCTCGAAGCTATGGCCGCGTATTTCGGCGCAGGGCTCGTCAAGGACTCCGGGGGCAGCCTGATCCTCGTGATGCCCGCTTCCGTGCCCCCCGAGCCCGCTCAGGCCATCAGAAGCGGCTTTGCAGAACTACAAGCCTACATAAAGGAGCGTGCCGCATGAGCGCCTTCAAGGCCGTGCTCAAAGCACGTGGAGATGCACATTCATGAGTACCCCCTCTGAGACGAACATTGACGCGCCCGAGGCGAAACCCAAGGTCAAGCAGCGGCGCAAGCGCATCGAGCCCGCTACCCATGATGGCAAGCACGCCGGACATGAGCCCCACCAGGGGAAAGGCCTGGATGAGCCGGACAGCTTCCTTATGCTGGGCGACAACACCTGGGATGCCGATGATCCCGATAAGCCACTGACCGAGCAGCAGTTCGTGCTGGTCCATGAGTACATGGTGGACATGGACTTCGCAGCAGCCATGAAGCGGGCCGGGTACAGAGGAGAGCGCAACGGGTCGCGCCTCAAAAATCAGCCCAACATCAAGAAAGCTATCTTCCAACTGCTTCAAGAGCGGAAAGCAGCCTGTCGTGTCTATGCGGACAAGGTGCTGGCGCAGCTCGTGCGCATCATAGATCTTTCCGTGGCCGACTTCCTGGACTGGAAGGGCACCGAGATCAGGCTTAAAGGCTCGGCTTCAATCCCCGAGGAAAAGAAGGCGCTCCTGGTCGAGATCAGGCAGGGGAAAGGGGGCGGTTGGAGCATTAAAATGCCGGACAAACTGGCTGCGATTGACAAGGTGATGCGGCACCTCGGAATGTTTGAAAACGCGAATCGGCATATGCAGATGCCGGACCCGCGCAAAGCCGAGATCATCCGCGCCGTCCGCGACGGTAAGCTCACCGTAGAAGAGGCAATCCTTGACCTAGACGCCGAGGGCCTTCCGATTCCGGAGTCGTTTCGTATCCTGGCCTCGCGCCGAAAAGCCGAGGACAACCGCCAGTTGGACGACGGCAGGTATGCTGTGCCAACTCCCGAGGAGATGGCGGAGAAGCGCAAACTAGCCCTGGAGGGCATACAGAAACAGCTCGCGGAGTTCCTGCCCGAGCGGCAGGCCGAAGTCGCAGCCATTAAGGAAGAATTTGTAGGACCCCGGCCCGATTCAACTCACATTGAATGGGAAGGGAATCAGGTAAGATAGGTCGTCAAAACATTGCGCTACGCTGGGCTAACTGATATCGTGCCGTAAATTGTGAGTGCCTCACCGGATAACAGGTCGCCGTTTCCGCTCATGATCAGGGGCTGTCCACTATGGCACCGTACGACGCAGCGCAAATCGATGACTTTACAAATTCCCTGACTCGCACCTACGGCATCGCACGAGGTGATGGCGAGATCCAGATTCTTGCGAAAGGCATTAACCGCATCTGGAAGTGCACATTAATCCAGGAAGTGCAGACATTGCCTGGAGATGATTTTCTTGCCATGCAAGGTATCTGTTATGATGTTTGCATGAGTGCGAGGCGAGAGCACAATTTGCTTCGCAGGAAGGAGATACTTAAAGACTTTTTTGTTTGGCATGGTGTCGATGAGCTCGTGCAAAGTCCGAGGTTCAGCGAATACTGCCTGTACAAAATTGCACGCAACAGGATTGAGCTTTTCAGGCATCGGAACCGTCTAAGCCAAATCATAGCAATACGGAAAAGAGCACATTATTTTTGCTGGCCGACCTTCACAGATCTTGGCGGTGGCGGCGACACTCTTGGCGCATGGACACAACAAAGCTTGCTGCGTGTAGCCGGGTATTTAGTAGGGGAAAATGCTGACAATGACCGAGAGAGGCACCGTCTCCTCGCCAGCTTCTACCAGGGGCACTCACGCGTCGAGGCCGATGTCCTTGCCGAGTACGGTGCTCCATCTTCGGCAAATCGCCTCAGGGAAATGGCCCGGCGCATCGCCTCATGGATTCGACTCCATAGTCGCCAAGACAACTACCGCATCGCAACTGATCACTGGCGGATGGACCTGGGCTACCTCAAGGTGAACTTCTACGACGGCGTCTACGACTTCGACTGGCCGTTTTAATTATGCCCCCTCGGCTCCCCACGCCCTCTCCCCGTTGACCCGCTCACATTTTTTCAGCAAAACCACGGGGTATTCAGCCTCATCAAGCACAAGGACAAAGGGAACCCCATGGTCAACGGTGATGTCGAAAAACGGCTCTGGGCGGCGGCGAACCAGCTCTGGGCCAACACCGGCCTCAAACCTGCCGAGTTCTCCGGCCCCGTACTGGGCCTGATCTTCCTGCGGTACGCGGAGTCACGGTTCGCCGAGGCTGAGAAGCGCATCGGCAAGGTCGGTTCGGGTGACCGCCGCAAGGTCGGCAAGGAAGACTACCAGGCCGAGGGAGTCATCTTCCTGCGGCCCCAGGCGCGGTTCTCGCAGCTCCTGAAGCTCCCGGAGGGCCAGGACCTCGGGAAGGCCATCAACGAGGCCATGAAGGCCGTTGAGGACGAAAACGCGGACCTTGCCGGTGCGCTGCCCCGCAGCTATGGCCAGATCGGCAACGCGGTGCTGGTGGAGCTGCTCAAACTCCTGGCCCCCATCGACCTCTCCGGGGACGCCTTCGGCAAGGTGTACGAGTACTTCCTGGGCGAGTTCGCCAAGCGCGAGGGCCAGAAGGGCGGCGTGTTCTACACGCCCGAGTCCATCGTCAAGCTCATCGTGGAGATCATCGAGCCGTACCATGGCCGCATCCTT
>JACRDI010000045.1 GCA_016218665.1 Desulfovibrio sp. | reverse complement strand
CGCCCCTCGGAAATTGAGGGAGTTCGTGACCCTCCGCATGGTTTGGTCCTTGCCGGGCCCCTCACGCGAGCAGGCCGTTCCGCGCGTCTGCGCGGAACGGCCTGCTCGCCATGCGGGTCCAGGGGGTGCATACCCCCTGGCGGGGTTCGGGGGCGGAGCTCCCGACGGGGCCTGGGGCAGCGCCCCAGCGGAGTCAAGTCGGCGCCTGCGGGCCGGCCTCACACCTTCGCGCGCAGGGCCAGCTCTGCCCGGACCTCGCGCGCGGCTTCGCGCAGGGCATGGTAGAAGGAGTAGAAGTGCATGACCTCGTCCAGGTCGTACACGGCGATGATGCGTTGCTGTCGCAGGTCCAAAAGTTTCTGGCCCGCCGCGTCGAGGGCGGCGTCCAGGCGGGGGAGGGCATCGGGTGCGGGCGGCTGGTCGTCGCGCACGGCCTGGGCGAGGCGGTGCAGGGCGTGGCCGAGTGCGGAGCCGAGTTCCGCCAGTTCGCCGGGCAGGTGCTGGTGGAACCCCTCGGGCGGGGCGTTCTCGATGGCGTGATCCATGGCCAGCAGGTGCTCGGCCAGGCGTTCCTGGGCGTGCAGCAGGTCGGACAGGGTTTCGCTGTGGCCGGAGGAACCGGGCTCGCGCCGGGCGGAGGAAAGCAGCTGGCGGTTGCGCAGGGACAGGCGGAGCACGGCGTCCTTGCGGTGGAAGATGCGCTGGCGGTCGTAGCTGCCCTGCATGCGACTATCCATGAGGGCGTGCAGGAATTCGGCCAGCTGTTCCAGGCCCTTGCCCAGGCCGAAGCGCAGGATGACCCGCGCGCGCGAGGGCCACGCCAGGGATACGCCGAGGGCGACCAGGATGCCCAGCCCAACTTCGAGGAAGCGGTTCAGGCCGATGGAAAAGGCGCTTTGCGGCCCCAGGGCGTGCAGGCTGATGACCACGGCGGCGGTGAGCCCGGCGAGGCGCAGGTTCTCGTTCTTTGTGGCCATGAGCGCGCAGACGAACACGGTGACGAATATGGCCAGGGCGAGGGTGACGGCGCCAGGCCCCAGAAGGGCGTCAACGGCGGTGGCGGCCGCCGCGCCGAGGAGCGCGCCGCAGGCCGTGCCCACAAGGCGCGCCCAGCTGGCGGCGATGGACCCGCCCACGTGGGCCTGCATGACAAGGATGGAGGAGAAAACGGCCCAGTAGCCCTGCTCCAGGCCGAGCAACCCGGTGAGCACGGCGGTGATGGTGGCGGCCAGCGCGGTGCGCAGGGCGTGCCGCAGGTCGGAGGCGCTGATGGTGGCTGCGAGGCGTTCAGTGACGGTCACGCTGTCCTCTGGTGGCGGCAGGGCAAGCTGCCTTGGATCATTAGGCCGAGGATTTTGCCCCTTAATCCCGCCAGGGGGGCGCCGCATCTCCACCGCTCACCCAGACGCGGCAGGGCGCACCCTTTGTCGTGCCCTCTGCCGCTGCTCCTGCCAGGCGGCTGAGCCTGGCGGGGGCAGCGGCCACAGGGAGTCCAGAGGGCCCTGTGCCCTCTGGCGGGGGACTGGGGGCAGAGCCCCCAGCGGGGTGCAGGGACGGAGCCCCTGCCTCGCGTTCCGTATCCGGCGCTAGCCGGCCTGCCGCCACTTGTCCACGTCGGCCCAGAATTCGGGGCAGGCGCAGATCTGGTAGCGCTCGCCGAGCTTCATGGTGCAGATGGCCTCGGGCAGATGCAGGTCGAGCATGACCGGAACGGAGCCGGGGTGGCAGGACAGCACCTGCTTCAGGGCGTCCAGGCGTTCGGGCTTGCAGTGTTCCTCGCGCGCGGGGATGCGCGCGGGCTCGAAGCTCTGGGCGGCGCACTGGGAAAGCAGCTTCACCGAGTCGGCGAGCATCTTGGACTCGCGCGGGCCTTCCTCCTCGCCGGGCTTGGTGCGCACGTCCACCTTGCCTTCGAACACCAGCGGCTGATCCTGGCCGAGGAGTTCCTTGGCCTCGGCGTAGACGTTGGCGAAGAGGGTGCATTCGCCGGTGCCGGTGAGGTCTTCCAACTGCAGGAAGGCCATCTTGTCGCCCTTCTTGTTGATGTACTCCCGCAGGTTGGTGACCAGGGCGGCCACGCGCACGATCATGCCGCCGGGCAGCTCCTTGAGTTCGGCCAGGGTGGTGAGGTTCAGGCGGCGCAGCTCGTGGCGGTAGCGCAAGAGCGGATGGCTGGACAGGAAGAAGCCCAGGGCCTCTTTTTCCAGGCGCATCTTTTCCTCGTCGTCCCACTCGGGCACGTTCTCGTCGGCCATGAGCGGCGCGGGGGCTTCGCTGGCCGCGGACGTGCCGCCTCCGCCGAGCCCTCCGCCGAGCCCTCCGCCAAGCATGTCCAGCATGGAGATCATGCCCTGGGCCTTTTCCTTGGCCTTTTTCTGGCCAAGGGCCACGGCGCGGTCCAGGGCGGCCATGTGCCCGGCGCGGGTCTTGCCCAGGCAGTCAAGGGCTCCGGCCTTGATGAGGGCTTCCAGCGTGCGCTTGTTGATCTTGCGCAGGTTCACGCGCTCGCACAGGTCGAAGATGTCGCGGAAGGGGCCGTTCTCCTGGCGCTCGGCCACGATCTCGCCCACGGCGTCCTCGCCCACGCCCTTGATGCCCGCCAGGCCGAAGACCACCTTGCCGTCCAGCACGGAGAAGCGGCTCTCGCTCACGTTGACGTCGGGCGGGACCACCGGGATCTGCATTTCGCGGCAGGCGTTGATGTAGGTGAAGACCTTGTCCGTGTTGGCCAGTTCCGAGCTGATGAGCGCGGCCATGAACTCCACGGGGTAGTGGGCCTTCAGGTAGGCGGTGTAGTAGGAGATGAGCGCGTAGGCCGCGGAGTGCGACTTGTTGAAGCCGTACTCGGCGAACTTTTCCATGAGGTCGAAGATTTCCGCGGCCGTGGCCTCGGCGATCTTGTTCTCCCGCGCGCCCTCCATGAACTTCTGGCGCTGCTTGGCCATTTCCTCGGGCTTCTTCTTGCCCATGGCGCGGCGCAGCAGGTCCGCGCCGCCCAGCGTGTAGTTGGCGATGACCCGGGCGCAGCTCATGACCTGCTCCTGGTACACGATGACGCCGTAGGTGGGCTTGAGGGTCTCCTCAAGGGACGGGTGCGGGTAGCTGACCTGGATCTGGCCGTGCTTGCGCTTGATGAACTCGTCCACCATGCCGGAGCCCAGCGGGCCCGGACGGTAGAGCGCGAGCATGGCGATGATGTCCTCGAAGCAGGTGGGCTTGAGCATGCGCAGGTACTTGCGCATGCCGCTCGATTCCACCTGGAAGATGCCGTCGGTCTCGCCGGAGCAGAAGATCTCGTAGGTGGCCGGGTCGTCCAGTTGCAAGGCGTCCAGATCGGGCCGGGGCTTGCCCGTGCGCTCGATGATGTCCAGCGCGTCCTCCACCACGGTCATGGTGCGCAGGCCCAGAAAGTCGAACTTGATGAGGCCGACCTTCTCCACAAGCTTCATGTCGTACTGGGTGACGATTTCACCCTCCTTCCCCTTGTACAGCGGAAGGTAGTCGAGCATGGGCCTGTCGGAGATGACGATGCCGGCGGCGTGGGTGCTGGCGTGGCGGGCCAGGCCTTCCAGGCGGCGGGACACGTCGATGAGCTTCTCCACCTGGGGATTGCCCACGGTCATGGCCTGGAGTTCGGGCTCCTTTTCCAGGGCCTTGTTGATGGTCATCTTCAGTTCTTCGGGGATGAGCTTGGCGATGCGGTCGGTGTCGGCGAAGCTCATGCCCAGCGCCCGGCCCACGTCGCGCACGGCAGCCTTGGCCTTCATGGTGCCGAAGGTGGTGATCTGCGCCACGTGGTCGCGGCCGTACTTCTCGGCCACGTAGGCCACCACGTCCAGGCGGCGGCGTTCGCAGAAGTCCACGTCGATATCCGGCATGCTCACGCGCTCGATGTTCAGGAAGCGCTCGAAGAGCAGGTCGTAGGGGATGGGGTCCAGGTTGGTGATCTTGAGCGCCCAGGCCACCAGCGAACCGGCGGCCGAGCCGCGCCCCGGCCCCACCGGGATCTTCTGGTCCTTGGCCCAGTTGATGAAGTCCTGCACGATGAGGAAGTAGGCCGGGAAGCCCATCTCCTTGATGACGCCCAGTTCGTATTCCAGGCGCTCCCAGTAGGCCCCTTCATCCACCGTGTAGTTGAGGTTCTCCAGGCGCCTGGTGAGGCCCTCCCTGGCCATGCGCTCGAACTCGGAGTCGATGCTCTGGCCCTCGGGCAGGTCGTAGATGGGGAAGTGGTGCTGCCCGAGCTCAAGCTCCACGTCGCACATCTCGGCGATCTTGACCGTGTTGCTGATGGCCTCCGGGCAGTAGGAGAAGGCGGCCTCCATCTCCTCCATGGTCTTGAAGTAGAACTCGCTGGTCTCCATGCGCATGCGCTCCTTGTCGAGCACGGTGCGCTGGGTGCCGATGCACAGGAGGATGTCGTGGGCCTCGGAGTCCTCCCTGGTCAGATAGTGGCAGTCGTTGGTGGCCACCGGGGGCAGGCCGGTCTCCTTCATGACCTCAAGGAGCATCTGGTTGGCGCGGGTCTGCTCGGCAATGCCGTTCTCCTGCAGCTCCAGGTAGAAGCGGCCGGGAAAGATGTCCGCGTACTCGCGGGCCATGGCGATGCCGGAATCGAGCCCCTTGGAGAGCAGGGTGCGGTTGACCTCTCCCGCCAGGCAGGCGGAAAGGGCGATGAGCCCCTCCGAGTGCTGGCGCAGAAGCTCCTTGTCCACGCGGGGCTTGTAGTGGAAGCCCGTCAAATAGCCCTCGCTGACGAGCTTGATGAGGTTCTGGTAGCCGGTGCGGTTCTGGGCCAGCAGCACCAGGTGGTAGGCCGCCTGGCGCGAGCTGGTGGCGTTTTTCTCCGTGCGCGGGCCGGGAGCCACGTACACCTCGCAGCCGATGATGGGCTTGATGCCGGTGTCCAGCGCCTTCTGGCGGAACACGAGGGCCCCGTGCATGTTGCCGTGGTCGGTGAGGGCCACGGCCGGCATGCCCAAGTCCTTGGCGCGGGAACAGAGGTCTTTTATGCGGATGGCCCCGTCGAGCAGGCTGTATTCGCTGTGGCAGTGCAGGTGCACGAAATCTGGCATGGCGTATCCCCTTTGCGCGTGATGACGAGTTTGTGTATACACCAGCGCACAGGGCTTGGAAACGATCCCTGTGGACTAAAAAATACGCCAGTGAAATCAGTATGGTGCGGGGCGCTTGATGGTCGAGCGGTTGAAGCGCAAACTTTCGCGTCTGTCCGCGGTGCTGCCCGTTCTGGCGGGGGCGGTGGCGGTTTCGCTGCTGCTGGCGCTTTTGGCCTGGCTGGCCAAGCCCTATCTTCCCAAAGCCTTCGTGGACTTCGTGGCCGAGCTGGCGCGCGAGGACTTCGACACCCGCCGCCAGGCCATCAAGGCCTGGTTCGAGTCCTGGGGCGCGGTGTCGGCCTGGGTGTTCCTGGCCGTGCAGTTCCTGCAGGTGGTGGTGGCGCCCATTCCCGGCCAGTTCGTGGGCATGCTGGGCGGCTTCGTGTTCGGCTTCTGGCGCGGGCTGTTTTTGAACGTGCTGGGCAACGCCGTGGGTTCGCTCTTCGCCATGCTGCTCACGCGGTTCTTCGGCGAGCAGGTCATGCGGCCCTTCGTGCCCAATCACCTGCAGGAGAAGTTCGACGCCACCATCCACCGCGGCGGCCTGGCCAATTTCTTCATGCTCTTCCTTCTGCCCGGCACCCCCAAGGACGCCATATGCTTCATGGGCGGGCTGACCCGCCTGCCCCTGTGGAAGCTCATGCTCGCCAACACCCTGGGACGGCTGCCGGGGCTGGTGGTGCTCACCTTCACCGGCGCCGCGGCCGATGCCGACCTCTTCACCGTGAAGCTGGTCTTCGGCATCGGCCTGGGGCTGGCCTTCGTCATCTGGCTCTTCGACGAGGAGATCAAGGAGCGCCTGGCCCGCCTGTCCGGATAGCCGGGCCGGGGCGGGAAGCCCTGGCCGGTTGCGGAGCCGAGCGGGCCTGGTGTATCGTTTTCTGGAGGCGGCCGGAGCTGTTCCCCGGCCCATGAATCCGCCACGTTTGCGAAAAGGAGTCCTCCATGCGCAAGTTCCTGCTGGCCGCGTCGGCCCTTCTCCTGCTGGGCCTGCTGGCCGGCTGCTACGGCGCCCACGGCGCCGGCGGGGAGACCAACCCCGCCTACTACGAGCAGGGCCTGGTGGACAAGTCCGCCGCGGTGGTGCGCGGCATGCGCTCCGACCCCGCCTTCCGCCAGATCGACGTGTACCTGAAGAACGCGCGCGGCGTGCTCATCCTGCCCAGCGTCATCAAGGCCGGGCTCATCTACGGCGGCCAGGGCGGCAACGGCGTGCTCCTGGCGCGCGAGGCCAGCGGCGACTGGTCCTCCCCGGCCTTCTACACCCTGGGCGGCGGCAGCATCGGCCTGCAGATAGGCGTGCAGGAGGCGGCCATCGTCCTCGTGTTCATGAACGACAAGGCCTTCAAGTCCGCCCTGGACACCGGCCTGACCCTGGGCGCGGACGCCACCGTGGCCGCGGGCACCGAAGGCCTCACGGGAGAGGTCGCCAGCACCCACGTGTTCAAGGACGTGTACTACTTCGCCGACGTGGGCGGGCTCTTCGCGGGCGTGGCCCTGGAGGGCGGCGTCATCCACGTGCGCGAGGGCCTGAACAAGACCTACTACGGCCAGACCTTCACCCCCAGGCAGATCGTGCTGGAGCGCAAGGCCGAGGCGCCTGCCGCCCAGCCGCTGAAGGACGCCCTGACGGTGCGGCCCAAGGCCAAGTAAGCCATGCCCGAGCCTCGCGACAGGCGCGGCGCGGTCCGCGCGTTTTGGGAGACAATCCGGCCCAGGCCAGCCCGGCCCTGGGCCTTGCTGCTGGCGGCGCTGCTGCTGGGCCTTGCCGGGTGCGCGGCCCAGAAGCCGCCCGCGCCGCCCAAGCCCCCGGCCGAGGCCCGCGACCTTGTGGCACTGCCCCAGGATGTGGCCGCCTACTTCGACGCCGCGAGCCTGGACCGGCCCTTTGTGGCGCCGAAGGTCCAGGCCGAGCTGGCCGCGCGCCTGCGCGAGCTGCACTTCGCCCCCTGGCGGCGCACAAAGCCCGCCCACGGCAGGGCCGACGCCCTGTGGGGCCTGGCGCAGCTGAAGTCCGACCGGCACTACGGCGAGAACCTGCGGCCCCTGGGCCCTGCCTTCCGGGGGGAGATGGAAGCCCTGGTGCGGGCGGAGACCTACCCGAACCTCGTGCGCCCGGCCATCGCCACGGCCAACACCTCTTTGCGCGTGCTGCCCACCATCCGGCCGGGCTTCCTCAAGCCGGACAAGCCCGGCGAGGGCTATCCCTTCGACTATTGGCAGAACTCCGGCCTGCTGGCGGGCACGCCCGTGCTGGCCACGCACCTGAGCGCCGACGGGGCCTGGGTGCTGGTGGAGGGCCGCGTGGCCGCGGGCTGGGTGCCCGTGCGCGACATCGCCTTCGTGGACGAGGCCTTCATGGCCCTGTGGCAGTCCCTGCCCCTTGCCGCCATCACCCGCGAGGGCGCGGCCGTCTCCGCCAGCTTTGCCGACGAGGCCTTTCCCGCGGCCTTCCTCTTTCCGGGGCGCATCGGCATGCTGCTGCCCCTGCTGAACGCCGGCGAGCCCGGCGCGGGCCCCGACGGCGGCGGCATCACCCTCCTGGCCCCCGCGCGGGAGGCCTCGGGCAAGGCGGCCAGCGTGGCCGTGCGCCTGCGTCCGGGCGAGGCCGAGCCCATGCCGCTGTTCCCCACGCCGCGCAACTACGCCCGCCTGGCCAACCAGCTCATGGGCCAGCCCTACGGCTGGGGCGGCTACCTGGAGAACCGCGACTGCTCCGCCCTCCTGCTCGACCTCTACGCGCCCTTCGGGATCTTTCTGCCGCGCAACTCGCGCCAGCAGTCGCGCCAGGGCGAGTGGCTCCCCTTCGATGGCCTCGCCCCCGAGGCCAAGGAGGCCCAGCTGCTGGCCAAGGGCAGCCCCCTCTTGACCCTGCTGCACAAGCCGGGGCACATCATGCTCTACCTGGGGCAGCAGGACGGCCGCGCAGTGATCCTGCACGACATCTGGGGCCTGCGCACAAAGGACGGGCAGGGGGCCGAGGGCCGCTTCGTGGTGGGCCGGGTGGCCGTCACCACCCTCACCCCCGGCGCGGAGATTCCCGAGGTGGCGCGCGCCGGCACGCTGCTGCCCTCCCTGGACGGCATGACCAACGTGGCCCCGCGGCCCTGAGCGCCGGCCCTGGCGGCAACCCTGGGCGTTAGCCCTCCCTGGCCGCGCTCGCCCTATAGAATTAGGTAACGGAGTTCCCATGCCCATCAGCGAAACGCCGCTCAACTTCGCCTTTGCCGGGCCGGGCCCGGCTCGCCCCAACGGCCGCAGTGTGGCGGTCATCGGCGCCGGGCCTTCCGGCCTGGCGGCGGCCGGCTTCCTGGCCTGCCTGGGCTACCAGGTGGACGTGTACGACAAGCTGCCCAGGCCCGGCGGGCTCATGGTCTTCGGCATCCCGGCGGAGCGCATTCCGGCGGAGCGCATCGCGGACGGGGTGGAGACCCTGGCCGGCCGCTACGGCGTGCGCTTCCACCCCGGCACCAAGATCTGCGACCGCAGGCAGATGGACGACACGGGCGACGAGCTCTCCACCCGCTGCATGGACCTGGACGAGCTGGTGCGCGGGCACGACGCGGTGATGCTCTGCACCGGGTCCTGGAAGCCGCGCAAGCTCAATGTCTCCGGCGAGGAATTGAAGGGCGTCTACTCCGGCCTGGCCTTCCTGTTCCCCATCCGCGCCGCGCAGTACAAGAAGGACGCCCTGGGCGACATCGACGTGGCGGGCAAGAACGTGGTGGTCATCGGCGCGGGCTTCTCGGCCATCGATGTGGCCCACGGAGCCCTGGGCCAGGGAGCCGCCCGGGTGAGCCTCGTGTATAGACGGACACGGCGCGAAGCGCCCTGCGGCAGCCACGAGATCGAACTTTTCGAGGAAGCGGGCGGCCAGTGGCTGGAGCTTGTGACCCCTTTGCGCATTCTGGAGGGGGAGGGCGAGAAGCGCGGCCGGGTGGCGGGCATCGAGTGCATCCAGTGCCGTCTGGGCGAGCCCGACGAGGACGGACGCAGGAGCGCCGTGCCCGATTCCTGCGCCAAGGTGGTGCTGCCCGCGGACATCGTCGTCGCGGCCATCGGCGAGACGGCCGCCCCGCCCTTTGCCGAGCGCCTGGGGCTGGAGAGCGTGCGCAAGAACGAGATCCACTGGCTGCAGATGACGCGCATGGAAGGCGTGTTCGTGGCCGGAGACGCCCTCACCGGGCCGAGCAAGATCGGCAAGGCGGTGTATTCCGGCCTGCGCGCGGCCCAGTCCCTGTCGCGCTGGCTCACCCTCAAGTCCATGAGCCGCGAGCTGGAGTACCGCGACGACGCGCCCATCCGCAAGGAAGACCTGCGCTAGGGCAGGAGGAGCCCCATGACCGCCGACGATCCCAAGAGCCAGAGCGAGAAGATCCTGTTCATCGACTACGCGCGCTGCATCGGCTGCGAGTCCTGCGAGGCGGCCTGCCGCTTCGTGCACGGGCAGCCGCGCATCAACATGACCCGCACCGCCGGGGGCATCATGGCCCCGGTGTACTGCCGCCACTGCGAGTCCGCCGCGTGCGTGAAGAGCTGCCCGCGCGGCGCGCTCATGCGCTCCGCCGACGGGTGCGTGTTGCTGAACACCGTGCTCTGCGCCGGATGCGAGACCAAGAGCTGCATCCTGGCCTGCCCCTTTGGCGGCATCTTCTGCACCGGGCTGGAAGACGCCGTGGCCAAGTGCGACCTGTGCCAGCGCCGCCGCGGCATGGGCATGCCCCCGGCCTGCGTGGAGCTCTGCCCCTGCGGCGCCATTCATTTCGTCACCCGCGCCGAGGCCCGGGCGCTGTGCACGCCGGAGTATGAGGCGGCGCACAAGAAGGTCATGGACCACGTGCGCCCGGTCATCACGCCCCTGCCGCGCAAGGACAAGGCTTAGGCAACGCCCTGCAATCCCACGCTTTCCCCATAAATCTTCGCTCGTGAGGCAGAAACGTGTTGACGCGGCGTGCAGGATTGTCCTAGAAGGCACGTCCGCCGCGAGGGCAGGCCGGAAGGCCGGTGCCGGGTGGGCGGAAGG
>JACRDI010000044.1 GCA_016218665.1 Desulfovibrio sp. | reverse complement strand
CCAAGCCCTTTTCGTGGCGGTGGGGCATGGCGGGACTTTGCAACCCGAACTCTGCGCGCCTCCTGACCCATCCAAGCGCCGAGGCCGTGCTCCGGTGGCTTTCGCACCGGAGCACGGCATCTGCGCCACCGGGAGTCCAGAGGGTCGACGACCCTTTGGCGGGGGCCAGGGGGCGGCGCCCCCTGATTCGCCTCTCTAGAACGGCACGTCGTCCATGCCGCTGGCCTCGGACGGGAAGGCCGGACCCAGGTCCTCGTCATCGTGGAAGGGCGGGTTGTTGCCGCGCTGCTGCTGGCCGCCGCGGGCGCCGCCCTGTCCGCCCTGGGGCTGCATTCCGCCCTGCGGACGCATGCCGCTGGAGCCGCCGCCCTCGCCCTGGCCGCGCCCGCCAAGGGACTGCACACGGCCCGCCACCACCTCGGTGGAGTAGCGGTCCTGGCCGTCCTTGTCCTGCCACTTGCGGGTCTGCAGGCGGCCCTCGATCATGATCAACGCGCCCTTGGCCAGGTAGTTGCTGCAGAACTCGGCGTCCTTGCCCCAGGCCACGACGCTGTGCCACTCGGTGCGGTCAGTCCACTGGCCGGACTTGTCCTTGAAGCGCTCGCTGGTGGCCATGCGCAGGTTGGCCACCGGCTGGCCGGACTGGGTGTAGGAAATCTTGGGGTCTTGGCCCAAGTGTCCGACAAGTATCACTTTATTCAGGCTTCCGGCCATGGGGCGCTCCTTCAGAAAAATGCTGTAGTGTACGATTGGCCTATAACATGGATGATCTAGTCGAGTCCAGGCACGCTTTTGAGCTTGCGCGCCTCCTGCTCAGCCTCGTCCAGTGCTTCCTCGATGGCGTCGGTCTCCGTGTTGGCGGCGCGGGCGTTCCATTCGGCCAGGGCGGCGGCGAGGCGCTGGCGCGCGGCGCCGGCACGGGCGATGGGCTCCGCGAGAACCTTGCCGGCGGGTTCGGGCAGCACGCCCATTTCCTGGCGGTCCACCAGGTTGTCCACCAGCTCAAGCACCCCGCGCTCCTGCTTGAGCAGCACCGGCGGGCTGAAGCCGAGGGCCACAAGGCGCGGCCAGCGCTTCTCCACCTCGGCCGGGTCGAAGGTCCAGGCCGAGACGCGGATCTGCAGGGTGCGGCCCACGGCCTAGTCCTGCTCCTCCCACTCGCCCTGAACGCGGCTCACCACGTCCTGGATGAGGGAGAGTTGGGCTTCCTGGCACACGCCGATGAGCGGCTGACCGCCGTCCACGTTGTCGCCCTGCTGGAAGTACACGGCGTAGATGATGCCCTCGGGCCCGGAATAGGCCAGCGGGGTCTCGCGCTTCATGCGGGAGACGAAGAACATCTCCATGCCGTCCTTGAGCTTCACGCTCTGCTCGCCGCCGGCCTTGATCTTGGCGTCGATCTCCGGGACGAAGTAGTACTTGGCCCGCTCCGGCGCGCAGAAGAGGTGCAGCGCCTTCTTGAGGATGCGGGCGATGACTTCCTCCTTGGACAGGAAGTGGCGGATGGTGAGCAGGCGCTCCCCGGCCTCCACGAACTTCCCTTCCAGCTCGGCGGCGATGTCCGTCACCGCGCCCTTCTGGGTGGCGCAGATGGGCTTCTTGTTCTTCTCGCGGGTGAGGTTGGCCAGCAGCGTGCCCGGCTTCTCGTTCCACTTGCCCGTTGGGCCCAGCACGCGGTCCCCGGCTTTCAGGCCCACGAACTGGACCACGCCGGTGTGCGGGGTGCGGATCTCGATCTCCTCGTAGGGAGAGGCCTTCAATTCCTCAAGCATTTCCTTGACGTTCAGCAAAGTCGGTTCCTCGTGCTCGTGTTTGTCAGCGGTAATAGAGGTTCCTGCCGCCCATGGTGAGCAGGGCCTGGTGCAGGTTCTTCTTCAGGTCGCGCCGGTCCCAGATACCCTGAATATGCCCGCGCGACAAGGCCGAGAAAGCCCTGTGATATTTTGGGGGCACGTCCATGCCCGTGGTCTCGCGGATGACGCCGGGCCCGGCGAAGCCGATGTTGGAGGAGCGCACGGCGAACTGGTAGGGCGAGCAGCCCAGGAAGCTGGCCACCGGTCCGGCGTAGGAGTTGGTGTCGTAGAGCACCAGGTAGAGCCCCCCGGCCTCGATGTAGCGGCGCACGGCCATGGTCACCCTCGGCATCTGGATGACGCCGCAGGTGCCCTCCTGGATGCGGATGCCGGCGGTGCCGTGGGAGTACATGATGAAGGGCATGCGCTTGATGCGCGCGCGTTCCACCGCGCGGATGAGCTTTTCGCCCTCGGCCGCGCCCACGGTGCCGCCCCGGAAGGGGCTGGCCAGGACCGCCACCACGGTGGAGATGCCGTCCAGCTTGGCCTCGAAGGTGATGCAGGAACTGGCCAGCCCCGTGGCGCGCTTGGCCTCGGCGAGCTTGAGGCCGAAGCCCTCGTATTCCAGCGGGTTGCCGGCCTCTATGGCGGTGTTGAATTCATAGGCCTGGGCGAACTCGAACACGTTGTACAGGTACCAATGGAACTCCATGGGGAAGTGGTGCCCGCAGTGGGAGCACACCCCCGCGAACTCGCCGAAGAGATCCGGCGCCCAGAGGTCCAGGCAGCCGTGGGTGGCTGTGTTGGGGCAGGTCAGGGTGCGGTCCTCCCGGCTCTTGGGGCTCACGTACACCCACACGTCGTCCAGGCGGCAGGCGCCCTCCTCCGGGCAGGAAAGGGTGGTCAGGCACTCCAGGGTCTCCGGGGGCACGCCGCGCCGCCCGCCGGAGAGCAGCGTGAAGGGCCCGCCCACGCCCTGGCCCAGGGCGCGCATCTCGGCCTCCACGTATTCCAGCAGACCGGAGAAGCGCTTCTTGTACCGCGCCAGCAGGTCGTGGGTCAGCAGGCTGTGCACGCTCCACAGACCCCGGGCCAGGGCGGTGGAAAGGCGCACGCCCAGCGCGCGGTTGTCGAGGAAGGCCGAGCGGCTCATGTCGCGGAACTTGGCGTAGCGCTGCTCCACCAGGGCGTGCCTGGCCTTGGCCCCCAGCTGCCAGCGCACGAAGATGTCCTGCGGGTCGGCGGTGCGCTTCTTGCGGCGCATGGCCAGGGCGCGCAGGGGGCCCAGGCTCTGGGCCTGGTGTACCACCTCGTCCGTGGCGCGGACGACCTCGCGCCGGAGTTCGCGGAAGAATTCGTAGTGCTCGGGCCGCGCGCCCAGCGGCGGCTCCTGTATCACCCGGTCGATGAACCCCAGGCGCAGGTTGTCGAAGGCGGTGATCTTGAGGCGCTCGGCGCAGCGCTCGATGAGCTCCGGGCTGGCCTTGTCCTTCAGTCCGCCCTCGATGGCCGCCGCGCCCTCGGGCGAGATGACCGAGTAGTAGCCATGGGAGAGCATGAGCCGGCGGTCCGCCAGGGCGATGGCCTCGGCCCCGCCGGAGCCGCCCTCGCTGAACACGGACACGATGGGCACCTTGAGCCCGGCCATGACGTAGAGGTTCTTGGCTATCTGCTGGGCCGCGCCGGGGTAGTCCTCCACGGGGAAGGCCCCGGGGGTGAAGACGTAGGTGTGGATGGGGATGTTCTCCACCTCGGCCACGCGCATGTAATAGAGCGCGTTGGCGTTGCCCCAGGGCTTGATGGACCCGCCGTTGCGGAACTCCTGTCCGTGGCCCTTCTCCTGGCCGATGACCATGACCGACTGGTGCACGGTCTTCTTGCCCATGCGCCGGGCTATGGTGGCCCTGGCGATGATGATGCCCGGATCGATGCTCCACTCGTCCTGGCCGCCGATCTCCGTGTAGTTGTCGTACACGTTCTCCAGAATGTCCTTGAGGCAGATGCGCTGCGGGTGCCGCACGATGCGCACGCGGTCCATGGGACAAAGCTCGTTCTCCAGCTTGCCCTCAAGCAGGGAGAAGAGCTCCTCCAGCCGGGCCACCTGCTGGGAAAGCTCGCGCATGCCCAGACCCGGCGCCTGGGCCAGGAACTCCTCCAGCCGGTGCTTGAGCATGGCCACGGAGGCGTTCTCGCGCGGGCCGAAGATGTCCCGGATGTAGGCCAGGCGGCCGGCCAGCTGCTGTGTGCGCTTGTCTATGTCCATGGCGTCCGCCTAGAAGTGCAGGATGGTCTCTGTCCTGGCCAAAAGAAAGGCGATGTTGGTGCGCAGGGGCTGGCCCGCGGTGTCGGTTCCGGTGAGCACAAGGCCCTTGAGGAACTCGGCCCCGCGCTCCATGGCCTGGGCCAGGTCCGCCCCCCACACTATGGCCAGGGCCAGGTTGGGATCGAAGTCCATGGGGATGTCGTAGGGCTCGCCGCCGGGCAGGGCCGTGGGCACCTGCGTGTACACCCTGAGCCAGGGCTCTTCCTTCCAGGCGAAGCGCTCTATGCGGCCCAGGCAGGGGGTGAAGCGGTCGGCCGGGTCCTCGGCGATGATGCGGTACTCTATGCCCACGCCCTCCAGGCGCACCTCGTCCTGGCCGTAGCCCAGGGGCTCGCCCAGGCCCAGGCGTATCTGCTCGGAGATGATGTCCACCCCGCCGGAGGTCTCCGGCCGCCCGTCGATGCGCGCGATGACGCCGGACACGCCGTTCTCCACCTGGATGCGCGTGTTGACCTCCATGAGGAAGGGCTCGCCCTTGGGCGTGACGATCCACTCCCAGGTGCCCACGTTGTCGTAGCCCACGGACTTGGCCATGTGCACCGAGTGCCGGGTGATGGAATCCAGCACGGCGCCGGCGTCGAAGGCGTAGGTGAGGCTCGCGGGATCGAAGCCGGGGGCCACCTCGATGCGCTTCTGGCGGCCCAGGCTCTGCACGGAGCAGTTGCGCGTTCCGAAGTGCACGGCGTTCTTGCCGCCGCGCTCCGCCGCCACCTGCACTTCCAGGTGGTTGAAGTCGAAGATGCGCTGCTCGATGAGCACGCCCTCGTCGGAGAGGTTCCGCTTGGCGTAGTTGCGGATGCGCCGGTACACCGAGCGGAAGGTGTCCAGGTCGTACACTTCCTCTATGCCCATGCCGCCGCCGCCGGCGCTGGCCTTCACCAGCACGCAGCCCTCGGTTATGCCCTGCTCGTCCTGGAAGGCGAAGATGGCCTCGGCCAGCTCCACTGCCTCCATCTCGTCGAAGATGGGCCGGTCCGAGCCGGGAATGGTGGGCACGGCAAGCGACCGGGCGATGCGCTTGGTGTTGATCTTGTCGCCCAGGTCGCGGATGACGCCCCAGGAGGGGCCGATGAAGATGAGCGGGCGGTCGCGCTTCTCGGCCCGGCGGGCGAAGCGGAAGTCCTCGGCGAAGAAGCCGTAGCCGGGGTGCACGGCGGTGGCTTCGCAGGCGTCGGCCACGGCGAAGAGCTCGTTGGCGTCCTGGTAGGAGCGGATGCGCCGGAGGCTCTGCTCCCCTCCCAGCTCGCGCGCAAGGCGCACGTGACCGGAGGCCGCGTCGGAGGCGGTGTGGACGCAGACGAATTCATGCCCCAGGCCCACGCAGGCCCGCAGGATGCGCATGGCGATCTCGCCACGGTTGGCGATGAGAATGCGGTGGGCTGCCACGACTGTGCTTCCGGCGCTTCCGGCTAGCCTTCGGCCTCGCGCTTCGCCTTGCGCAGCTCGATGAGGCGCTTCTGCACCTCAAGCACAAGCTTGTCCAGCTTGATCTCCTGCCGGCGGTCCATCTCCAGGAAGTTGCAGCCGATGATGCCCTTGTCGAGCACGCGCATCACCTTGGCCTTGAGGTCGCCCAGGAAGAGCTTCTTGCCCAGCAGCAGGTCGAAGGAAAAGACCATGCCGGAGCTGTAGCCGCGCGGGTTGTCGGCAAAGGCGAAGCCCGAGGCGCTGATGTCGCTCACGGGGAAATCCTGGGGGCCGGCCTGGGTGACGACTCTGACGTCCAGGCCGGGCACGCGGGTGCGGAAGGCCTGCCGCAGCTTGTCGTCGCCGTCCATCTTGATGTCGAAGTCCATGTTCGTCCTCTCACGCTTGCTGGTCGTTGCCGTGGGGGGCGGCGGCGCGGGCAAACCTACTTGCCCGTGACCCGCTTTTCCAGAACAAACTCCACCCTGCGGTTCTGCGCGCGGTACTCTTCCGACGTGTTGGGGTACAGCGGGTTGAGGTCCGCGAGGCCGGTGGAGGTGAGACGCTTAGGCTCTATGCCCATGTCCATCAGCAGGCGCAGCACGTTGACCGCGCGCAGGCTGGAGACCTCCCAGTTGTCGCGGAAGCGCGAACCGGCGACAGGCAGCCGATCGTCTGTGTAGCCGCGGATGTTGATGGTCTGGTCCGGGTGCTGCGCAAAGAAGTCCTTCAGCGCCATGATGACCTCGCGCCCCTTGGGGGTGAGGGTCACCTCGCCGGAGGCGAAGAGCACGTCGCCCGGGGCGCGGATGGTGATGACCCCGTCCTCGAAATTGGCGCCCACCAAGCCTTCCAGGCCCTTCTTGGTCTGCAGGTACTTCACGTCGGAGAAGACCTTCTGCTGGGCTATCTGGATCTGCCGGTTGAGCATCACCTGGTCCAGCAGGACGCCGGCTTCCTCGCGGCTGATGGTGCTGGTGGCGAGTTTGCTCTCCTTGCCGCCCAGGGCCGCGGTCACGGCCTGCAGGGCGCTGTTCACCTTGGTGACGTCGGGGGTGGACATGGCGTAGAGCATGATGAAGAAGACCAGCATGAGCATGGTCAGGTCCGAGAAGGTCATCAACCATTCTACGGAATCGCTTTCTTCCTCTTCTCCCGGACGTTCGTATTCGTCGGCCATGGCCTACTTCCTCTCTCTCGGGGCAAGGAAGGACGAGAGCTTTTCGTAGACGAGCATGGGGTTGTTGTTCTCAAGGATGGACTTCGCCCCCTCGAAGATGACTTCCAGGTGCAGCTCCTCCTGCAGGGTGCGGGCCTTGAGCTTGGTGGCGATGGGCAGAAAGATGACGGTGGCGAGCACCGAGCCGTAGAAGGTGGTGATGATGGCCACGGCCATGGACGGGCCGATGAGCTTGGGGTCGTTCAAGTTCGCCAGCATCTGCACAAGGCCGATGAGCGTTCCGATCATGCCGAAGGAGGGAGCCAGGCTGCCCAGGCGCTTGAAGACCTCCTCGCCAACCTTGTGGCGGCGCTTCATGGAGGTGATCTCGATGGCGAGCGTGCTGCGGATGAGCGACGGGTCGGCATTGTCGGCGATGAGCTGACAGGCCTTTTTCAGCACCATGTTCTCCGTCTTCACGTGCTCCAGGGCGATGAGGCCCTCGCGACGGCTGATCTCGGCGATCTTGACCATGATGTTGACCACTTCCCGCACCTGGACCTTGCGCGAGGCGAAGGCCTTGAAGCCCGCCGTCATGGCCTGGCGCACCTCCTCGAAGGGGAAGGCCACGAAGATGGTGCCGAAGGTGCCGCCAAAGACGATCATCACCGACGGGAGGTCCACAAAGAGGCTGATGTCGCCACCCATGAAGATGGCGGCCACCACCAGGGCCAAGCCCGAAATGAGTCCAAGCAGAGTTGCGAAATCCATATGGCGTGTCTACTCCGGCTTGTAATGTGCCCTGCTGCTGGGCTAAAAGACAGGCATATGTTCCGTCAATAGAAAACAGGAGCACATGTGGACCACTTCAATATTGTCAGCCACGCTAGCCGACTCATACGCGAGAAACTAGGAAAAATACAAGCAGGAACCTTGGGGCTCGTGCTGGGGTCGGGCCTGGGGCCGGTGGCGGAGAGCATCACCGGCGCCACGGACATCCCCTACGCGGACATCCCGGGCTTTCCCGCGTCCGCCGTTGCGGGCCACGCGGGCTTCCTGCGCTCCGGCACCCTCTGCGGCAGGCCGGTGCTGGCCCTGTGCGGCCGCACCCACCTGTACGAGGGCTTCTCCGCACGCGACGTGTGCCTGCCCGTGCGCGCCCTGGCCTTGGGCGGCGTGCGCACCCTGGTCATCACCAACGCCGCCGGCGCGCTCAACCCCCTCTTCGAAGCTGGCTCCCTCATGCTCATCACCGACCACATCAACATGACCGGGCAAAGTCCCCTCACCGGTCAGAACATCGACGCCTTGGGCCCGCGCTTCCCGGACATGAGCCAAGCCTGGTGCCCGGCCCTCGTCGCCCTTGCGCGGAGCGAGGCGGCCCGGCTGGGCATCCTCATCGAACGCGGCGTGTACGTGCAGGTGCCCGGTCCCAGCCTGGAGACTCCTGCCGAGACAAGAGCTTATCGGCAGATGGGCGCAGATGCCATAGGGATGTCCACCGTCATGGAGGCCATCGCCGCGCGGCACATGGGCCTGCGCCTGCTGGGCATCAGCTGCCTGACCAACAAGAACACCCCCGACTGCATGCGGGAGATCAGCCACGAGGAAGTGCTCCGCACCGCCGGGCAGGCGGCCGGGCAGATGGCCGAGCTTCTCCGCGCCCTGGCCGCGCGGCCGGAACTGGACATGGAGCCCGGCCGGGAGTAAAGTTTTCACGAATTTTGTTCGATACGCTGTCATGACCCGGAGCGCCCGAAAACGACCGAACCCGCGCTTCGCAGCGGATGGACCCATGAACGCACAGAAAAACGCCATGTCCCGCCTCCTGCCCATGCTCGTCCTCGCCGCCGTGCTTCTGCTCGCCGGCTGCGGCAGTTCTACGACCTCGTACTATTCGAGCATCAAGCGCACCGCCACGGACGCCAAGGACGACCTGTTGAACACCCGCCCGACCACCGGCGAGCTGTTCAAGGAGGACACCACGCCCCTGGTGGACATCAACTACGACGCGGCCGACGTGATGATGGGCTCCTTCATGCCCGCGCTGAACAAGAACTCCCCCATCTACGTGGAAAACTTCGGCAACCGCATGAACGTGGCCGATCCCTCGCCCTTCGGCCCGCTGGTGACCGAACAGGTGGCCGCCCGGCTGGCCATGCGCGGCTTCAAGGTCACCATCGGCGCGCCCAGGAAGGCCGCGCCCAAGCCCGCGCCCGAAGCCCCCGCCCAGCCCGAGGGCCTGGCCCTTTCCGGCGCCGAGGCCAAGGCCGCGGAAAAGCGCACCTGGGAGGCCCAGAACGAGGCCCGGCCAAGCGTCATGTCCGGCAGCTACCTCATCGCGGACAAGGTCATCTACATCAGCGCGCGCATCGTGGCGCTGGACGACGGCCAGGTGCTGGCCGCCCACACCTGGACCGTGCCCGTGAATCGCAACACGCGGGCCATGCTGCCGCAGTTGCGTGGGCCCGGCGGCATGACGCCCAGCGTGCGCACCAAGCTCTCCGGCAATCCGCACAAGATAGCCAACCCCACCGGCCAGCCGCAGAACTACGTGGAGCGCGACCTGGTGCGCTGAGCGCGTCCGCCCTTCCCCGCTTCCGCCCCTGTTTGCCCTTGCCCCCGCGCGTGATGTGCGAAGGGGGCAGGCCCGCGCGCCAGCAGCCGCTGGGACGGGTCACCGCGCCACGCTTCTCACGCCTCTTGGCGTCCTTGTCGCCGTCCCGGTCAGTGGCCCGCTCAGCCCGGTCACTGGCCCAGCCAGTCCCCTCGACCAGCCCCCTCGACCAGTCAGCTCGGCCCTCCCACTCGGCCCTCCCACTTGGCCCCCCCCACTCGGCCCGTGCTCCATCGGTGCCGGCTTCGGCCCTCCAGACCGCCCCACGCGCATGGGCGACAACCGGACCTCCCAGCCGCCGAACACCGAGGACGCTCAGATGCACCCCGTACGCGCCGCTCGCCACTGACCACGCCGCCACGCCCTGCGCCGCCCCGCCGGATGTCCATCCGGCGGCAACGGGAGTCCAGAGGGCCTCGTGCCCTCTGGCGGGGTCCGGGGCAGGGCCCCGGCCGGGTCCGGGGCGACGCCCCGGATATCCGCACGCCCCCCGGCGCTTGCCCTGGCAAAGTTGACTGCCGATGCCCGCTCCTGTACCGTGCACGCCACCCATTAGCCCGCCCGGCGCGGGTTTCCGGCATCCAAAGGAACGCATCCATGTCCGCCACTGCTTCACTTTTCGACGAATTCTTCCAGGCCGAGGCCAAGCTCTTCCTGCTGGCCGGCATCCGCATCGCCCTGTCCGAGGACGGCAAGGACCTGACCAGCGAGGGCATCTTCGGCGAGGACGACCTGGCCACGGCGCACATCGTGTCCAAGGGCGACGCGACAATCGCCGGCCTGCCGCTCATCCCGCTCATCATGGAGTTCGCGGGCTGCGAGTTCCAGCACATGCTGAACGTGGACGAGGGCGACCGGGTGGGCGAGGGCGCGCTCATCGCCGCCATCCAGGGCCCGGCGCGGCACTTGCTGCGCACGGAGCGCGTCATCCTGAACTACCTGTGCCATCTGTCGGGCATCGCCACGCTGACGGCCAGGTACGTGGAGGCGCTCAAGGGCAGCAGGACCGTGCTGCTGGACACGCGCAAGACCCTGCCGGGCCTGCGGTACCCGGAGAAGTACGCGGTGCGGATCGGCGGAGCGCGGAACCACCGGCTCAACTTGAGCGAGATGCTCATGGTCAAGGACAACCACATCGACCGCGCCGGAGGCATCACCACGGCGGTGGAGAAGCTGCGCGCCGCCTATGGCGAGGACTGCCCGCCCATCGAGGTGGAGTGCCGCAGCTTCGACGAGGTGGACGAGGCCGCGCGCTGCAGGGTCAACCGCATCATGCTCGACAACATGGACCTGGAGGAGCTGGCCCAGGCGCTGGCGCGCGTGCCGCAGGGCATAGAGACCGAGGTCAGCGGCGGGGTGAGCCTGGAGAACATCGCGGCCATCGGCGCCATCGGCCCGGACTTCGTGTCCGTCGGCCGGCTCACCCACTCCGCTCCCGTGGCCGACCTGAGCATGCGCATAAGCGCGCTGTAGAGACCATTCGCACAAGCAGACGGAGCCCCCCATGACGACTTCCGCACACCAGCGCATCGAGGCGGCGCGCAAGCGCTTCGGCAGCCGCCTGGCCATTCTGGGCCATCACTACCAGAACGAGGCAGTGATCCGGCATACGGACTTCCAGGGCGACAGCCTGGAGCTGGCCCGCAAGATCGAGGGCCTGGACGCCGAACACGTGGTATTCTGCGGCGTGTATTTCATGGCCGAGTCCGCAGCCGCCCTGGCCAGGGCCGGCCAGAAGATCCACATCCCCCACGCCGACGCCACCTGCCCCATGGCCGACATGGCCCCGGCCCCGCGCGTGGAGGCCGTGCTGAACGAGCTGAACGCCCAGGGGCGCAAGGTTGTTCCCCTGGCCTACGTGAACTCCAGCGCCGAGGTGAAGGCCGTATGCGCCCGCTTTGGCGGCAGCGTGTGCACCAGCGCCAACGCCAGGGTGATGATGGAATGGGCCTTCCAGCAGGGCGACGCCGTGCTCTTTCTGCCTGACCGGCACCTGGGCGACAACACGGCCAACCTGATGGGCCTGCCGCAAAGCCAGCGCCTCACCGTGGGCATCCGCCCCGGCCAGCCGGCAGCGGACGCGGACAAGGCCGCACGCGCCAGGCTGCTGCTCTGGCCCGGCTCCTGCGCCATCCACCACGCGCTCAAGAAGCAGCTCATCGACGACATCCGCGCGGCCATGCCCGGCGTGAAGGTGGTGGTGCACCCGGAATGCCCGCCCGCCGTGGTCAAGGCGGCGGACAGCGCCGGCTCCACCTCGCACATCATCCGCTATTGCGCCCAGGCCGAGCCCGGAGCGAGCATCGCCATCGGCACCGAGGTGAACCTGGTGCTGCGCCTGGCCGAGCGCCACCGGGCCGAGGGCAAGACCATCGTGCCCGTGAAGACCATGCGCTGCACCAACATGGCCAAGACCACCGAGGAGCGCCTGGCCGAACTGCTGGACAATCTGGAAGCCGCCGCGCCCCTTTCGCTGCCCGCCGAGGTGGCGGAACAGTCGCGGGTGGCCCTGGCGCGCATGCTGCAAATCTGCTCCTGAGCCCAGGCCGGCACCCCGGCCGGATTTCTGATTGATACCCGGGCCGATACCCCGGCCGACACCCCGGCCGCCACCGCGAGCGGAGGAACGCCATGAACGACTATCGCCTGAAGACCGACGTGCTGGTCATCGGCTCCGGCATCGCCGGGTCCCTGGCCGCCCTCACCCTGGCCGAATCCGGTGCGGACGTGACACTCATCACCTCCGGCGAGGACCTTTTCGCCGGCAACACCAAGCTGGCCCAGGGCGGCATCGTGTTCCACTCCGAGGACGACGACCCCGGCATCCTGGAGAAGGACATCCTTACCGCCGGGTGGAAGCAGAACTACCTGCGCGCCGTGCGCTACCTGTGCCACAAGGGCCCGAAAGTCCTGCAAAAAACCCTCATCGACGCCTACCACGTGCCCTTCGCCCACCGCGACCCGGACTCCTGGTACTTCACCCGCGAGGGCGGGCACAGCGTGGCGCGCATCCTCTTCGCCAAGGACCACACCGGCCTGACCATCATGGAGCAGCTGACCAAGGCGGTGAGCGACTGCCCGAACATCCGCGTGCTCACCAGGCGCACGGCCATCGACCTCCTGTCCACCCACCACCACGCAGGCCACCTGGACTTCAAGTACAATCTGGCCAACCAGTGCGTCGGGGCCTACGTGTTCAACGAGGCCCTGGGCCAGGTGGAGATCATCCTGGCGGACTTCACGGTGCTCGCCACGGGCGGGGCCGGGCGCATCTACCTGCACAGCACCAACTCGCGCGAGGCCATCGGCTCCGGCCTGTCCATGGCGCACCGCGCCGGGGCCAAGCTGCACAACCTGGAATACGTGCAGTTCCACCCCACGGCCTTCTACCAGGGGGCCCGGCGCTTCGAGCGGCGCTTTCTCATCTCCGAGGCCGTGCGCGGCGAGGGGGCAGTGCTCGTCAACGGCTCGGGCGAGGCCTTCATGGCCCGCTACGACCAGCGCGCCGACCTGGCCCCGCGCGACATCGTCACCCGCGCCATAATGGCCGAGATGCTGCGCACCGACGAGGACTGCGTGTTCCTGGACACCACGCGCGGCATGCACGCGGACGTGGCCGAACGCTTCCCCACCATCTACGGCAAGTGCCTGGAGCACGGGGTGGACATGCGCAGTGCGCCCATCCCGGTGGTGCCCGCGGCGCACTACTTCTGCGGCGGCATACTGGTGGACACGCGCGGCCGCACCACGCTGGAGCGGCTGTACTCCGCCGGGGAATGCACCTGCACGGGCGTGCACGGGGCCAACCGACTGGCCAGCACCTCGCTTTTGGAGGCCATGCTCTGGGGCTTCAGCGCCGGGCAGGACATCGCCAAGCGCCTGGGGGCCAAGTGGCGGCTTTCCAAGAAGCTGGCGGACTCCATCCCCGACTGGCAGAACCCCGGCGACATCCACAACGAGGACCCGGCGCTCATCGCCCAGGACTGGGCCACCATCCGCAACACCATGTGGAACTACGTGGGCATCATCCGCTCCACGGCCCGCCTGCGCCGCGCCTTCGAGGACCTGCGCATGCTCTCCAAGAACATGCACGACTTCTACAAGCAGACGCCCATCAGCAAGCCCATCATCGACCTGTTCCACGGCTGCCAGACGGCCTACGTGGTCACCCAGGCGGCCATGCGCAACAAGAAGACGCTGGGCTGCCATTACAGGGTGGACTAGAGCTCCCAATATATTGCCAAATCGGTGACAAACGGTTAAATGGCAAACTGATACACAGGCTCATGTTGATCCATTGTGCTGTGTATTATGTTGCCCGATAACCTCAAACCGGGAGGCGAGATGTCACTCAAGAACACGTCTTTGTGCGGATATGGCGCCAAGGCTCTCAAACGTGACAAATACAAATGCAAGTACTGCGGATTCGACGGGAGCACTTTCGACAACTGGCTCCAGATGAGCGTCGATCATGTAATCCCCGTCTCTGCCACAGACACCCCTGATCACAGCATCGACAATCTAGTGGCTTGTTGCAAGGCCTGCAATTCGTTCACTAGCAGAATGGATATTGATCCGAAAATGAGCATAAAAGAGGTCATTGCCAAAAAGAAGGCCCACGTAAAAAAACGGCGCCTTGAGTTCAAGAAGTTCTGGGACGCAAATCAAACGAAGTAGCTTTCTTTCCCAACGCAAAAAGCCCGCCACCGGCGAACCGGGGCGGGCTTTGTCGTGACGACGGTGGAGAGACTAGGCGGAGAGCTTGTTGATCGCGGTCTGCAGACGCGCGATGCAGCGGCCGGCCTTCTTCCAGTGGATGACCTTCTTGGAAGCGGCCTTGTCCAGCACGGAGCTGGCGGTGGCCAGGGCGGCAGTGGCCTTTTCCGCGCTCTTCTCGGCCAGGGCCTGGCGCACGGCCTTCACCACATTCTTGATGCGGGTCTTGACGGCCTTGTTACGGGCCTGGCGCTTAAGGCTCTGACGGTGTCTCTTCAAGGCGGAAGTATGGTTGGCCAAGGCTCTCTCTCCTGATTCTTTTTTGTTGTTCGGTCTCGACCATGAGTCGAGACAGGGTGCTTACCCACATTGCCAGCAGGTTGTCAAGCGCTTTTTTCCGCGCCCCGGCTACACCTGCAACGCGCCGAAGTCGGCCACGGTCTTCATGCGCGACACGAGGCCGTGGAGCATGTTCAACCGGTTCTGGCGCACGGCCATGTCCTCGGCCATGACCATGACCTTGTCGAAGAAGGCGTCCAGCGCCGGGCGGATTTCCCCCAGCTGGCCCAGAATGCCCGCAAAGTCGCCCGCGGTCCAGAGCTCCTCGAAGCGCGGGGCGGTCTCGCCCAGGATGCGGTGCAGTTCCTTTTCCTCGGGCGCGTCGAGCTTCGCCGCGTCCACGGCTTCGGAGAGCGCCACGCCCGCTTCCCCGCCCTGCTTGCGGATGATGTTGTCCGCGCGCTTGAAGGTCAGCACGGCCTGCTCGTAGTCCGGCTGGCGGCTGAAGGCGGAAAGGGCGTCGAAGCGCAGCTTCAGGGTGCGGATGTCCTCGAACCCGGCGCCCAGGGCGGCGTCGGCCACGCGGCTGTCGCCCTCGCCACTGGCGAAGAGCGCGCGCAAACGCAGGCCGAAGAACTCCACCATCTTGGCGCGGGCGTCGTCGAGCGGCAGCTTCCACTTGACGTTCTCATACCCGGCCTGGGCCCAGGCCAGCAACTCGTCGAGCTTCAGGTTGAGCCCGTGCTCCATGATGATGCGGCTGATGCCAAGCGCCGCGCGCCTGAGGGCGTAGGGATCGGCCGCGCCGGTGGGGATGTTCCCCAGGCCGAAGCAGCCGGCCATGGTATCCAGCTTGTCCGCCATGGCGAGCAGCGCGCCGGGCAGCGTGGCGGGAACGGGGGAATCCGGCCCGGCGGGCAGGTACTGCTCGGCCACGGCCTGGGCCACGATCTCGCTCTCGCCCTTCTTGCGGGCGTAGATGCCGCCCATGACGCCCTGCAGGCTGTCGAACTCATACACCATCTCGCTCATGAGGTCGGCCTTGGCCAGGCGTCCGGCACGGGCCATGTCCTCGGGGGAAACGCCGCAGACTTCGCCCAGCGTGCGGCACAGCTTCTCCAGCCGGCGCGACTTGTCGCCCATGCTGCCCAGGGGGCCCAGGAAGACCACGCTGTCGAGCTTCTCAAGCCATTCGTCCAGCCTGGCCTCAAGGTCGGCCTCCCAGAAGAAGCGGGCGTCCTCCAGGCGGGCCTTCAGAACGCGCTCCCAGCCCTTCTTGACCACGGCCATGTCGGTGGGCTCGATGTTCAGGGTGGTCAGAAAATACGGCAGCAGGTTGCCGTCCGCCCCGCGCACGCCGAAGCTCTTCTGGTGGCTCTGCATGGAGGTCAAGAGCACCTGGGCGGGCAGTTCCAGGTACAGGCGGGAGAACTCGCCCAGAATCGGGCGGGGGTATTCCACGAGGTTGGCCACCTCAAGCAGCAGCCCCTCGTCCCAGACCACGCTGCCGCCAAGGCCGGCGGCCAGGCGGTCGCCCTCACTCTTGACCATTTCCAGGCGCTCGCGCGCGTCCAGCACCACATTGGCCTTGTCGCGGATGGTGTCGAAGTAGTCCGCGGCGGAATCCACGGTCCAGGGGCCGGGGCCCAGCACGCGGTGGCCAAAGGTCACGCGGCCGGAGGTGAGCCCCGCGATCTCGATGGGCACCACGTCGGCGTCCAGCAGGGCCAGCACCCAGCGCAAGGGGCGGCCGAAGAGGAAGTCCAGGCTGCCCCACTTCATGCGCTTGGGGAAGGAGAGAGCCTTGAACGCCGTGAGGCACAGGCCGGGCAGAATGTCCAGCGTCTTGCCGCCGCCCACCTTCTTGCGCGCGGCCACGTACTCGCCCTTGGGCGTCTGCTGCACGAAAAGGTCGGCCTCGGCCACGCCCTGGGTCTTGGCGAAGCCCTCCCCGGCTTTGGTCAGCTTGCCGTCGGCATAGGCGATCTTGACCGGCGGACCGGAGACGACCTCCTCCTCCAGCCGCTGGGTGAGGGACAGGGCGGACACGTGGGCCACCAGCCTGCGCGGGGTGGCGAAGGCGCGCACGCCGCCGTGGTCGATCTTCTGCTCGGCCAGCAGGCGCTCAAAAAGCTCCACGAGTTCCTCGCCCAGACGCGGCACGAAGCGCGCGGGCATCTCCTCGGTGCCAATCTCAAGAATGAATTCGGACATATATCGACTCACTTCCGGCTATTTGGCGGTTTCGAGCATGGGGTAGCCCAGGGCCTCGCGCTGGGCGGCGTACAGGGCGGCGATGGCCGAGGCCAGGGCGCGCACGCGGCCGATGTAGGCCGTGCGCTCGGTGATGGAGATGGCCCCGCGGGCGTCCAGCAGGTTGAAGGTGTGCGAGCACTTCAGGCAGTAGTCGTAGGCGGGCCAGGGCACCCCGGCCTCGCACAGCTTTTTGCACTCGCCCTCAAACTTGTTGAACATATCGAGCAGCATGGCGGCGTCGGAGAGCTCGAAGTTGTACTTCGACTGCTCCACCTCGTTCTGGTGGTACACGTGGCCGTAGGTCACGCGGTCGTTCCACTTCAGGTCGTAGACGCTCTCCTTCTCCTGCAGGTACATGGAGATGCGCTCAAGGCCGTAGGTGATCTCCACGCTGGTGGGGAAGAGGTCGATGCCGCCCACCTGCTGGAAGTAGGTGAACTGGGTGACCTCCATGCCGTTGAGCCAGACCTCCCAGCCCAGGCCCCAGGCGCCCAGGGTAGGCGACTCCCAGTCGTCCTCCACGAAGCGGATGTCGTGGGCGGCGGGGTCGATGCCGAGCGCCCGCAGGGAGTCGAGATACAGGTCCTGCACGTTGTCCGGGCTGGGCTTCAGGATGACCTGGAACTGGTAATAGTGCTGCAGGCGGTTGGGATTCTCGCCGTAGCGGCCGTCGGTGGGACGGCGCGAGGGCTCCACGTAGCACACGTTCCAGGGCTCCGGCCCGATGACGCGGAAGAAGGTGGAGGGATTGAAGGTGCCCGCGCCGCATTCGATGTCAAAGGGCTGCACCAGCACGCAGCCCCGGTCGGTCCAGAAGCGCTGCAGGGTTTGGATCACGTCTTGGAAGTTCATATCATCTCCAGAAACCTAGATTTTTCTGTATGTTCCATTTTCCCAGCGCAGGCCCAGGTGCCAGGCCACAAAGCGGTCCACCAGCCGGGACAGCTCCCGGCGCGTATCCGGCTCAAGTACGAGGCTCGGCCACTCGGCCGGGCGGCTTGTGCCGATCCATTCCAGCACCCGCACGGACTCCAGGCACAACGTCTCGGCCGGGACATCGTCGCACAGGCTGCATACCAGCCCGCCGCGCTCGATGGAAAAGGCCAGCCGGTGCGCCGGGTCAAGATCGTCGTCCTCGGCGCAGTCGTGGTCCCAGGCCGGGCGGCCGCAGTGCACGCACAGGGCCAGGTCCGGCTTCAGGCCCTGCTCGAAGGTGAGCTTGGCCTTGAACAAGAGCGGCAGCACCTCCGCCGCCACGCTGCCGGCCTCCAGCGCCTGCAAGGTCTCCAGCAGCAGGTCGAAGACGTGCCGGGCCCCGTCCTGGCCCACCTGCACGGCCTCCACGAACCTGAGGCAGTGGGCCACCAGCCCCAGCTTGCGCGCATCGCCCCGCAGGCCGGGAAAGGCGTGCAGAAGCTCGCCCTCCTGCAGCACGTTGTAGGCGCCGCGCCTGCTCATCCCCACAGTGAAGGAGGCCAGCACGAGCTGGTCCAGGCAGCCGGAGAAGCGCCTGCGGCTGCGGCTGCCCCCAAATGCGAAGGCCGTGATGACACCACGGCCCGCGCAGAAAAGCTTGACCCAGACGTCGTTCTCCCGAAAGCGGCCCACCTTCAACACCAGGGCCTTTTCGGTAAATTCCATGCCCTGCCCCCGAACGGCCCCCGGCTAGCTGCCGATCTCGATGGTGGCCGTCTGGCCGCGCTGCCCCTCAAAGGGATAGTGCGCGCCGTTGAGCTGGAAGGTGACGCCACCGGCGTTGCCCAGGCGCACCTTGGCCTTCTGCGAGAACTCGAAGCGGCGGCTGTCGCCGTCGCGCAGGGTGAACGTCTTGCGGCGCTGGCCCTCGCTCACCTCCACCCAGCACACCTCGCCGGGCTTGCCGATGACCACCAGTTCCTGCATGCCCGGGGTGCGCACCTCCACCTGGGCAGGCTGCTGGCCCTTGCGCGAGACCTCGATGCCCGAGGTGGAGACGCTCGCCCCGGTGGCCTGCGTGGCCGTGGGCGCGCCGGGTTTGAACTCCGGCATGGCCGAGGCTCCGCTGGAAGCTGCGGCGGGCGCAGGGGCCGAGGCAGCCGGGGCGGCGACAGGTTCCGGCAGCATGGTGCTGGCTCCGGGAAGGGTGGCGTTGGCCTCGGTGGCGTTCGCGTCCGCCTCGGCCGTGGCGTTGGCCGTGGCGCCGACCGTAGCGTTGGTGGCGTTTTCCGCCGGGAGCAGCGCGGCCACGGGCGGCTCCTCGGCCTGGATGCGCTGGCACTGGTACACCAGACCGGCCAAGGCCGCGGCAAGAACCACAAGCAGCACCAGGGGCCACAGGCGGCGGGGCTTGCGCTCAAGGCCAGCGGGCTCGCTGAAGCGGATCTGGCTCTCGCGGGAGGCTTCCGGCTGCGCTGCGGGCTCAGGCTCGGCAGCTGGCTCAGGCTCGGCAGCTGGCTCGGGCTCGGAAACCGGCGCAGGCTCCGGCGCGGGAGCCGGCGTAGGCGCGGGCTCGGGCGCGGGCGCCGGGGCGGGGACAGGCTCGACAGCGGCCGCAGGAGCGGGCGCCGGGGCCGAAACCGGCCCGGAGACCGGTTGCTGCGGCAGGTACCCGGTGTCCCCGTCCGACTGCTGGTCCACGATGACCGCCAGCTGGTCCGCATCGAGCCCGACCAGCCGCGCGTAGTTGCGCACATAGCCCTTGAGGTAGACCGGATGCGGCAGAAGCTTGACGTCTCCGTCCTCCAGCGCGTTCAGGTTGCGCCGGCTGATCTTGGTGGAGTCCATCACGTCGCGCACCGACAAGCCGCGCCGTTCGCGCTCCTGTTTCAGCAGTAAGCCAAGCTCCAGCAGATTCATGTGTGCGCCCCTGAGCGGCCGGTTCCGGCCGTGCTAGTTCTTGTATTCGATGACTGCCTTTTCGCGCAGCTTCTGCATGTATTCCTGGAACACCTTGTCGAACTTCGCCTCGTGCAAGGACTGGTAGATTTGCTCGCGCACGGCTTCCAGCGGCAGTTCCTCGCCTTCCTTCAGGCTCAACACCTGCAACAACCCGGCAAGGTCCTGCACGCGCACGGGCGAGGTGATCTGCCCCGGCTTGAGCCCCGCAAGAGCGGAGTTCCACTCCGGAGCAAGATCCTTCCAGGCGATGAAGCCGATGTCGCCCCCGTGCCCCACGCCGGGCCCCTGGGAATACTTGTTGGCCGCATCGGCGAAGGTCAGCTGCCCGGCCTCGATCTGGCTCTTGAGGTCCTGGGCGGCCTGGGCGGTGGGCACCAGCAGGATGGCCAGCTGCACCATGCTGTCCTTGGAGAACTCGGCCTTGCGCTCCTTGTAGCGCTGCTCGACCTCTGAATCAGTCACCACGACCTTGCTGGTGACCACGCCGCCGAGGAGCCGGTGGCGGATCATGTCGCGGCGCATGTTGCGCATGAAGTCGGCGCGGCTCATGCCCTGTCGCGAGAGCTGCTGCTTGAACTCCTCGTCGCTTAAGTTGCGCTTGGCCATGAAGTCCTTCACCTGGTCCTCGACCTCGGCGTCGGTCACCTTCAGTTTGTAGCGCTCGGCGTCCTGCTGGATGAGGATGTCGTCGATGAGCTGATCCATGAGCTGCCGCTTGAGCCCGGAAATCTGGCTGAGCTCCTCGGTGCTGAGCTGGCGGCCGCGGGCTTGCTCGTAAATGGGCCGCATGCGCTCGTCGAACTCGAATTTGGTGATGATCTTGCCGTTGACCACGACCATGACGCCGTCCACGACGACGTCCTCTGCGAGGGCCGGGGCCCGCCACAGCAGGGCCGAAGCCAGGACCAGCGCGAGGGCCAAGCCCAGGGGGGGGAGGGAAATAGGTACGCGCATGACGCTCCTTGTGTGCTCTTTCTCTGCGGAATCCGGCCGATGGCGCTGCCAGCGGCGCGGGTAACCCTACCTTGTCTCGTTGCCGCTTGCAACGTCCGGGAGATCCCCCCCGGCGGAGGCGTTCTGCTCCTCAGCGGCCTGCTCGGCCGCAGGGTCCGGGGGAAGATCCTCGTCGTCCCTCTTGTACAGCAGCCGCTCGCTCACCTTGATCACCGAAGCGTCCACGGCCTTGCCCAGCCAGGCATCGAAGGCCTGTTGCAGGCGCTCCTCAAGCAGGGCGGCCTCCACCTGCGGGTAGGCCTGGGCGATGTCCAGGGTCTCCGCGCCCAGGCGCTCCAGCAGCAGCAGGCCCTCGTGCCCGGCACGGCCGGAAAGGATGGCCCCCTGCCCGCCCTTTGCGCCGGCGTCGCCGCCGTGCAGGGCGTCCGCCCAGGCGGGGGTGAGCAGGTCCTTGGCCACCACCACCTCGCGCGCCTGCACGCCGGGGAAGGCCTGGACCAAGGCCTCAAGGTTCCGCTGCTGGCGGTACAGGGCCAGCGCCTTCTCCACCAGGGAGCGGTCCGGCGCGCGCACCACCAGCACACGCACGCGCTCCGGCAGCCGGAAGTTCTGCAAGTGCTCGCGGTAGTAGGCCTCCACCTCGCGGTAATCCAGATGAACGCCCGGCCGCAGCACCAGGCGCTGGAACTTCTCCATGCCGCAGAGATAGCGCAGCATGGTGCGCCACATCTTCAGGTCGATGAATTCCTCGGCCAGCATCTGCGCGAAGGTGTCGTCGGGATAGTCGGCGCGGATCTTGGCCTCGGCCTGGGCCAGTTCCTCGTCGGTGACCTCCTGGCCGCGCTTGGCCAGTTCCTGGGCCACCAGCTCCTGGGCGATGAGCTGCCCGAGGATCTCGCCGTAGGCCTCGCGCAGGGCCCCCACCGAGGGCAGGGAGCCGGACAGGGCGTCGAGGCGCAGCAGGTCGTACTGGAACTCCAGCAGCTCCAGGCGGATGGGCTGGCCGTTGACGCGCGCGACCACGCCGATCTCGTCCTGGGAGCGGCGCGAACAGCCAAGCAACGCGGCGGACAAGGCCAGCAGCAGGCACAGCAGGCGGGAGGCGGCGCGGGGTCCGGTCATCACGGCTCCTTTACTGGGGCGGTTGGTCGCCGTCCAGCAACGATTCCAGCTCGGCACGCAGGTACTCCAACCCGGCGCGCACGTCCAGGCCTTCGGGGTAGCGCAGTTCCAGCTTGGAGGGCGGCAGCAGCCGGGCGGCGCGTCCGCCCTGCCCCACCCAGGCCACCAGCCGGGCCGGGGCCACGGCCGTGTTCTGCGCGCCGAAGGTGAGCACGGCCTTGTTCGGCGCCAGCTCCGCCTTCTGCACCTGCAGCCGGGCCAGCACGGTCTTGGCCTCCAGCACGCTCAGGAACTGCCTGGCCGCTGGCGGCAGCTGGCCGAAGCGGTCGCGCAGCTCGGAGGCCAGGTCGGCCAGCACGGCCGGGGTGCGCGCGCTGGAAAGGGCCTTGTAGTAGCGCAGGCGCTCCTTGGCGTCGACGACGTAATCGGAGGGCAGGTGCGCCTCGAACACGAAGGTCAGCTCGGGGTCGGTCTCCTGCTTTATGGGCCCGCCGCGCACCCGGCGCACCTCCTCCTCAAGCATCTCCAGGAACAGGTCCAGGCCCACGCGGGCGATCTGGCCGCTCTGCACCTCGCCCAGAATGTTGCCGGCCCCGCGCAGGCGCAGGTCCTCCATGGCCACCTGGAAGCCCGCGCCCAGGTAGTCCAAGTCCAGGATGATGCGCAGCCGACGCTTGGATATCTCCGGCAGGCGGTCCAGGCTGGGCACCACGAAATAGGCGTAGGCCTGGCGGTCGCTTCTGCCCACGCGGCCGCGCAGCTGGTACAGCTGGCCCAGGCCGAACATCTGCGCCTGGTCCACGACGAGGGTGTTGGCGTTGGGGAAGTCCAGGCCGGATTCCACGATGGCCGTGCACACCAGCACGTCCAGCTCCTTGTGCCAGAAGCCGTGCATGGCGTCCTCCAGGGCGCGCTCGGTCATCTGGCCGTGGGCCATGCCCACGCGCGCGCCGGGGGCCAGCTTGCGCACGTACTCGGCCACCTGCTCCAGCCCCTCCACCCGGTTGTAGACCCAGAACACCTGGCCGCCGCGCGCCAGCTCGCGCGCCAGCACATTGGCAAGCAGCGCGTCGTCGCGCTCGACGAGCGCCGTCTCCACCGGCTTGCGGTCCTCGGGCGGGGTCTCGATGACCGAGAGCCCCCGGATGCCTGAGAGCGAAAGCTGCAAGGTGCGCGGAATGGGCGTGGCGGTCAAGGTCAGCACGTCGATGTTCTTGCGCAGAAGTTTCAGCTTTTCCTTGTGTTTGACGCCGAAGCGCTGCTCCTCGTCCAGGATGAGCAGGCCGAGTTTGGGCAGTTCCACGTCGCCGGAGATGAGCCGGTGGGTGCCGATCAAGATGTCCACCTCGCCGCGGGCCGCGGCCTGGATGGTGACCTTCTGGTGCTTGGGCGGCACAAAGCGGCTGAGCATGCCCACGCGCACGGGAAAGCCCTCCATGCGCCGGGTGAAGGTCTGGTAGTGCTGCTCGGCCAGCACGGTGGTGGGGCACAAAAGCGCCACCTGGCGTCCGTCGGCCACGGCGCGGAAGGCCGCGCGCAGGGCCACCTCGGTCTTGCCGAAGCCCACGTCGCCGCAGACCAGGCGGTCCATGGGCTCGGTGCCGCCCATGTCGGCGAACACGTCGTCGATGGCCTTGGCCTGGTCCGGCGTCTCCTCGAAGCCGAAGGTGGCCTCGAACTCGCGGTACATGTCGCCCGGGGGGCCGTAGGAGTAGCCCTTGGCCACCCGGCGGAAGGCGTACATCTCGACCAGATCCTGGGCGATCTTCTCGATGGCCTTGCGGGCGCGCTCCGTGCTCTTGGCCCACAGGCCGCCGCCCAGCTTGTCCAGGCGGGGGTTCACGCCCTCCGGGCCCTTGTAGCGCTGCACGAGGTTCAGCCTGTCCACGGGCAGGTACAGCTTGTCCTCGCCGTCGAAGAACAGCAGGAGGTAGTCGTTGGCCACGTCGCCTATCTTCAGGTGGTGCAGCCCGCCGAAGCGCGACAGGCCGTAGTCGCGGTGCACCAGCAGGTCGTCCGCCGCCAGGTCGTCGAAGCGCGAGAGCCCCTCGAAGGCCTGCTTGCGGTCGGCCCGCACCTTGGGCGCGGCCTCGGGCTGGAGGATGTCCTCCGGCAGGATGGACAGCTGGCAGCAGGAGATCTCCAGGCCCGCCTTGAGGGGCGAGATGAGGGCGCACACGCCCTTGTCCCCGGCGCGGAAGCTCTGGCGGACGGCGATGCCCTCCTGCTCGGCCAGGGTGAGGAACTTCTTGCGCGAGCGCTCCGAGTGGAAGGACAGCGCCACCTGCGCGCCGCCGGCGCTCCACTCCTTGAGGGCCGTGGTCAGCGCGGTCCAGGGCCTGCGGGCCTGGTCCGGCCGCCAGAAAAGATCGCCGAAGCTCTGGTAGCTCTTCTCCGGCAGGTCCAGGCCAAGCTTCTCCTGGCCCATGACCAGATCCTCGAACACGATCTGCCGCTTGCCCAGCCAGGTCTTGCGGGCGCGCTCCTCCGGCCAGCAGAGCGAGGCCAGGGGCCAGCGCCAGCCGCTCTCGGCCTGCTCGCGCTCCAGAAACGCGCGCCAGGAGGCATGCTGGTCCTCCAGGCGGCTGCGCAGCTCCTGCGAGGAGGCCAGGATGTACACCGCGTCCTGCGGGAGAAAGGCGTCCAGGGTGGCGGCCTCGGGGTAGAAGAGGCCGGGCCAGAGCTGAGTGTCCGCGCGCTCCAGGCGCTCGGAAAGCTCGCGCTCCTCGCCCACGGCCATCTCGCCGCTCACGCGCAGCTTGCGCCACAGGTCCAGGGCCTGTTCCATGGTCTGGCGGTTCAGCACCGCCGGGGCCACGGGCAGAAGCGTCACTTCCTTCAGGTCCGCGCGGGAGCGCTGGGTGGCCGGGTCGAACAGGCGGATCTCGTCCAGGGTGTCGCCAAAGAACTCCAGGCGCAGGGGCAGCGGGTAGCCCGCGGCGAAGATGTCCACGATGTCGCCGCGCACGGCGATCTCCCCCGGCGCGGTGACGACCGCCCGGCGCACGTAGCCCCAGGCGACGGCCTGCTCCAGCACCAGCTCGGGAGACATGTCCTCGCCCTTGGCGAGGGCGAGGCTGCCCTGCTCCACCACCTCCGGCGCGGGCCAGCGGGGCAGCAGGTTGTCCACGGTGAGCAGGATGATGCGCGGCTTGCGGCCGAAGGCCAGGGCGTGCAGCGCGGCCCAGCGCGGGCCCCATTCCTCGGCCGTGGGCTTCTTGGGCAGGTGCTGCGGCAGGGCGATGACCGGGGACTCGAAGGCCGGGGCGAGTTCGTCGACCTCGCCGGCAAAGAGGGTCAGAAGCGCGTGCAGCTCGCGGAACTCCCGCGCGCCGGCGGCCACAAGGACCACCTCCTGCCCCTTGGCGCGCAGGGCATGGGCCAGCAGCGCCTGGGTGCCGGGCCCGCTTTTGAACACGCGCAAGGCCGCGCCCTGCCCCTTGAAGAAAACGTCGAGTTCGGAAGGAAACTGCACCGCAAACGCTCCATGCGCCAGGGCATCCGCCGTGGCGCTGCAATGGGTAAGAAAAAGGGCCGCCGCTTCGCCGGATTGTGCGAAGGGACGGCCCGCTGACGTCTTTTCAGGCGCTCGGAACTTAGACCCCGCTCAGGGCGGCGTGCTCCTCGTTGCTCAAAAGCTTGTTCAGGTCGAGCAGGATGAGCAGCCGGTCCTCCAGCTTGCCGACTCCGCTGATGTACTCGGAATCAAGCCCGGACACAACCGGCGGGGGCGGCTCCACCGTGTTGGAAGGAATGCGCAGCACCTCTGACACGGAGTCGACCACGAAGCCGACGACCATGCTGTTGATCTCGATGACGATGATGCGCGTGTGCTTGTCGTGGGCGCGGTCGGCCAATTTGAAGCGGCGGCGCAGGTCGATGATGGGAATGACCTTGCCGCGCAAGTTGATGACGCCTTCCACGAACTCTGGCGCGCGCGGGACGCGGGTGATCTCCATGGTGCGGATGATCTCCTGCACCTTGAGGATGTCCACGCCGAACTCCTCTTCGCCGATGCTGAACGTGACGAGCTGTATCAGCGCGTCGTCCTGGCGCCTGACGTTCTCTTCCATAGTTCCGGCTCCTTGGTTGCACCTTGCTCGGCTGCCGCGCCCTGGGCACGGCTCTTCTCACCTAAGACTAGTTGCAGCATCCAACCCCTTTGTCAATGCATTTCTGCTTTGCGCATCACCGGAAGCCTCCTGCCACGGGCACGCGCGGCTGGTTTGACGGCTGGCGGGGAAAAAGGTAACTGCCTTGCAGAAGCATCGGCCGAAATGGGCCGCAACTTTATGCGCGAGGAACCGGAGCACATGGGACAGTTCGCAATTTCCGAAGAATCCTTCACCCTTGAAGAGCAGATCAAGTCCCTTGGGGATGACGAACTGCTGGACTTCTGGGAGGAGACCCAGCACCTCACCCGGGTCATGAGCACGGCCCAGGGCCTGCTGGCCGACCCCGCCTCCGAGCTGACCGCCGAAGCCCCCGGCGACGAGCGCATGTCCCCGGAGTACGAGCGGCTCATCCTGCAGGAGTTGCAGGTGCGCTCCAGCCGGGGCGAACTGCGCTAGCGCCGCGCCCCCACCCAAGGCCAAAGAAGAAGGCCGGTCCATCAGGGCCGGCCTTTTGTTTTCATCTGGAGCGGGAAACGGGATTTGAACCCGCGACTTCAACCTTGGCAAGGTTGCACTCTACCGCTGAGTTATTCCCGCTCATCTTTCACGGACAATGCATCGCCACGGACAATGCATCGCCACGGACAACGCACCATCACGGACAACGCACCGCGGGGATGCAAAAGGGGACCGGCCGGAGCCGGCCCCCCATAAAGAGCTGGAGCGGGAAACGAGATTTGAACTCGCGACTTCAACCTTGGCAAGGTTGCACTCTACCGCTGAGTTATTCCCGCTCGTG
>JACRDI010000043.1 GCA_016218665.1 Desulfovibrio sp. | reverse complement strand
GGGCAAGGTGAATTTCGTGGAGGTGGCGGCCCTGTGCTCCGGCTGCCCCATCGATGATATTGTGGGCCAGATTTCCGCCGCGCTTCCGGGCGTGGAGATCAAGACCCTGCGCGGCATAGTGGAGCAGCGCATGGTCAGCGTGCATTTCGTGAAGCAGCTCATCCTGTCCGTCAGTCTGGTGATCCTGCTCACCGGCTGCTCCATGGTGGGCATTTCCATGCTCTCCGCAGTGAACGAGCGCAAGAAGGAGATCGGCATCCTGCGCTCCCTGGGCTTCTCGCGTCGGGCGGTGTTCTCCATCTTCTGCGCCGAGGCCGCGGTCATCGGCCTGTTCGCCGGTCTTGCCGGCTACCTGGCGGGCTACTTCGTCAGCTTCCGCATCCTGGCCGTGCTGGACATGGAGGGCGCCGGGGCCATCGCCTTCGAGCCCCTGCACCTTGTGGCCACGGCCCTGGTGCTGGCGCTCCTCACCTCCCTGGCCTCGCTGTTCCCGGCCTGGAAGGCCGCCAGCATCGAACCCAGCGAAGCGCTGGTCACCCTGTAGGAGGACGCCATGACCGCAACACCCATTCTTGAAGTCGTCGGCGTCACCAAGGCCTTCACCCAGGACGGCCTGACCGCCCTGGCGCTCAAGGGCGTGTCCCTTTCCGTGAGCCAGGGCGAGTTCGTGTCCATCGTGGGCCGCTCCGGCTCGGGCAAGAGCACCTTTCTGAGCGTGCTCTCCACCCTGCTGAAGCCGGACGCCGGGCAGCTGAACTACCAGGGCCGCGACCTGGCCCGCGCCAGCGAGGCCGAGATCAACGCCATCCGCCACGGCGATTTCGCCGTCATCTTCCAGTTCCACTACCTGCTGCCCTACCTGACGGCCCTGGAGAACACGCTTCTGCCCTTCATGCGCGGGCTCAAACCCGTCACCCGCGCCCAGAAGGCGCGCGCCATGCAGAGCCTGGAACGCGTGGGCCTGGCCGACAAGGCGCACCGCCTGCCCGGGCAGCTTTCCGGCGGGGAGCAGCAGCGCGTGGCCATCGCCCGCGCCCTGGTGAAGGACGCGCGCATCCTCTTTGCCGACGAGCCCACCGGCAGCCTGGACTCGGCCACGGGCGGCACGGTGATGGAGCTGCTGAAGGGCATCCACGGCGACGGCCTGTCCGTGGTCATGGTGACGCACAACGAGGAATACGCCCGCCTGGGCGACCGCGTCGTCAGGATGGAGGACGGGCTTGTGGTGTAGGAGGGAAGAGAGCCGGGGGGGGGGGGGGGGGGGGGGGGGGGGGGGGGGGGGGGGGGGGGGGGGGGGGGGGGGGGGG
>JACRDI010000042.1 GCA_016218665.1 Desulfovibrio sp. | reverse complement strand
GGGTCGTTCGCTGCTCTTGATCGCGGAAGATATCGAGGGCGAAGCGCTGGCGAAGCTGGTGGTCAACAAGTTGCGCGGCACGTTGAAGGTTTGCGCGGTGAAGGCGCCGGGCTTCGGCGACCGTCGAAAGGCCATGCTGCAGGACATCGCCATCCTCACCGGCGGCACCTGCATCTCCGAGGATCTGGGCGTGAAGCTTGAAGGCGCCACCGTGAACGACCTGGGCCAGGCCAAGCGCGTGGTCATCGACAAGGAAACCTGCACCATCGTGGACGGCAAGGGCAAGAAGGCCGACATCACCGCCCGCGTGAAGCAGATCCGCGCCGAGATCGAGGAGACCAGCTCCTCCTACGACAAGGAGAAGCTGCAGGAGCGCCTGGCCAAGATCGTGGGCGGCGTTGCCGTCATCCACGTGGGCGCCGCCACCGAGACCGAGATGAAGGAGAAGAAGGCCCGCGTGGAAGACGCCCTGAACGCCACCCGCGCGGCCGTCGAGGAAGGCATCGTGCCTGGCGGCGGCGTGGCCCTGGTGCGCAGCCAGAAGGTGCTCGACAAGATCAAGGCCGTTGACGACGACGAGCAGGCCGGCATCGACATCATCCGCCGCGCCATCGAGGTGCCCCTGCGCTCCATCTCCGCCAACGCCGGCTTCGAAGGCTCCATCGTGGTGGAGAAGGTCAAGGCCGGCAAGGACGGCTTCGGCTTCAACGCCGGCACCGGCGAGTACGAGGACCTGATCAAGGCCGGCGTCATCGATCCCAAGAAGGTGACCCGCATCGCCCTGCAGAACGCCTCCTCCGTGGCCGGTCTGCTGCTCACCACCGAGTGCGCTATCGCCGACAAGCCCGAGAAGGGCGGCAGCGCTCCGGCCATGCCCGCAGGCATGGGCGGCATGGGCGGCATGGGTGGAATGGGCGGCATGTACTAGCCTCCGTCCTTACAATCGCTTCCGCAAGGCCGGGGTCCGCAAGGGCTCCGGCCTTTTTTTCCGCCCCCCGTCCTGTACATGCTGCGCCCTTCGTGTATAATACGTCAAAATCCCTGTTCCGCCCGTCGCCGCGGGCGGCGGCTCAAGGTGCAGCATGAAAAAGCCCCTCCTTCTGGCCGGACTCGCATGGACCGTTCTCGTTCTCATCGCCGCGGCCATCTCCATCGCCGCCAGCCGCGAAAGCATGCTCGAACAGGCCCGCGTGGCCGCGCGCGTGGCCTTCGAGAAGGACCTGACCTTCCGCCGCTGGGCCACGCAGCGCGGCGGCGTCTACGTCAAGGTGGGCCCGCTCAACCAGCCCAACCCCTATCTCAGCGTGCCCGAGCGCGACCTCAAGACCGTCGACGGCACACGGCTCACCCTCATCAACCCGGCGTACATGATGCGCCAAGTGTACGACATCCAGCAGCACTCCGCCCAGGTCCAGGGGCACATCACCAGCCTTGATCCGCTGCGCCCGGGCAACAGGGCCGACACCTGGGAGCACGAGGCCCTCGGCAACTTCGAGAACGGCACCGCGGACGAGCGCTTCGCCGTCACCGAGCTGGAGGGCAAGCCCCTGCTGCGCATCATCCGGCCCATGCGCGTGGAGGAGCCCTGCCTCAAGTGCCACGCGGGGCAAGGCTATTCCGTGGGCGACATACGCGGCGGCATCAGCGTTTCCGTGCCGCTGGAAAGCCATCTGCGGGAATTCCGCACCCAGGCGGGCAAGACCGCGGCGGGCTACTTCCTGGTCTGGGGCATCGGGCTCGCGGGCATCGTCTGCGGCGGCCGCCGCCTGGACCAGAGCATCGCCAAGGAGCACCAGGCCCGCGTGGAGGCGGAGGCCGCCAGCATCGCCAAGGGCGAGTTCCTGGCCAACATGAGCCACGAGATCCGCACCCCCTTGAACGGGGTGCTGGGCATGCTGCAGCTGCTGAAGGAGAAGAACACGCCCGAGGAGCAGGCCGACTACCTGAACATGGCCTACGAATCCGGCAACAGGCTCTTGAGCCTGCTGAACGACATCCTGGACTTTTCCCGCGTGGAGGCCGGGCAGTTGCGGCTGGAGCGCCAGCCCTTCAGCCCGCGGGAGCTGCTCAGAAGCGCCGCCGCGGTGTTCGAGGCCTCCTGCGCCAAGCACGGCCTCACCCTCACCATTTCCCCGGACAAGGACCTGCCGGACGAGCTCATCGGCGACGAGGCCCGCCTGCGCCAGGTGCTCTTCAACCTTCTGGGCAACGCGGTGAAGTTCACGCCCCACGGCGGGGTCACCGTGGAGGCATGGGCCAGGCCCCACGGCGCGAACCCGGACCTTGCCCGGCTCTACCTGAGCATCACCGACACGGGCATAGGCATCCCGGCGGAAAAGATCAGCCACGTGTTCGAGCGCTTCACCCAGGTGGACGCCTCCTACACACGGCGCTACCAGGGCGCGGGCCTGGGCCTGGCCATCGTCAAGCGGCTCATGGACCTCATGGGCGGCAGCATCGACGTGGACAGCGAGGCCGGCCGGGGCACCACCTTCACCCTGCAGATTCCCCTTGAGCAGTCCAAGGAGGCCCCGGCGCAGGCGCCAACGCCCCCGTGCGCCACGGAGGAGCCCGGCCAGAAGGGCCAGCGCCTGCTTCTGGTGGAGGACGAGGAGGTGAGCCGGCTTTCGGCCCAGGTGATGCTGCGCCGCATGGGCTACGAGGTGGTGACCGCGACCGACGGCGTGGCCGCGGTGGAAGCCTGGCGCAGGGGCCGCTTCAACTGCGTGCTCATGGACATCCAGATGCCCCTCATGAACGGGGTGGAGGCCACGCAGGCCATCCGCGAGCTGGAGCGGGAGCAGGGCCGGCCGCGCTCACGCATCGTGGCCCTTACGGCCTACGCCATGCCCGGAGACCGCGAGCGCTTCCTTTCCGCCGGCATGGACGACTACGTGACCAAGCCCGTGCAGCCGGAGGCCCTGCTGCTGGCCCTGCGCAAGGCGGGCTGCCTGCGGCCAGGGGAGGCCTAGGCCCCCGCCGCTAGCGCGCCGGCAGGCCGGTGCGGTCCCAGCGTATGTTCCTTCCTTCGTCGATGGAAAAGATGATGTAGAGCGGCGTGGCCAGCATGCGCGCGCGGTTCACCGGCCCGTAGCTGCGGGAGTCGAAGGACGCGTGGCGGTTGTCGCCCATGACGTAGTACTCGTCCGGGGCCAGGCGCGCGGGCGGCATGTCCAGGCTTTTGCCGCCCGGCCGGCGCGAGGCGTAATAGCCCTCGTCGATGGGATCGCCGTTGACGTAGACCAGGCCGTCGTCCACCTCCACCACCTCGCCCGGCAGGCCCACCACGCGCTTGACGAAGATGAGCGAGTGCTCGCCGGGATACTCGAACACCACCAGCTGCCCGCGGCGGATGATGTCGCGCGGGTGCAGGGCCTGGCAGCGCAGGCGGTCGCCCGAGCGCAGGGTGGGCCGCATGGAGGTCTGGGACACGGTGTAGATGGGAAAGGCCCAGCGCTCCGCATGGCCGGCCATGACCGAGGCCGTGGCCATGACCACGACCGCGCCCACGTACACGGTGGCCTTGTTGTGCGGACCGGGCACGTAGTCGTGCAGGGTGCGCGCGGCCCGGTACGCCTCCCACGCGGCGTAGAGGGAGAGCATGGTGTACCCGGCAAGCGACGACAGCCACCAGCGGAAGGTCTCCGCCGCGCCGATGCCCAGGAGCTGCCAGGCGGCGGCTAGCCCGATGAGCGTGGCCCCTTTCCTGAAGCGGCCGTTGTAAAGCTGCCCCAGGCCCGGCCAGAGAAAGGACAGCGCCGCCGCCAGCCACGGCTTGCGCGGGCGGGAAGGGGGTCCGGAGGATGCGCCGGAGGAGCGAGGCAAAAAATTCACGTGCATGAGCGGGCCTCATCGCGATATCTTCGTATTCGTACCAGATGACGCCACGGGAAGCAAAGGGAGACAGACCCTCCCCCCTGGGGGAAAAACGTCCGGCAGCTTGACACCCCCCCGGCCTTTGCCCCACACTCCGCCCGCCCCCGGTGATGGCAGAAACGCCGGCCGGGCAAGGGACGAATTCGCATGCGCGTGCTCGGCATCGACTACGGGCAGGTCCGCGTGGGCCTTGCCATCACCGACCCGGAAGGCCGCATGGCCTTTCCGCGGGACGCCCTCACGCGCACCACGAGAGACAGCCTCTTCGGGGCCCTTGTGGAGATCATCCGCGCCGAGGGCGTGGAGACCGTTGTGGTGGGCCTGCCGCTGACCCTGGACGGCGAGGACTCCCTCACCACCCGCCAGGCGCGCAACTTCGCCGAGAGCCTGGCACGGCGCGTGGACATCCCCGTGCGCCTGATGGACGAACGCTTAAGCTCCGCCGCGGCGGAGGCCCAGCTCAAGGAGGCCGGTCTGTGCAGCCGGAAGAGGAAAACACGACTGGACAGCCAGGCGGCGGTGCAGATCCTGGAAACCTGGATCAGCCAGAACCCCGCAAGAAATCCCGGCTGAAGTCCCTTCTGTGGGTCCTGCTGGGGTTCGTCGCAACCCTTGCCGCGGCTTTCGCGGGGCTCATGGTCTACTTTCTCGGCCCGGCGGAGGTGCCCGGCCGCGAGCAGGTGGTGCTCATCCGCCCCGGCATGGCGCTCCCGGCCATCGCCCGCGAGCTGGAGCAGAAAGGCGTCATCCGCAGCGCCCCGGCCCTGCTGCTGGCCGCGCGGCTGAACGGCCACATGGGCGCGGCGCGCGCTGGCGAGTTCCTGCTCTCCTCCGGCTGGCCCGCCCAGGAGGTGCTGCGCGTCATCACCACCACCAGCGGCATCCTGCACAAGGTGGTGGTGCGCGAGGGCCTGCCCTGGTGGGCCGCGGCCAAGCTCTTCGAGGCCGAAAACCTCACCGACGGCGCGAGCTTCGAACAGGCCACCAAAAACGCCACCCTGCTCCAGAAATATTCCATCCCCGGCGACAGCGCCGAGGGCTTCCTGTTCCCGGAGACGTACCAGCTCTCGCGCGGGCAGGCCGACAACGGCACCGCCGTGGTGGAGGCCATGCTCAAGGAGTTCGACCACCAGGCCAAGAAGCTGTGGCCCCAGGGGCCGCCCCCGCCGGACGAACTCCGGCGCGTCGTCATCCTGGCCTCCCTGGTGGAGCGCGAAACGGGCGACGCCTCCGAGCGCCCGCGCATCGCCGGGGTGTTCCTGAACCGGCTGAAGCTCGGCATGCGCCTGCAGTGCGACCCCACCGTCATCTACGGCCTTGGGCCCTCCTTCGACGGCGACCTGAAGCGCTCCCACCTGGAGGATGCGAGCAACCCCTACAACACCTACGCCCACGCGGGCCTGCCGCCGGGGCCCATCTGCTCGCCGGGGCTGGCCTCGCTGCAGGCGGCCCTGAACCCGGAGACGCATGACTATCTCTACTTCGTGGCCCGGGGCGACGGCACCCACCAGTTCAGCGCCACCCTGGACGAGCACAACCGGGCGGTGAACCGCTTCCAGCGCCACCGCGACCCGGCCAGCTACCAGTCCGCGCCCCAGGGCGCCGTCCAGTCCGCCGGCGCGCAGCAGAAGCCCGCCAAGCCCGATGCTGCCAAATCCGGCAAGGCCAAGCCCGACCAGGCCAAGGGCGGCAAAGGCGGCAAGCAGCCCCAGTCTGGCCAGTCCTCCCAAAAGGACGCCAAGGCGGCCCACAAGCCCCAGCAGAAGACCACGTAAACCGCCGCGAAACAGGGCCGGTGCCATTCCTCGGCGCCGGCCCTGTTTTCTTGACAGGGCCTCGCTCCTCGGGCATTTCTATGTCCATTCTGGCAGAAGATACCGGAGGCCCCCCATGAACAGCGACGGCAGCAACGACGACCGCAACATCTACCTGTCCACCATCGAACCGGCGGAGGCCGTGCGCCGCGCAAAGGACGCCCTGGACCGGGCCGCCCTCATCCGGGCCGAGACCGTGCCCGCCCACGAGGCCTGCGGCCGCGTCACCAGCCAGCCCATCTTCGCCCGCTGCTCCTCGCCCACCTTCCACTCCGCCGCCATGGACGGCATCGCCGTCAATTCGGCCGCGACTTTCGCCGCGCGCGAGGGCAGCCCCGTGCTGCTCAAGAAGGGCCGCGGCTACCATCCGGTCAACACCGGCCACCCCCTGCCCGAGGGCATGGACGCGGTGGTCATGATCGAGCACGTGGAGCAGGTGGACGACGAAACCGCGGGCATAGAGGCTCCGGCCTTCCCCTGGCAGCACGTGCGCCGCATCGGCGAGGACATCGTGGCCACGGAGCTTTTGCTGCCGCAGAACCACACCCTCTCGCCCTACGACGTGGGCGCGCTGCTGGCCGCGGGCATCTTCGAGGTCTCCGTGTGGGAGCGCGTGCGGCTCACCTTCATCCCCACCGGCGACGAGGTGCTGGACTTCACCGCCTGCCCCACCCCCACGGCCGGGCAGGTCATAGAGAGCAACTCCCAGGTGTTCCGGGCCATCGCCGCCTCCTGGGGGGCCCTGCCCTCGTTCACGCCGCCCGTGCCCGACCGGCCCGAGGCCCTCAAGGCCGCGGTGGCCTCCGCCCTGGCGGGCGGGGCCCACGTGGTGGTGGTGGGCGCGGGCTCCAGCGCGGGCAGCAAGGACTTCACCCGCGCCACCTTCGAAGGCTTCGGCAAGCTGCTGGCCCACGGCATCAGCGTCATGCCGGGCAAGCCCACGGTGCTTGGCGTCACCAGCGGGCTCTTCGACGGGCGGCTGCTGGTGGGCGCGCCGGGCTACCCCGTAAGCGCCGTGGTCTGCCTGGAGGACGTGCTGGAGCCCGTGGTGCGCTGGCTCCAGCGGCAGGACTCGCCGGGACGCCAGAAGATCAGCGCCCGGCTGGCCCGCAAGACCCCCAGCCGCCCCGGCATGGAGGAGATCATCCGCCTGGCCGTGGGCAAGGTGGGCGGCGGCTTTGTGGCCGCGCCCCTGCCGCGCGGGGCCGGGCTCATCACCAGCCTCACCAAGGCCCAGGCCATCACGCGCATCCCCGCCCAGAGCGAGGGCCTGGAGCAGGACGCCATCATCGAGGCCGAGCTGCTGGTGCCGCTGGCCGGGCTGGACAAGGTGCTGGTGCACATCGGCAGCCACGACAACATCCTGGACCTGCTCGCCAACGAGCTCATGGGCCTGCCCGCCCCCCTGTCCCTGGTGTCGAGCCACGTGGGCAGCATGGGCGGCATCACGGCCCTCAAGGGCGGCTCGGCCCTGTTCGCCGGGTGCCATCTCTTCGAGCCCGAGAGCGGCGACTTCAACTTCCCCTTCCTGCAAAAGCACCTGCCCGGCATGGACCTGGCGGTCATCAACCTGGCCATCCGCCACCAGGGCCTCATGGTGGCCAAGGGCAACCCCAAGAACATCCGGGGCGTGGCCGACCTGGCCCGGCCCGACGTGCGCTTCATCAACCGCCAGCGCGGCGCGGGCACGCGCATACTGCTGGACCACCACCTGGACAAGGCGGGCATACACCCCGCGCAGGTGCAGGGCTACGACCGCGAGGAATACACGCACATGGCCGTGGCCGTGAACGTGCTGACCCACGCGGCGGACTGCGGCCAGGGCATCTACGCCGCGGCCAAGGCCCTCGACCTGGACTTCGTGCCCCTGGCGCGGGAGCGCTACGACCTCATCATGCCCGTGGCGCACCTGGACGATCCGCGCATCATGACGCTCCGGCAGGTCATCGGCACCGCGCAGTTCCAGAAGCGCATGCGCGACCTGGGCGGCTACGACACCGAGCTGACGGGCAAGGTGATGCAGCCGGGCATGGGCCTGGGCGGGTAGGCTTCCACGCAGCGCACAAGAAAAGCCCCGGGCCGCGCAAACGGTCCGGGGCTTTTTCTCGTTCGGGAATGGCGTGCTACGGCATCAGCGGGGCCAGGGGCAGGCCCTGGATCTCCGGCAGGCCGAGCATGAGGTTGGCGCCCAGCACCGCCTGGCCGGACGCGCCCCGGCAGAGGTTGTCGATGCTGGTGACAATGATCAGCCGGCCGATGCGCTCGTCCACCGCAAGGCCGATGTCGCAGAACATGGTCCCGCGCACGAAGCGGGTCTCCGGCAGGGTGCCCAGGGGCAGCACGCGCACCAGGGGCTCGTTCGCGTAGCGCGCGGCGTACGCGGCGTGGGCCTCGGCCAGGGTGAGCGGCTTGGCCAGCTTGGTGTAGATGGTGGACAGGATGCCGCGGTTGATGGGCAGCAGATGCGTGTTGAAGGACAGGGCCACGTCCTCCCCGGCCAGAAGCGACACCTCCTGCTCGATCTCCGGCGTGTGGCGGTGTTTGGTCAGGTTGTAGGCGCGGAAGGTGTCGGACACCTCGCAGAACAGCGTGCCCACGCCGGCCTTTCTGCCCGCGCCGCTGGTTCCGCTCTTGGAGTCGATGACGATGTCCCTGCTGCTGACGAGCCCCTGCTCCAAGGCGGGCAGAAGCCCCAGGATGGCCGAAGTGGGGTAGCAGCCGGGGTTGGCGATGAGCCGCGCCTTTTTCATCTTGTCGCGGTAGATCTCCGGCAGGCCGTACACGGCCTCGGCCAGCAGCGGGCCTTGCGTGTGCGGCGTGGCGTACCACTTCTCGTAGGTGGCCTTGTCCCGCAGGCGGAAGTCCGCCGAGAGGTCCACCACCTTCACGCCCTTCTCGATGAGCGCGGCCGCGATCTCCTGGGCGGTCTTGTGCGGCACGGCCAGAAACACCAGCTTGCACGAGGCGGCGAGGTCGGCCGGGTCGGGCTGGGTGATGGTGAGCGCGCCCATGTCGCCCAGGTCGCCGGGGCCGGCCAGGAAGGGATAGAGCGAGGAGAGCCGCTTGCCCGCCTCGGAGCGGCTGGTGGCCCGCACCAGCTCAAGGCCGGGGTGCCCGGCCAGCACGCGGGTCAGCTCCATGCCGGTGTAGCCGGTGACGCCGACAAGCCCAACGGGAATTCTCTCGGCCATGTGCCTAGCCCACCTTGTTCACGTATTTCATGCGCAGGGTGTACAGCATCTCGCAGAGGAGCTTCTTCTCCTCGTCGTCCAGGCCGTTGGTGGTCTTGCACTGCAGCATGCCCAGAATGTCGATGACCTGCTTGGCCAGATGGGGCTGGAAGTCCAGCTGCCCGGTGCTGGGGTCCGGGGCCTCGCCCAGGTGCACCATGGCGGAGGAGGAAAGGGACAGCACGAAGGTGGAAAAGTCTATTTCCGGCAGGCCCATGAGGTGCTCGCCGCAGCCGCAGCTTTTGGTTTCGGCCATGATCGCCTCCAGCGAAGATCGGGATAGCCGGGTGATACACCTTCCCCGCCCGGGGCACAAGGCCGCGCGCCCCTCCGCGTGGCCCTGATCGGGCTCTGGGCCAAGCCCGGCCGCGCCACCGGCGCACAGGCCGCCACTTTTCAAGCGTGGGCGAACCATGTACAAGGGACAAGCCTCACCCGCCCCCTTTTGCAGCAAGGAGATTCCATGATCGCGTTTCTGCTTTTCCTGGTGGCCTTTGGCCTGGGCATGGTGCCCTTCGGCCTCTATGTGGCCCGTTTCGTCAAGGGCATAGACCCGCGCGAGGCGGGAAGCAGGAACGTGGGCGCCACCAACGTGGCCCGGCTGTGCGGCACGCCCTGGGGCGTGCTGACGCTGGCTCTGGACCTGCTGAAGGGGTTCATTCCCTGCGCGCTGGCCCCGGCGGACACAAGCTGGATCGCGCTGTCGCTCATCGGGCTGGCGGCCATTCTGGGGCACGCGTACTCGCCCATTCTGAACTTCCGCGGAGGCAAGGCCGTGGCCACCACCGTGGGCGTTTTCCTGGCGCTGGCCCCGGCCGCGCTCATCCTCTCGGCCCTTTGCTGCGTGGCGGTCATCTGGCTCTCCGGCTACGTGAGCATGGGGTCGCTGACGCTCGCCCTGGCGCTGCCGGTGTTTAGCCTGCTGACCTTCAACGCGCGCATGGTGCCGCTGGCTGTCGCCGTCATGCTGTTCCTGTTCTGGCGGCACCGCGAGAACATCCTGCGCCTCGACAAGGGGCAGGAGATGCCGTGGCGGAAGGGGAAGAAGTGCGAGGAGGCGGGGGCGTAGGAAAACTGTTGACACAAACGCTCTGCGTATATAGCTTCATCATCGTGATTGAGCAAACTTGCCTCTTGCTCAAAGCGGGCTTGACATTTGGCAACGAATTACAGAAAATGGCTTCCTACCTAATTAGTTCAGCTGCAAAAGGCTGACAGCTATGGGATGCCCACAAGGCATCAATTAAAGAAAGGGATGCCTCGGCATCCCTTTCTTTCTTTGGAGAAGATATGCGGAGATTGGCTATCTTTGTCGATGCCGGGTACCTATGGGCACACACCCTTTACGCGACCCTGCGCAATAAAAACGCGCCCCGAAGAGAGGTTTCCTTAAGCTATGAAATTCTGAGGCAAAAGCTACTAAAGGTTGCAAAGGAAGAATTTCCCGAAGCAAGCCTCTTGCGAATCTATTGGTACGATGGACCTAGCAATGGGGGCAAGGCGGAAGAACACAAAGCGATCGAACAACTGGATGATTTCAAACTCCGCCTTGGAACAAGAAACGTGGTTGGTCAGCAGAAAGGGGTTGATGGGCTCATAATCGCTGACATAATTGGGCTTGCGCAGAACAGAGCGATTTCTGAAGCCCTCATTCTTTCTGGTGATGCAGATCTTACACCTGGGGTTGTCGCAGCACAGGGGCTTGGACTCAGAATTCACTTACTCACGCTTAATCAAAAGAGCTCTGCAGCCGCATATCTGCGCTGCGAGGTCGACAGAAAGTGTCACTGGCCAGAGTCATCCATCCTTGAGTTTGCCAGCCCAACAAAGGCGGCAACGCCAAAGACTGTCGGGCCAGCCTGTTGCCAGGACCAACCAAAACCCGACAAAGGCTCAACAGTCACGCCTTCGCCAGAGTCCACCGCGCAGACAAGTTTAGAGCAAGTGGTCCAACGGTGCTACGATTCGCTCTCCGAGGAGCAACGGAATAAAATCGGGGAAAGCATAAGCATTCCCGGCGACATTGACCGTTTGCTTCTGGCTGCTGGCAGAAAACTCATTCGCAAGCAACTCGAAGAGTCAGAGAAAAGACAGCTGAGAGAACTTCTTAAAAAGCAAAGGGCTGGGTAGCAAGCAACCGATCCCCCTCACTGCACCACGTCACTCCCCATCTCGATATCCCACACGGCCACATCCTCGCCTGAATCTTCCGCAGGCGTGGCGGAGAAGGCCGGGTCGGCCTGCGGCTCCGTGGGCAGCAGGCCCAGAATGGCCGCCACCAGCGGGGTCAGGCCCGAGCGCTTGAGCGCCGTCACCGGGATGCCAGCCGGGTACAGGCGGCGCATGACCTCCTGCTGCTCCCCCGGCAGAAGCTCCCACTTGTTCAGCGCCAAGAGGCGCGGCGTGTCCGCCAGGTCCATCTCCTTGAGGATGGCCTCCACGGCCGCGATCTGCTCCTCCGCCTCCGGGTGAGAGATGTCCGCCACGTGCACCAGCACGTCCGCCGCTTCCAGCTCCTCCAGGGTGGCGCGGAAGGCCTCCTGCAAGTCCGGCGGCAGGCGGCGGATGAAGCCCACGGTGTCGGTCAAGATGACCTCGCGCTCGCGCGGGAAGCGGATGCGCCGGCTGGTGGGGTCCAGCGTGGCGAAGAGCTTGTCCTCGGCCAGCACGGCGCTGCCGGTGAGGGTGTTGAGCAAGGTGGACTTGCCCGCGTTGGTGTAGCCCACAAGCGCGATGACCGGGCACCCGGCCTTGGCGCGGCGGTCGCGCGTGCCGCTGCGGTGGCGGCGCACGCTCTCCAGATCCTTGCGCACCTTGGTGATGCGCTCGCGCACGCGGCGGCGGTCGATCTCAAGCTTGGTTTCGCCTGGTCCGCGGCCGCCGATGCCGCCCATGAGCCGCGACATGGCCGGGGTTTTGCCCACCAGGCGCGGCAGCGTGTACTTGAGCTGGGCCAGCTCCACCTGCAGCTTTCCGGCCCGGCTGGTGGCGCGACGGGCAAAAATGTCCAGGATGAGCTGGGTGCGGTCCAGCACGCGGCGCTCCGTGGCTTCGGCCAGGTTGCGCAGCTGCGAGGGCGAGAGGTCTTGGTCGAAAATGACGATCTGCGCGCCGGTCTGCAGGCAGAGCACCTCCAGCTCCTGCAGTTTCCCCTTGCCCAGAATGTGCCTCGCGTCGGCCTTGTCCACGCGCTGGATCATGCGCGCGGGGCAGGCCAGCCCGGCCGTGCGGGCCAGCTCGGCCAGCTCGTCCAGGCTGCGCTCCTGGATGATGCGCGGGGCGCTGGACACGCTGACCAGAAGCGCGCGCTCGCGGCCCTTGTCCGACGCGACGGCGCGCTCCTGGCGGGCGAACTCGTCCTCCAGGGCCTGCACCAGCACGGAGAAGTCCACCTCGGAGCGGTCCCAGCGCACGGAGGGCAGCACGTCGTAGGGCTTGGCGTCGGGCCCGGCAAGTTCATTCACCGGCACCACGTGGGCCACGTGCAGGCGCTCCGGCCCGCCGAACTCGTCCACGCCGAGGGCGGAGACGGAATCGAGCCTGAGGGCCACCATGTCCATCAGGTCTTCCTGGGACAGGGCCTCGCCGTTCAGGTGCGTGTGCAAAAGGCGCAGGCCCCGCAGGCGCGTCTCGCCCAGGCGGGCGCGGGGCAGCTCGGGGATGTAGATGCGGTCGGGCTCGCCCACGATGAGCATCTCCACCTTGCCCTGCCTGTCGATGAGCAGGCCGAGCTGCCGCCCCACATCACGCGAGAGGATGGCCAGCTCGCGCGCCTGGTCGGTGGTGAAGCCGCCACCCGAAGGGGGAAACCTCCGGGTGGCGAGGCGGGAAAGACGCTGGATCTGATTGGGCTTGAGGCCCTGGGTGTTGCCTTGTGGCTTCTGGGCGATGGCGAAAAACCTCCGGCCGCCGAAGCGGCTGTCTGGCGGCTCTCTGGCTAGAGCGGGGCGCTGGCCAGGTACTTGGCGATCATGCCGTCGTAGGCGGAGACGCGGGCGAAGGTCTCGGCCGCCAGCTCGCGCCGCAACGCCAGGGACACGCCGCCGGGGTTGGCCTCCAGATCGGCCTGGATGCGCGGGTAGTAGGAGGGATCAGGCACCACGAGCATGGAATGGAAGTTCTTGGCCGCGGCGCGCAGCATGCAGGGCCCGCCGATGTCGATCTCCTCCACGGCGGCGCGCAGGTCCACGCCCTTGGCCGCCGCGTCGGCGAAATTGTAGAGATTCACGCAGACCATGTCGAAGCTCTGGATGCGCAATTCGTCAAGGGTCAGCATGTGGCCCGGGTTGTCCTTGTCGGCCAGGATGCCGGCATGGATGCGCGGATGCAGGGTCTTCACCCGGCCGCCCATGATCTCGGGGAAGCCGGTGACATCGCTGACACTGGTGACCTTGAGGCCCGCGGCCACGAGTTTCTTGTGGGTGCCGCCGGTGGAGACGAGCTCCACGCCGCGTTCGGTAAGGAAGGAGGCGAAATCAGCCAGTCCGGACTTGTCGGTGACGGACAGGATTGCCCGCTTAATGGGAAGAAAATCCATGCGCAACCTCTCTCTGGTTTCAGAGGTTGTGCCAGAAGATCCTGCCCAAGGCAAGCCGGGGCGGCTGTGGTGCTAGGCCGGCGGCCTCTTCCCGTATGCGGTTCCCTGTCCCCGCCCGACCGACCGGACGGGGACAGAGAGCCATTAGGGAGGGGAGACCGTAGGTTAGGCGTCGAACTGGGAGAGCAGTTCCCGCGCGGGAGCGAAGCCGGGGTCCGCGGCGATGATCTGTTCCAGCTGGGCCTGGGCCTCGTCCTTGCGGTCGAGACAGACCATGCAGCCGGCCAGGGAGTAGCGGACCTCGCTCTTGCCCGGATTGATGGAGAGGTAGCTCTCCAGGGCGGGAATGACCTGCTCCAGCCTCTCCAGCTCGTGTCCAAGCCGGATGATGCTCAGCAGCGCGACCATGTTTTCCGGATTCTTGCCCAGGGCGTTCAGGAACATGTCGAAAGCGTCGGCCTTCAACCCCTGCTCCATCTTCACCAGGCCGATGCCGGCGAAAGTCTTGTCGTTGGCGTCGATGCCGTGGGCCTTGGTGTACAGCGTCAGGGCGCCCTCAAGGTCGCCTCGCTGCACGGCAATGGTGGCCAGGCCCAGGTACGGATCCGGGTGGATGCCGTTGGATGACGCGGCCTTCTTGTAGTAGTCCTCGGCCTTTTCGAGCTCGCCCATGAACAGGTAGCACTCGCCGAGTTCCTTGTTGATCTCGTAGTCCAGGTGACTCATGGTTCCCCTCCGTTTTCCCTAACTGCCCGCGTCTCCTTGCGGGCGGCAAAAGTTGCGTGGCTCTTTGGAGCCTGCCACGCATATGCACATGCCGTGCCAACGTAAAAATCTGCTGCCTTCCCCTCCCCGCCCCCAATGGCGCTCTTACGCGCGCGCCTCCCAATAATCTGGCGGCCAGACTCCCAGGAGTCGACGACAAAAAGTTAAAAGCATTAATTTCAGTGAATTATAAACTTGGAACACCCCTTGCTATTACCCTGGCGTGCCGAGGGCCGGGCCACAAGGCCCAAGCCGGCGGAAAAAGGGCGCAAGCCCAGGAGGATCAAGGCATGAAAGGGCTTTTCGAACGAAACTTCGGCGTTGTGGAGAAGGTGCTGGACATGCGCCTTCAGCGTCAGAATGTCGTCATGGCCAACATCGCCAACGTGAACACGCCCAAGTACAAGGCCCGCAGGCTGGAATTCGAGGAAGACCTGCAAAAGGCCATGAACATGGACCAGAAGGGCAAGATGACCCGCACCGACGAGAAGCACCTGCCCGCCGCCTTCGATGTGAACGGGTTCCAGGGCAAGGGCATCACCGACTGGAAGCCGCGCATGGTGCACGGCGAGGACGTGGTGGACCTGGACAAGGAAATGACCGCCATGGCCAAGAACTCCATGATGTACAACGCGCTGACCGACATCATCGCCAAGAATTTCACCGGTCTGCAGACGGTCATCCAGGAAGGAGGCAAGTAAATGGACTTCATGAGCGCACTCGACGTCAGCGCCTCGGGCATGAAGGCCCAGCGCACGTACATGAACGTCATCTCCATGAACCTGGCCAACGTGAAGACCACCCGCACGCCCGAGGGCGGGGCCTACAAGCGCAAGAGCGTGGCCTTTGCCGCCGCCCCGGTGTTCAACCCCTTCGACAAGGAAATGGAGAACGCCGAGAACCGCGAGCTCAAGGGCGTGGTGGTGCGCGGCATCACCAACGACAAGCGTCCCATGAAGAGGGTGCACGAGCCCGGCCACCCCGACGCCGACAAGGACGGCTACGTCAACTACCCCGACATCAACGTGGTGGAGGAGATGGCCAACATGATCACCACCATGCGGTCCTACGAGGCCAACGTCCAGGCCATCCAGGACACCAAGGCCATGTTCAACAAGGCCCTGCAGATCGCCCGCTAGGCATAAGCAGGAAGGAGACACGCCATGATCGTCAAGTCTGTGGCCATGCAGGCCTACCAGAACGCGTTGAAGGCCCAGCAGGGCGCCCAGTCCGGACTCGCCACAAGCGTCAAGAAGAGCGGCGGCTCAAACTCCGGCGGCTTCATGGAGGCCATGAAGGGCAGCCTGGAGAAGGTGAACGCCATGCAGCAGGAGAAGAGCGCCCTTGTGGAGTCCTTCGCCGCGGGCAAGGACCAGAACGTGCATGAGCTGATGATCTCGCTGCAGAAGGCCGGCCTGGCCATGAACATGACCAGCGCCGTGCGCAACAAGATTCTGGCCAGCTACCAGGAACTGACCAAGATGCAGTTCTAGCCCGGGCGCCGGCAGCGGCAAGCGGGAACGTGAACACAGGCCGGTAAGGACACGGGCCGAAGGCAAATCAGGAGAGAGACAATGCACCCGAAAGTCAGCGAATACCTCGACAAGGCCAAGAACCTCTGGGCGGCGCGCAGCATGTCCCAGCAGATGATCATCGGCGGGCTGGCCGTCGTTCTCGTGGCCGCCTTCATCGCGGGCGTCATCTACTTGAACAAGCCCGACTTCAAGGTGCTCTACTCCAAGCTCTCCAACGAGGACGCCGCCAAGGTCGTGAGCATGCTGAAGGCGACCAAGGAGCCCTACCGGCTTGAGGACAACGGCCAGACCGTGCTTGTCCAGGCCGACCGCGTCTACGAACTGCGCCTGAAGGTCGCCAGCGAGGGCAACCTGCACGGCCAGGGCATCGGCTTCGAAATTTTCGACGAGGTCAAGATCGGCCAGACCGACTTCGTCCAGCACATCAACTACCAGCGCGCCCTGCAGGGCGAACTGGCCCGCACCATCGCGGAGTTCCCCAAGATCGAGAACGCCCGCGTGCACCTGGTGGTGCCCAAGAAGAGCCTGTTCATCGAGGAGCAGACCCAGCCCTCCGCCTCCGTGGTCATCAAGATGAAGGAAAAGGACGCCAAGCTGGAGCCCAAGGAGGTCCAGGGCATCGTCAATCTTGTGACCATGGCCGTCGAGGGTCTGGACAAGAAGCGCATCACCATCACCGATCAGAGCGGCCAGCCGCTCTACCAGCCCGCGGACGACGACACCGCCGGCATGAACACCACCCAGCTGGAGTTCAAGGCCCAGATGGAGCGCAAGATCGAGCGCCGCATCGAGGAGCTGCTTACCCCGGTGCTGGGCCCGCAGAAGGTCATCGCCCGCGTGAACACCGAGCTGGACTTCAGCCACAAGACCATCAAGAAGGAGCTGTTCAACCCCGACGGCCAGGTGGTGCGCAGCGAGAGCAGAAGCGAGGAAACCGTCAACGGCCGCGCCAACCTCGAAGGCAACTCGCCCGAGGCCAACTTCCGCGGCGACGGCTTCACCGGCACCACCAGCTCCCAGGACAGCTCGCGCGAGACGCGCACCACCAACTACGAGATCAACAAGGAAGAACAGTCTATTGTTTCCCCCGTGGGCGAGTTGAAGCGCCTGGGGGTTGCTGTTATCGTCGACGGCACGTACACCAAGGACGAGAAGACCGGGGCCATGACCTACGTGCCCCGCAGCGAAGAGGAGAGGGCCCGCATCCGCAGCCTGGTGCAGAGCGCGGTGGGCTTCGACAAGGACCGCGGCGACAGCATCGAGGTGTCCAGCATCGCCTTCGGCGCCACCGACATGGGCGAAGGCCAGTCCCTGGTGAGGAACTTCCTCGACCTGGGCGGCAAGCTGGGCAAGCCCCTGTTGACCGGCCTGCTCGTGTTCCTCTTCCTCATCCTGGTGGTCCGTCCGGTTGTCATGGCCCTTATCCGGCCCAAGGTGGCCGAGGAGGAGGTTGAGGAAGTGGCGAGCCTGCCCAGCACAGAGGAGCGCCTGGCCATCGAGGAGACCGTGGAGGTGCCCGAGGAAGCCCTCGACACCGCCCGCCGCCTGGAGCTGGCGAAGAACCAGGCCATGCAGCTGACCGAACAGAACATGGAACAGGCCATCCGGCTCTTGAAGTCCTGGGCCAAGCAGGAGGCGTAACACGTGGCTAGCTTCACCGGCCCCCAGAAGACCGCCATCGTCATGCTCGCCCTGGGCGAGAAGTTCACGGCCGAGGCCTTCAAGCGCATGGAGCGGCAGGAGATCGCCTCCGTGTCCAAGGCCATGCTGGACATCGATTCCGTGTCCCGCGAGGACGTGTACGACGTGCTGAAGGAGTTCAACGACGCCATCACCTACGGCGCGGAGACGATTTCTGGCGGCGCGGACCAGGTGAAGCGCCTTTTGACCAAGGCCCTTGATTCCGAAACGGCCAAGTACATCCTGGACACCCTGGAGATAGACACCGGGCCCACGCCCTTCCAGGAGCTCTCCAACGTCAGCCCGCGCATCCTGGCGCAGATCCTCAGAAACGAGCACCCGCAGACCCTGGCCCTCATTCTGGGCCACCTGCACCCGGACCAGGCCGCCGAACTTTTGACCAACCTGCCCGCCGGCGTGCGGCCCGAGGTGCTTATGCGCCTGGCCAAGCTGGAGGCCGTGGCCGAGGAGATGCTCCACGAGGTGGACAAGGTGCTCCAGAGCCAGCTCATCGCCATGGGCGGCAAGGAAGGCAAGAAGGTGGGCGGCGTCAACGCCGTGGCCGAGATCCTCAACGCCGTGGACCGCGCCACCGAAGAGGAAGTGCTCTCCGAGATCGAGGAAGAGAGCCAGCAGATGGCCGACGACATCCGCAACCTCATGTTCGTGTTCGAGGACATCAAGGGCATCGACGACCGCAGCATCCGCGAGCTGCTGAAGGACATCTCCAACGAGGAGCTGACCAAGGCCCTCAAGGGCGCCAGCGACGAGCTCAAGGACAAGTTCCTGAAGAACCTCTCCGAACGCGCCGCGGGCATGATCCGCGAAGATCTGGAGATCATGGGACCGGTGAAGCTCTCCGAGGTGGAGGGCGCCCAGCAGAACATCGTCAAGACGGTGCGCCGCCTCGAATCCGAGGGCCGCATCGCCATAAGCAGAGGCGGCGGCGATGAATTCATCTAGCGTGCAGGAAGCGCCCGCCGGCGCAATCCCGGCCAACGCCATGCAGGCCGACCCCGCCATCGCCGAGGCGATGCCCGGCGAAGCCACGGGGGCCGCCGCGCCCCGCCGCTACTCCGGCCGGGTGCTCATGGGCTGCGACACCCCCGGCGCGGGCTTCGTCACCATCCAGGAAATTGAGGGCAAGCGCCACAAGCCCGTGTGGGACGAGGCCACCGAGGCCGAGTACATCGCCCGCTGCAAGCAGAAGGCGGAAGGCCTGGCGCGCGAGATCATCAACCAGGCCATCGCCAAGGCCCAGGCCGAGGCCCAGGCCATCCGCGATACCGCGCAGGCCGAGGTGGACGCCGCCGTGGCCCAGGCCAGGGCGGAAGCCGAGGCCGAGGCCCAGGCCCGGCTGGACGCCGAAGTCGCGGCCCACGTCGAGGCCATGGGCGCGCTGCTCTCCGGCATGCAGACCCTCGGCCAGGAGGTGTGGGAGGCCCGCAGGAAGGACTTCGCCACCCTGGCCAAGGCCTTCACCCGCAAGGCCCTGGCCGTGGAGATGGACACCCGCCGGGCCGAGATACTGGAAAAGCTCATGAGCGAGGCCTGCGCCCGGCTGGACGCCCACCGCGAGTTCACCCTCAAGGTGGCCCCGGAAGATTTCGAGCTGGCCCGCGACCTCATGGCCGGCATACAGGCGGCCCGGCCCGACCTGGGCCAGTGGACCCTGGCGGCCGATTCCGGCCTGGCCCTGGGCGGCGTGCTGCTGGAGACCCGCGAAATGCTGGCCGACAACGCCCTGGGCAACCGCGTGGCCCTGCTGGAGCCCTACCTGGAGCAGCTTTCCCTGCCGGAGGACATCGCCCAGGCCAGGGCCGAAGGCGCCGGGGAATAGGCCGTGTCCCTCAATCCCGAGGCCATCTGCCAAGCTTTTGACGACATGGACCTCTGCCAGACGTTCGGCAAGGTCACCAAGGTCGTGGGCCTCATCGCCGAGGGGCAGGGCATCCGCCCGCCCGTGGGCTCCGTGTGCCACCTGCTGCCCGAGGACCGCACCTCCGCGCCCATCCCGGCGGAGGTTGTCGGCTTCAAGGAAGACGCCTGCCTGTTCATGCCCTACGGCGACCTGCGCGGCATCCGCCCCGGCAGCCTCATCAAGAACTCCGCCGCGCCCCCGCATTTTCCCGTGGGCCCCGGCCTCCTGGGCCGCACGCTGGACGCCTTCGGCGAAACCATCGACGGCAAGGGCATGATCGCGGCCGAGAGCTTCGTGCCGCTGTACCGCGACCCGCCGAACCCCATGGACCGCCCGCGCATCGACCAGCCGCTGGACGTGGGCGTGCGCGCCATCAACGGCCTGCTCACCCTGGCCAAGGGCCAGCGCGTGGGCATCATGGCCGGCTCTGGCGTGGGCAAAAGCACCCTCATGGGCATGATGGCCCGCTACACCAAGGCCGACATCAACGTCATCGGCCTGGTGGGCGAGCGCGGCCGCGAGGTGGTGGAGTTCATCGAGCGCGACCTGGGGCCCGAGGGCATGGCCAGAAGCGTGGTCATCGTGGCCACCAGCGACAAGAGCCCGCTCATCCGCATGCGCGCGGCCTTCGCCGCAACTGCCGTGGCCGAATATTTCCGCGACCAGGGGCTCGACGTGCTGCTCATGATGGACTCCGTGACGCGCTTCGCCATGGCGGGCCGTGAAGTCGGCCTGGCCGTGGGCGAGCCGCCCACGCGCGGCGGCTACACGCCCAGCGTGTTCGCCCAGCTGCCGCAGCTTTTGGAGCGCGCGGGCAAGAGCGCCACCGGCTCCATCACCGGCATTTACACCGTGCTGGTCGACGGCGACGACTTCACCGAGCCCATCGCCGACGCGGTGCGCTCCATCCTCGACGGGCACATCGTGCTCACGCGCGAGCTGGCGGACCAGTCGCACTTTCCGGCCATCGACGTGCTCAAAAGCATCAGCCGTCTGCGCAGCGAGGTGGTGGAGCGGGAGGACATCGAGGCCGGGCGCACGGTGCTGCGGCTCATGAGCACCTACAAGCGCGTGGAGGACATGGTGAACATCGGCGCGTACCAGAAGGGCGCCAGCCCTGAGGTTGACCGCGCCATCGCCATGGTCGGACCCATCAACGCCTTCCTGCAGCAGTACGTGGGCGACAACGAATCGCTGGAGACCTGCTTCGCCAAGCTCAAGGAGCTGGCCGCGGCGGGGGGGTAGAAACGCGGTCCGCGCCACCGCACTCGCCTGCCCCTCCCGTCACTCCTGCCCCCAAGGCATCCCCGCCTCCGGCGCCGCAGACGGTTCCGGAACGTCGCTATTTGCCCGCAAAAACATGGACACATCTCTCGCAGTATGATCTGAAGGAGATGCGTCTGTCGCGGTCAACCGTGGTTCAGAGAACTCCCCCCCGCATTTGCTTCAAGACCTCACCAGCCAGCTCGCCCAAGGGGCGAGTCCGTATCCTGCGGTAGTTTTGTTGCCGGCCATGCTCCGGAATCCGGGTTCAGGCCTGGGCCGGCAACACGAAACCTCAAAAGGACGGGAGCGTGGTCATGGCGGCACAGCGGCGCGACTCGATTGATGTCCTGCGGGGCCTGGCGCTCGTCGCCATGGTCCTCTGCCACTACCCCATTTTCCTTTCGAGCGGCGCAGGCCAGGACGCCATGCTCTTCTTCCTGTCCAACCACCTGCTTGGCGGAGACTTCGGGGCCTCGTGGTTTGTTTTTCTCGTCGGGCTCTGCCAGGCGCTGTCCAGCATGAAGGCCGACGCCCCCGGAAGCGGAAGCACGCGCAGGACCATCGTCCGGGGCGCCGCCATCTTCGTCATCGGCCTGCTCTTCCTCTACTTCCTGCAAGGTTATGAAGAGCTTTGGGACTGGGACATCCTGACCTTCATCGGCGCGACGACCATCCTCCTGATTCCCGTCCGGAGGATGCCCAACTGGTCGGTGCTGCTGGCCTGCGCGGCCATATTCTTCATGACGCCCTGGCTGCGCTCCTTTGTGGACCTCGCCCCCCTGTACGGGGGAGGCTTCGAGAGCGTCGAATGGTTTTCGAACCACTTCCCCAACCTGCTTTTCGATCCCAGGCAGGACTACCAGGGCGCGCACAGCTTCCTGGGCAATGTTCTGGGCTTTGTGCTCATCGGCCAGTTTCCGCTCTTTCCCTGGCTCGCCTACCCCCTCGTCGGCTTCGTCGTGGGGCGGAAGATGGTGCAGAACCAGCTGGCCTCGGACGCTCCGTTCATTCTGCTCCTGGGGCTCAGCTTCACGTTCCTCGGCCTTTTCGCCGCCACCGCCGGCTCGCAACGGGCCGTCATTTCCGTGCCAAACGACTACATAACGCCCCTGTCCTTCTATCCCCTCTCGTTCAGCATGTGCTGGTTCCTGCTGGGCGTGGTGCTCATGCTGTTCATCGGCCTGTGGCGCAGGTATGACGCCACCCCCCAAGACACCGAGAAGGTCAGCGTGTTCCTGGCCTACACCCGGCTGATGAGCAAATATTCCCTCACGGTGTACATCTCGCACTTTGCCTTGTTCCTCATCCCGTTTCGAATCGTCAAATTCGCCACCGGGACGGACCTGCACAAGAATCTCGTCAGCACCCCCACGGCCTTTGCCATGGGCATCGCGCTGCTGCTGCTGTACACTCCCGTGTTGCGGCGCTGGGATGCGGCCGGGGGAAAGTTCAGTTGCGAATGGCTGCTGGCGAAGATCCTGTCGCACGCGCAAACAAAGGCCAGCTGAAGCCCCTTTGGCCCCCGCCCCGGCATACGTCTGCCGCGCACAGGCAACGGCTGCACAGCCTTGGCTTCACGCCGCACGCGGCGGCCACCGCCTCCACGCCCACACCGCCAGCGCCAGCGCGGCGGCATACGCGAACACGAACACGCGCTCGTCGAAGTCGTAGAAGAGCATCCTGCCCAGCCAGTGGCCGATGAAGCTTTCGGAGTAGCCGGGGCTGCCGGCCCGCGCGCGCAGGGCGCTTTCGACGTCCGTGAGGGGACAGGTGACGCCCAGCAGGGCCTCGGCCGCCACCACGGCCATGCCGCACAGGTGCGCCATGCGGAAGACGCGGTTGCGCACCCAGCGCCAGCCGCCGAAGTCGCGCCCGAAGAGCCGCCAATCCGGCCCGCCGATGAGGATGGCCGCGAGGCCGAAGGTGAGGAAGAGCGCCAGCGCCGCGTGGGCCGCCAGCACCATGTCCGCAAGAAGCAGGAGGTTCTGCTGGTTCATCGAGCCTCCCGGAGTGCGGGGCTGTGCCCAGCCTCGGCGGGGGGCCTCCGCGCGCCCCGGATACGCCCTGGGGAGTGGGCGGGCAGCCTGCGATGCTCCGCCCCGTTATCGTGCCACCGGTATGCCACAAACGGCGCCCCGGAGGCAACGGGCGGCGCCGCTAGGAGCCCGCGCTTTTGTTGCGATGGTCCAGGTGCAGCAGATCCTGCTCGTGCACACGCAGCACGAAATCCGCGTGGCTCTTGAGGCGCGAGGAGAAGGCCCGGCCGCGCGCGTCGGCCGCGCCGCCGCCCACGAACTCCACCGCGCCGATGTGCTTGCCGCGCTCCTTCAGGTGGCGGATGGAGGGGATGGCGTCGGCGTCGCCGGAGACGACGATGGCCACGTCGTAGTTGTCCTGCAGGGCCACCATGTCCACGGCCAGCGCGGTGTCCAGGCCCTTTTCCTCCACCCAGCGGTGCAGGAAGTTCACCTTCCAATGCCCGGCCTCGCGGATGTCGATGAGGTCCGAGGAGGCGCGCACCCCGGCGTAGAAGCGGCGCATGCCGTCGATGGCGCGCACCTTCTGCATGTACCACTCGCGGAAGTCCGCCGCGCAGGCGTTCCAGGCGGCCTCCTCCAGCTCGCCCTCGGGCAGGGCGGGGTTGGCGATGGAGGCCCGCGTCATCCACAGGGCGCGGATCTCTGCGTCGCGCACGAAGGCGGCGCGCAGGGCCGTGCGCGACTGCGGCGCGGAGAGGTCCCAGTCATCCACGGAGCCCACCACGTACCAGTACACGCGGCGCAGCTGGGCCACGGGCGGCGCGGTCTGCAGGGTCACCTCATGCCACTGTTTCACCGCTTCGCGGTAGATGTGCGCGTATAGATGTCCGTAATTCGCTATTTCCAGGTTCATGGTACGTAGCGAACCGTAGAGATTCGATCCATCGACGAAAAATGCAAAGCGGTGCATGCATGCTCCTGTGGCGTAAGGCGGCTAAAACAGCTTCTTCACTCCGTCGAGCAGGCCGCCGGACCCCTTCTGTTGCGTTCCGCCCTGCCCTGTCGACGACCTCTTGCCGCCCGTCAGTACATTTCCAATGCCCTGCACCACTCCGCCCACTGCGTCAAGGGCGCCCTTGCCAAGTGTTCGCAAATAGTCAGTGCTGAAGCTCAGGTTGTCGTACGGGCCGGTGATGCGCAAGGGCACGACGAGGCCCAGGAGCCCCGCGCTGCCGCCCTGCCCTTCCGTGCTGGGCACCACGCGAATGTGCAGGGTGTAGTCGGTCTGCTTGGTGGCGATGTCCACCGTGCCGCGCCCCTCGCCCCGCAGGAACGGAGCCTTGAAGTCCAGGTCGTTGATGCTGGCCACGCCGTTGGTTATGGCCGCGGTGCCGTCGATGCTGCCGAACCTGGTGGACTTCTCCGACGTGGGCTGCGTTCCCGCGCCGGTGAGGGCCTCCTTGCCCTTCTTGCCAGCATCGCTCACCACGCCCAGCATGTTCACGCCCGGGAACACGCCGTCGCGCACGGAGAAGCGCACCCTGCCGTTGGTGCTGCGCTTGAGGGCGAACATGCTGTTGCCCTGGCTCACCAGCGGCGACACCGTATCGATGCTCATGACGCCGGAATACTGGCTCTCCTTGCCGGCCATGTCGCTGAACAGGGGCTTCTGCTGCACGTTCACCAATTGGCAGGTCAGGGTGGTCACGGGCCGGTCGCCCTGCACATCCACGCGCAGGGAGCCCTTCAGGGTGCCGTCGTAGAGCCGGGCCTCCACCAGGCCCACGTCCAGCACGCCGTCCTGGGCCATCATGGGCAGCTTCAGGGTGGTGAAGCGCAGGCCCTTGATCTTGAAGCGCTCCGCCGTGATCTGGCCGTCGAGCTTCATCTCGCGCAGCTTCTTCACCGGGAAGAGTTCGTCCTTCGGATCGCCCTTCAGCTCCCCCTTGTGCTCGCCCGATGCGGCCTCCTGCGCGCCGTCCAGCGCATCTCCGGCCTTCTTGGCCGGCAGGAAGCGGTCGGCGTCCAGCCCGCTGATGCGCACGTTGAAATTGTAGGCCTTCTTCTCCAGCCCGGTGACGCGGAAGCGCCCCTCCACGCGGGCGTCGTCCAGATTGGCCGTGAACTGCGGAATCTCGGTGTAGCCCTTGCCGGCCTTGAACTCCAGGCTGGCGGTGATGTGCTGATAGGCGCCGGCGTCGGCCGTATCCGGGGCCTTGCCCGTGAGCGCGGCGGAGAGTTCGCGGCCGTTGAAGTCCGGCACGTCGATGCGACCCTTCACGTCCGGGCCGTCGTCGATGTTCGTGGCCTGGAACTGCCCGGTGCCCTTGGCCCCGTAGGCCGAGAAGGCCAGCCCGACGCCCTGGGCCGTGTTCTTGGCGTGGTCCACCTTCAACTCCGACAGGGCGATCTCGAAGTCGCCCTTGCCGCCGGGCACGTCCTTGCCCTCCGCCGCAACCGCAAGCTTCAGGTCGTTGAAGATGTGCCGCTCATCCGCGGCGTACAGGGTGGCCGTGCCGGAGATTTCCGTGCGGGCCTTGAGCTGCGGCTTGGCCGAGTCGAGCAGGAATGCGGCCTTGAACTCGCACGGGCGGCCCGGGCGTATGGCCTTCACCTCCAGGTCCAGGCCGGAGAGGGTGTAGCGCTCGCCCAGCAGGTCGTCCTGCCACTGGATGAGCGAGTCCGTCACGCGGATGCCGTCCAGCGACAGGTCGCCCAGGCCCCAGGCGGACTCCTTGGACTTATGGGTGGCGTTGTCCGCAGGCGTTTCATCGGTGAAATCGGACCAGCTGCCGCGGCCCTGGACGTCCTTCTCCAGATAGAGTTCCAGCCCATCCAGCGCAACCTTGCCCACCTCCACCCGGCGGGAGAACAGCGGCAACAACTTGATGCTGACGCTGGCCTTGCGCACGCGGGAAAACGGCTTGTCGCCGAAGCCCGGCGGGTTGCTCAGGCGCACGCCGCCGGTCTCCACACCCAGGCGCGGAAAAAAGGTCAGCTTCACGTCGCCCTCGAACACCAGCTCGCGGCCGGTCTGCTCGCGCACGAGGCGGGCGATGTCGTCCTTGTACTTGTTGGGGTCGACCATGAGGGTGAGCAGGACGGCGGCGAGGACGAAAACGCCCGCCACCGCGCCGCCTATGATGACAAGAAAGCGCATGGGGGGGCCTCCTGTTTTGGCTGGCGCGCTAGTGTGCCGGACCTTTGGCCAGCAGGGCGCGGATTGCTTGCAGTTCGCTGGCGGCTTCGGAGAGGGTCGCGGCCAGGGCCTCGGCGCGGGCCTTGGCGTGGGCGGCCTCCTGCCCTGCGGCCTGGGCGGCCGCCTGCGCGGCGGCGAGGGTCCCCTGGGTCGCAGGGTCCGGCGCGCCCTGCTCTGGCATGGATGTTCCGGGGGGCGCGTCCAGCAGGCTGGGCTGAACGCCAGGGACGGCGGCGAGGGGCGGCGCGGGCTCGGCCGTGGCCGTCGGCTTGCCAAGGCCACTGCCCCCCGGCTTGCCCGTCGGCCTGCCCTTGGACTCGCGCAGGCGCTTCTTGGCGCCGTCGATGGTCAGACCTTCGTCGTAGAGCAGGCGCTTGATCTCTCGCACCAGGGCCACGTTGGCCTCGGTGTAGGCGCGCTGGCCGCTGGGGGTGCGCACGGGGACGAGCACGTCCTTGAACTCGCCCTCCCAGAAGCGCAGCACAAAGGGCTTGACGTCCAACAGCTTGGCCGCCTGCCCGATTTTATAGGTCTTTCCCTTCGCGCCTGCTTCCATAGTTAAAGTCATAGCAGAGGAAATGGCGGGGGGGAAGGGGGAGGGGGGAGGAGATCTTGACAGATTTAATTGTCATCGAATACATGTTTATAAACCAAAACTTAAGTGGGCAATAATGGCGCTAGTTGTTTTATACTTATTAATCTGGCTGGGTGTACTCGCTGTCTCATGGTGTGCAATGCTCCAAGACATGTTGCCTATTTGGCTCCAAGGTCACGATCTCGGGTTTAAATGTATGCTCACAGGAAATCTTGCTGGGATAACATATTGCCTCCGGGCAGTTTATCTTAACAGGTGTGTATACACTCGATGGGATACTAATTGGCACACGTGGTACTTTTTGAGGCCAATCACAAGCGCACTAGCGGGCATTGCTGCCTATATTTTCGTCCGGGCTGGCCTTTTGATCCTCGCCGTCAGCGCAGAACCTACAAACATATATGGCGCTCTTGCGATATCATATATAGCTGGATTTAACGTTGATAAATTTTATATCAGAGTTGAAGAAATTGCTAAAACGACATGGGGCATCAGTAAGTCCAACACATCTTCGAGAACGACAGAGGAAGAGAGATGAAACTAACTATTCACGATGTTGGACATGGACAATGCATATCGCTGGTTCATGAAAACGGAAATGTAATTTTATGGGATTGTGGGCACTCAGACTGGTGCAACCCGGCAACGATTTTATATTCACAAGGCATAAAGACAATAAACAGGTTGTTTATAACAAATTATGACGAAGATCACATCAGTGATCTTCCAAATATTATTTCCAAATTCACAATCAAAATTTTACACAGAAATAGATCAGTCACCGCCGAGCAACTTCGAAAAATTAAACAAGATACTGGATATATAACTGATTCAATGCAATCGATGCTCGGCCTCATAAACACATACGCTACAGACGTGCGCCCAGAAGACAACCCAGCATTCCCAAATGTCTCATACACTTGTTACTGCAACAAGTATGGAGCAGAGTTTTCAGACACCAACAATATTAGTCTTGTAACAGTTATTAAGTGTTCTGGCACAAAATTTATTATACCTGGAGACGTTGAAACTGCTGGGTGGGAGAACCTACTAAAAAACGACACATTTAGAGCTGACATTTCTGACGTAGACTATTTCATTGCATCACATCATGGCAGAGAAAACGGATACTGCGAAGCGGTATTCAGCTACTGCAAACCAAAATGTTTTATATTTTCTGATAGCAATGTACAACATGCGACGCAGGAAACAACAAATAAATACAACAAGCATGCCTCCGGAATAACATTCAATGGCGAGACTCGCTATGTATTAACAACAAGAAATGACAATAGCCTGACTTGGTCTTTATAGTCGCGTGGACAATATTGCTTGACCAGCGAAATTGAAGGGGAGCCCTCGCGGACTCCCCTTCTTCATTCCCTGTGCGGGATTCGTGCGATGAGCCTACAAGAAAACCTTGTAGCCGACCCCAAGCGCCTTGCCCAGCCGCTTGGCCATTTCCTTGCCAATGGGCCGCTTGCCGTGCTCCATTTCCGACACGTGCCGCTGCGGGATGCCCACCAGCGCGGCCAGCTGCGCCTGGGTCAGCCCTTCCTTCACGCGGCCGCCCTTGACCATGGCCCCGGGCAGTTCCGCATCCGCAATGACCAGCGCCTCGCGCCAGGGCACCCCGGCCTCGGCATCGGCAATAAACGGCGCAACCGCCCGGCGCACGGCGTCTGCCTTGGACGCAGGCACCACGAACCGCAGCTCCACGCAATCAGTAGGGTGCGCCTTCGTGCGTTCCAACATACGTCACCTCTATGAGCTTGACCCGGCCCTGGACTTCGATCCACACAGCCACATAGGTCGGTTTGCCTTTCTTCAAATGGCAGTGGTGCCTGCCCGGCCCCAGCTTGCCATAGTTGCTCCAATTTCCGCGCACGGGCCCGGCGGTCTCCATTTCGCGCAGCAGCAGGCCCAGCGCAAGGGCAATGGACTTCGGCAACCGGGGCAGCGTCTTGGCCGCGCGCTTAGAGAGCTCCACCGTCCATGCCATGACAGCAATATATACCTGAATTTAGTATGTGTCCACCCCTGACCCCAAACAAAACAAAGGGGAGCCCTCGCGGACTCCCCTTCTTCATTCCCTGTGCGGGATTCGTTCTGATTGCGACTAGATGCGCACCGGCAGCTTTTGCGGCAGGCCGGAAAGCACCTTGCCGTGCTCCTTGTCCACTTCCTTGTCCACCAGGGTGCGGTCCGCGTGGCGGTAGGTGAGGCGGAAGGTCAGGTTGCGCTCGCCCTTCCCGTCGGCCGGGCCTTCGGGGGCATAGACCGCCACCAGGGCCAGGCTCTCCAGGTTCTTGGGCTTGATCTCCAGCACGGCCGCCTCGATGGCCTCGGCGTGCAGCGTGGCCGGGCAGATGACCGTCACGTCGCGCCGCACGGGCGGGAACTTGGGCAGGCTCTTGAAGCTGGGCTTGGTGGCGCGGGAGAGCTCGCGAAGCAGATCGGCGTCCATGTCCGCCAGCCAGATGTCCTTGCGGGCGTGGTAGGCGTCGGCGATCTTGGGCTGCACCCGGCCCATGCGGCCAACCAGGCGCACGCCGGACTTCGCGGCCACCTCCACCCGCACGCAGGGCTCCAGGTAGGGGTGCGCGGGCTCAAGGATGAAGCTGGCCGGGCCCAAGCGCAGGTGCGCCAGCAGGTTCTCCACCAGGCCCTTCACGTCCAGGTAGTCGGCCTCGCCCTGCTCCCACGGCCATTCCTGGCTGTGCCGCGCGCCGTGCACCAGCATCCCTAAGCGAGAGTTCTCGCGCGCGCCGGTGTCGCTCGTGGTGTCCTCGACAAAGGCCTTGGCCACCTCGAACAGGCGCAAGCTGGCGTTGCCCTGGGCCAGATTGTGGCGCACGTTGTTCAGCAGGCCGGGGGCGATCTCCGTGCGCAGCACGTTCTGGTCCTCGGACAGCGGGTTGGCGATTGTGATGCGGCCTTCGACGGGCAGGTTCAGGCGGTCCAGGTCGTCGGTGCCCACAAAGCTGTAGTTGATGGCCTCGCGCAGGCCGGCGCCCACGGCCCAGGCCTTGAGGCGCTGCAGGAAGCCGAACTCGGTGTCGCGCATCTGCACGGAGTCCAGGGACTTGGAAATCCTCGGCAGCACGGCGGGGATGCGGTCCAGGCCATGCACGCGGCCGCACTCCTCGAACAGGTCCACCTCGCGCTCCAGGTCCAGGCGGTGCGGGGGCGAGGTGACGCGCCAGTTGGCAGCGTTGCTGTCATCGACGGTGCAGCCCAGGCCGGTGAGGGTGGTCTTGCAGAATTCCGGGGTCAGGGAAAGGCCCAGGAGCGCGTTGCAGCGGTCGATGCGGAAGCCGTGGCTGCGCTCGGCCCAGGGCTTGGGCTCGGCCATGGCGATGCCCGTGAGCACCCTGGCGCCGGAGACCTCGGCCATGAGCTGGGCCGCGCGCTCCAGGGCGAAGAGCGAGCCCACCTGGTCCACGCCCCTTTCAAATCGGTAGGAGGCCTCGCTCGGCAAGGCCAGCCTGCGGGCGGTTTTGCGGATGGTGCCGGGCCGGAAGATGGCGCACTCAAGCAAGACCTCGGTGGTCTCGTCGCTGACGCTGGAATTGGCCCCGCCCATGACGCCGGCCAGGGCCACCGGGCGCTCGCCGTCCCAGATGAGCAGGTCGCTGGCGAGGAGCTTGCGCTCCTGGCCGTCCAGGGTGGTGATGCTCTGCCCGTCCTGCTGATCGGGGGTGGCAGGTGCGACGCGGATGACGCCGCCCTTGAGCAGCTTGTTGTCAAAGGCGTGCAGGGGCTGGCCCAGCTCCATCAAAATGTAGTTGGTCACGTCCACAATGTTGCTGATGGGCCGCTGGCCGATGGCGATGAGCCGGTAGCGCATCCAGTCCGGGCTTTTGGCGATCTTCACGCCGGTGAGGGCGCGGGCGCGGTACACCGGGCAGAGCTCGCCGTCGGCGATGTCGATGCGCACGACCGTGTTGGCGTCGCCGGCGCTGGCGTCTTCCTTCAGGTTCAGCGCGGGCATGGTCAGCGGCAGGCCGAAGCCCAGCGCGGTCTCGCGGGCGATGCCCAGCACGGACAGGCAGTCGGCGCGGTTGGGCGTGATGGAGACCTCGATGACCTCGCGCTCAAGGCCCAGGGCGTCCACCAGCAGTTTGCCGGGGGCGAAGGTTTCCGGCAGGACCATGATGCCTTCGTGGTCCTCGGAGAGGCCAAGCTCGCGCTCGGAGCAGATCATGCCGTGGGAGGCCACGCCGCGCAGCTTGCCCTTCTTGATCTGCATGCCGCCGGGCATGGTGGTGCCGATGAGGGCCACGGGCACCTTCTGCCCCTTGGCCACGTTGGGCGCGCCGCACACGATCTGCAGAACCTCGGGCCCGCCCACGTCCACGGAGCACACGTGCAGGTGGTCGGAATCCGGGTGGTCGGCGCACTCCAACACATGGCCCACCACGATGGAGGCGATGGCCTCGAAGGGGTCGATGATGGCCTCGACCTCCAGGCCCTGCATGGTCAGGCGCTCGGCCAGTTCCTGCACGGTGCCCTGGAAGGGGACGAACTCTCGCAGCCACTGCAAACTGATGTGCATATCCGCCTCGTGCGGCTTGAGGGGGCTTCATCGCACCCCGGTAAAACGACAGGCAAGAAGACAGCTCAGACGACAGCGCCCCGGCGCCCCGCCCTTCGCCGCCCGGTTATGGGGGGGCGAGAGGCCGGGCGCGGGGCGCCTTGGATGCTACGAAAACTGTTCGAGGAAACGAACGTCGTTCTCAAAGAACATGCGCAGGTCGCCGATGCCGTACTTCAGCATGGCCACGCGCTCCACGCCCAGGCCGAAGGCGAAGCCGGTGTAGGCTTCCGGATCGTAGCCCACGGAACGGAACACGTTGGGGTCCACCATGCCGCAGCCCAGAATCTCCACCCAGCCGGTCTTCTTGCACACGCGGCAGGGTTCGCCCGCCACATGGCCCTCTCCGCCGCACAGCATGCACGAGATGTCCACCTCGGCGCTGGGCTCGGTGAAGGGGAAGAAGCTGGGGCGGAAGCGGACTTTCGTGTCCGCGCTGAAGAGCTGGCGCACAAAGGCCGTGAGCGTGCCGCGCAAATCGGCCATGCTCACATTCTTGTCCACAAGCAGCCCCTCGATCTGGTGGAACATGGGCGTGTGGGTGATGTCCGAGTCGCGCCTGTAGACCTTGCCGGGAGCGATGACCGCCACCGGGGGCTTGCGCGAGAGCATGGTGCGCACCTGCAGCGGCGAGGTGTGCGTGCGCAGGAGCACCGTGTCCGAGACGTACAGGGTGTCCTGCATGTCCCGCGCGGGGTGGTCCGGCGGCATGTTCAGCGCCTCGAAGTTGTTCCAGTCGTTCTCCACCTCCGGCCCGGCCACCACCTCAAAGCCGAGGCCGGTGAGCACTTCACAGATTTCCTGCATGGCCAGGGTGACGGGGTGGAGGCTTCCGGCGGCGGGTCGGCGTCCGGGCAGGCTGGGGTCGAACCCGGCCAGGGCGTCCTGGGCGGCCTCGGCCTCAAGCTCGGCCTGGCGCGATTCAAGCAGCGCCGTGAGGGCGTTCTTGACCTCGTTGGCCTTCTTGCCGGCGGCGGGCTTGTCCTCGGGGCCCATCTGGGCGAGCGCGCCCATGCCCGCGGCAAGCTTGCCCTTGCGGCCCAGAAACTCGACGCGCAGCGCCTCCAGGTCCTTCAAACTGCAAGCCTGACCCCGGCGTGCTTCACACTCCAGGGTCAGGCCATCGAGTCCTTCCAGGAAGGACTTGAGCATCTCGTTCACGTGCTTATGCCTTGGCCGCCTGGCAGATCTGCGCGAACACGGCAGGCTCGCGCACAGCCAGATCCGCCAGCATCTTGCGGTTGACCTCGATGCCGGCCTTGGTCAGACCGCCCATGAGCTTGCTATAGGAAAGGCCGTTCATGCGGGCGCCGGCGTTGATGCGCACGATCCACAGGCGACGGAAGTCGCGCTTCTTCTGCTTGCGGTCGCGGAAGGCGAAACACAGGGCGCGCTCAACACGCTCGCGGGCGGTGCGGTACAGGCGGGAGCCCGCGCCGATGTAGCCCTTGGCCATTTTCAGGTACTTCTTGTGCCGACGGTGAGCGGCAACTCCACGCTTAACTCTCATGATCCATTCCTCCGATACGTTTAGGCACGGTCAGCTTGCGCCGACAGGCACGATCGTGGCGTTAAAGGTTAGCCGTAGGGCAGCAGGCGCTTCACGGCGCCCAGGTTGGCGTCATCCACCATGGCGCCCTGACCCAGGCGGCGCTTACGCTTGGCGCTCTTCTTGGTCAGGATGTGGCGCAGATTCTGGCGGCGACGCTTGAACTTGCCGGAACCGTTGCTCACAAAGCGCTTGGCGGCGCTGCGGTTGGTCTTCATCTTGGGCATGGGAACCTCCTGTATGCTCATCGCCGGAGTTTTGCGCCCCGGCGAGGGCTGCCGTTATTTCTTGACCGGGGTCAGCATCATGACCAGGGTGCGGCCTTCGGCCAGGGCCGGGGACTCCACCTTGGCGATGTCGGCCGTGTCGACCACCACGCGATCAAGCATGGTCTGGCCGCGGTCCTTGTGCACAATCTCGCGTCCGCGGAAGAACACCGCCACCTTGCAGCGGTCTCCGTCTTCCAGGAAGCGGCGGATGTGCTTCAGCTTCGTCTGGTAGTCATGCTCGTCGGTCTTGGGCCGGAACTTGACTTCCTTGATCTGGATGACGGTCTGCTTCTTCTTGGCTTCCTGCTGGCGCTTCTGCTGCTCGTACTTGAACTTGCCATAGTCCATGATGCGGCAGACCGGCGGATCGGCGTTCGGGGACACCTCGACCAGGTCGAGCCCCTTGTTCTGCGCCATCGCCAGGGCCTCGGACGTCGCCATGATGCCCAGCTGCGTGCCTTCGTCGTCGACGACGCGCACCTGGGGAATCCGAATTCGCTCGTTTCGGCGGACTCCGTCGTCCTGGGGACGCTGGTCCTGCCTCCTAGGAAAAGCTATAGCTCATCCCTCCGCGCTTGAAAGGTTCTTGGGCCGCATCAATAATCAACTTTGCGGCCTCGGGAAGCGCCACAAACCCGACATCGGCGCCGCCGCGCACACGCACGTTGACGCCGTCGGCTTCCACTTCCTTGTCTCCGACTATGAGCATGTAGGGAATCCGCTCAAGCTGAGCCTCGCGCACCTTGTACCCGAGCTTCTCGTTCCGCAGATCCGCTTCGGCGCGTATGCCCTGTTCCTGCAAAAACCGCAAGACTTTTTCCGCGTGGGCGTTGTGCGCGTCCGTCACCGTGAGCACGCGCGCCTGCACGGGCGCAAGCCACACCGGGAAGGCCCCGGCGAAGTGCTCGATGAGCACGCCCATGAAACGCTCGATGGAGCCCAGGATCACGCGGTGCAGCATCACCGGGCGGTGCTTGTTCCCGTCCTCGCCGATGTAGGACAGGTCGAAGCGCTCGGGCAGGGTGAAGTCGCACTGCACCGTGGCGCACTGCCAGCTGCGGTCCAGCGCGTCCTTGATCTTGATGTCGATCTTGGGGCCGTAGAAGGCGCCGTCGCCCTCGTTGATGGCGTAGGGCATGTCCATGTGTTCCAGGGCGTCGGTAAGGGCCCCGGTGGCGCGCTCCCAGTCCTCGTCGGAGCCGATGCTCTTCTCCGGCCGGGTGCTGATCTCGGCCTCGAAGTTGAAGCCGAAGATGTCCATGACGTCGCGCACGAACTTCACCACGCCGATGATCTCCTCGCGCAGCTGGTCCGGGCGGCACAGGATGTGGGCGTCGTCCTGGGTGAAGGAGCGCACGCGCAAGAGCCCGTGCAGCACGCCGCTCTTCTCGTGGCGGTGCACCACGCCGTGCTCGAAATAGCGCTGGGGCATGTCGCGGTAGCTGCGCAGGCGGCTCTTGAAGATGAGCATGTGCGACAGGCAGTTCATGGGCTTGATGCCGTAGGCCTGCTCGTCGATCTCGGTGAAGTACATGTTCTCGCGGTAGTTGTCGTAGTGGCCGCTCTTCTCCCACAGTTCCCTGCGGAGGATGAGCGGGCCCTGCACGAACTGGTAGCCGCGCTTCAAATGCTCCTTGCGCTCGAAGTCCTCAAGGATGGCGCGGGTGAGGGCGCCCTTGGGGTGCCACAGCACCATGCCGCCGCCCACGTCCTCGTGGAAGCTGAACAGGTCGAGCGCCACGCCGAGCTTGCGGTGGTCGCGCTTCTTGGCTTCCTCGATGCGCTCCAGGTAGACCTTGAGGTCTTTCGGGGTCGCCCAGGCGGTGCCGTAGATGCGCTGGAGCATGGGGTTCTTCTCGTCGCCGCGCCAGTAGGCGCCGGCCACGCTGGTGAGCTTGAAGGCCTTCAGGAGGCCGGTGCGCGGCACGTGGGGGCCGCGGCACAAATCGGTGAAGCCGCCCTGGGTGTAGGTGGACACGCTCTCCACGCCCAGGTCGTCGATGAGCTCCACCTTGTAGGTCTCGCCCTCGGCCGCGAACTTTGCCCGCGCCTCGGCGCTTGAAAGCTCGGTCCGGGCAAAGGCCTTGTCCGCGCCCACGAGCTTCAGCATCTCCCCTTCGATGGCTTCGAGGTCCTCAGGCGTGAAGGGGCGCTCGTAGTCGAAATCGTAGTAGAAGCCGTTGTCCACGGCCGGGCCGATGGTGACCTTGGCGCTGGGGAACAGCTTCTTCACCGCCTCGGCCATGAGGTGGGCGGTGGAGTGGCGGATGACGTCCAGGCCTTCGGGAGAGTCCGCGTACACGGGCTCGATGCTGGAGCACCCGGCCGGAATGGGGGTGGAGAGGTCCAGCAGGGACTCGCCGCAGCGGGCCACAACCAGCTCTTTGAACTGTTTTTTGGACAGGGCCTGTTTGAAGGCGTCGGCGAAGCTTGCGCCCGCTTCCACGGAAATCGGCTGACCGGCCACGGAGAGTTCCACGGCGATGCTCCTTGTTCGGCCCGGCGCTCCCGGAAGCGCAGCGGCCTGTGGAAGATGAAAAAGGAAAAGGGAGGCACAGGCCTCCCTTTTCGCAGAATATGGTAGGCACGAGGAGACTTGAACTCCTGACCCCTTGCGTGTCGAGCAAGTGCTCTAACCAACTGAGCTACGCGCCTAAATTGCTCAAGGGAAGGTTCGTTTACCCAAAGCCATTTTGCTTGTCAACTAAAGATTGCCGGGATTCTTCCTTTCCCGCTACGCGAGCCTGGCAAGGGCCTGCCGGGCCAGGGCCCCGGCCGTGGTCCGCAGAAGCTCCCCGTCCAGGAAGAGCGCCACCTCGGCCGGCTCGTCCACCAGGGTGGCCAGCCGCGCGCGCGCCTCCTGCGCCCTCTCGGCCGGGCAGCACAGCCCCAGCGCCCAGGCGGCAAGGCCGCGGTTGGCCCCGTCCTCGTCGGCAAGTCCGGCCAGCAGGGTGCCGATCTCGGCCGCAAGCAGCTGCGGGAAGCTCTGGGCCAGGCGGCCCAGGCCCCAGAACACGCCGCGCCGCATGGGCACGTGCTCCAGGTAGTTGCCCTCGCCGCGCACTTCCTCGCGCACGTAGGAGGCCAGCATGCGGTGGAATTCCTTGGCCAGACGCTCGTGCCGGGCCAGGGTCTCGCCCAGGGCCTCGGGCACGCCCCAGCCAAGCCCGCCGGACTCCTCGTTCATGCGCCACAGGCACTGGCGCAGGACGACGCGGGCGGCCTCCATTCCAGCGCCGGGGCCCTCGCCGGGCTCCCGGCTTTCGGCCATGCGGGCCACGGTGCGGCCGAAGGCCTCCACCGCGCGCCAGCGCACCAGCTCGTCCTTGTCCAGCAGGAGTGAAAACAGCGGGCCGGGGAGCCGCCGCGCGGGCACCGCGTCCAGCCCGGACAGGCGTTCGCGCCAGTCCGGGCCGAGCAGCATTTCGCGCACCGAGCGCTTGAGGTCGCGGAAGTGGGCCATGCGCCCTCCCCTAACCTACTTCAGGTTCTGGGCGATCTCGTCCAGGAAGGCCTGGGGCACGTCGTAGCCGGTCTCCTGGGCCTTCTTCACGCAGGCGGCGGCCTCGGCCCACTGGCCCAGCTCCGCGTGGACCAGGGCCAGGTTGTTCCAGGCCGGGCCGAACATGGGCTGCAGCTCCACGGCCTTCTTCAGAAGCGGCAGGGCGTCGTCGATCTCCCCGCGGGAGAAGAAGGCGCTGCCCAGGGTGGCCAGGGCCTGCACGAAATTGGGGTCGTACTTGATGGCCTTCTGCAGGGCCGGAATGGCCTTGTCCGAGTCGCCCAGCTGCAGAAGCACGAAGCCGATGTTGCCCCAGGGCACGGCGAAGAAGGGCCGCACCTGGGTGGCCTGGCGGTTGAAGTTCAGGCAGCCTTCCATGTCGCCGCGCTCCAGGCAGATGCCGCCCAGCTGCACGTAGGCCTCGGCCAGCTTGGGCGAGTTGGCCACGGCCTCGCGGAAGGCGCGCTCGGCGTCCAGGAACTCGCGCTTGGAAAGATAGGCCACGCCCAGGTTGTAATAGGAGTTGCCGCACTCCGGGGCCTGGCGCAGCTTGTCCTTCAGGTGGGCGATGTACTCGTCGACGTTGTTGAACAGCGGTTCGCTCATGGACGATTACTCCGGGGTCTTGTCCGCGCTGGCGGTCTTGGGTTTGATGCTGATGCCGCGCTCCTTGAGCTGGGCGTTGTACCAGTCGCTGAATTCAAGGATGGGCCGCACCTTCTCGATGTTCATGACGAGCAGCACCATGAACTCGGACAGGGTCTGCATGTAGTCCGAGTCCGGCACCTCGGGCAGGCTCTTGAAGTAGCGGTTCAAGAGGTCGTGGGTGGTCATGCCCATGGCGTCGGTGCGGATGTCGATGGGATCGAAGGGGGCCTGGTAGGGGTCCCAGTTCTCGTAGCCGATGCGGTCCACGAAGCGGCGGCGGCGGGGCGAGAGCCCCTCGTACATGGCGCGCTTCTGCTCCTCCACCTGCTCCGGGGTGTACATGGGCTGCATGGCGTCTACCCCTTGGCCTTTTTGGGCGCGGCCTTGGCGGCAGGCTTGGCGGCAGGCTTCTTGGCCACGGGCTTGGCGGCGGTTTTTTTCGCCGCGGGCCTGGCCGGTGCCTGGCCGATGGTAAAGCCCTGGGGCGAGCAGCCCGCGCAGCCGCCCTTCTTGGTCTCCGGCGCGCAGCCGGCGCAGGCGGCAAGGCCCTTGCCCACGGGCTTCTTGGGGGCCATCTGGGCGCGGGGGCGGGCGGCCTTGTCCGGAACGGGGGCGGCGGCGGGCGCGGCCTCGCGCACGGCCTCGCGCACGGCCTTGGCGGCGGCGGCCTTCTCGGCCTGCTCCCTGGCCTCCTTCTCCGTCATGATGCCCAGATATTCCTCGTCGTACTCGGTCATCAGGGCGCTGGACAGGGGCACGAGCACCTCCCCCAGGCCGCTGAAGCGCGTGGCCAGGCTCTTGGCCAATTCGTGCGAGAGCGCGTAGAGCTTGTCCTGGATGCGGTCCAGGTACACCGTGGGATACGGCTTGCCCTGCTCGAAGCCGGACTTGCCGCAGGTGTGGGCCTGCCCGCCGATGGCCGTGGGCACGCCGTAGATGCGGCAGGTGACGGGCCGCTTGTCGTACATCTCGCAGGCGCCCGTGTCGTCCAGCAGGGGGCAGCGCACGCGCACCTTGGCCATCTCGGCCAGGAGCTCCTGGGCGTTCTTGCCCTCGCGCACGGCCTTGAAGGCGTCGCGCTTGAGCTTGTGCACGATGCGGTCGGCCTCGTCGGCGCGCTCCAACACGCGGGTCTTGGCCATGCCGGAGAAGCGCTCGCGGTAGTGCTGGTTCACGTACAGCGCCTCCACCAGGGTCAGGTCGAACAGGGCGTGGCAGCAGTCGCAGCAGCCTTTTTCGCAGCGCACGTTCTCGGCGAACTTGCCCTTCACGGTCTCGAAGACCTGGTCGGCCTCGCCGATGATGGCCTCGTAGCGCTTGAAGAATTCGGAAAAATCAAGGGCCATGCGGACTCCTCGCAAACGTCTCGCTGATGCGGTGATGAAGTATATGGGTTCCCGGACAGGGTTCGTAAAGGGGCCATGATACGAAAAAGCCGGGATTCCCCCGGCCCCTCCCGCCGCAAGCGGCGGATATGCGTATCCGCCGGGGATTGCGCGAGGGTTTCCCGCCCGCGCAATCCACCGGGGATGATGGCGCTATTCTTCCTCGATGACGATGGCGTCCTGCTCGCAGACTTCCACGCAGGACTCGCAGCCGAGGCACTCTTCCATGTTCACCGCAACGGCCTTGCCGTCCTGCAGCTCATAGACCTCGACCGGGCAAACGTCCACGCACTCGCCGTCGCCGATGCATTTGTCGTTGTCGACAGTAACCTTGTAGCCCATTGTACCCTCCAAGTGTGTATAAGATAGGAATATCGTCAGCCCCGTCCGGTGGCGCCCCATCCTTACGCGGTTGGGCGTTTCCCGGTGGGCCAAGCGCCGTTTCACTCTGCCCGGCAGCCAGGCCGCGGGCGCGCTGGCTCCGGGCTTGCTGATATATCCAGGTCGGCTTCCGTGTCAAGCCATGGCGGTAATTCTCAAGGGTGCCGCGCCGCCGGGGGCGTGTTGAGCTTCGCGGACGCGTGGGCTATGCTTCCCCCATCCGCCGGGCGCGCCGACAGCCCCGGCCGGAAATCCTCCCCAAGGAACACCCTATGTTCAGCAGCGCCGAACTGGAAAAATACGCCCGCACCCTGTGGTGGGGGCTCACCACCGCCCGCACCAGCCCGTACAAGCCGGGCGACTTCATCCTCCTGCGCTTCGACCAGGAGGCCACCCCCCTGGCCGAGGCCGTGTACGACCTGCTCGTTTCCGAGGGCATGGTGCCCGTGCCCCGGCAGAACCTCACCCCGGGCATGGAGGTTTCCTTCTACGGCAAGGGCTCCGATTCCCAGATCAAGGCCATCGCCCCCGGCGACCGCGAGCTGATGCAGAACCTCTCTGGCCTCATCTCGCTCATCGCGCCCGCCTCCCTCACCCACCTGGCCGGCTGCGACCCGGCCAAGATCGGCATGGCCGCCGTGGCGAGGAAATTCCTGCGCGAGATAATGGAAAGCCGCGAGCAGACCGGAGACTTCGGCTGGACGCTGTGCGCCTACCCCACGCAGGAGCAGGCCCGCTGCGCCGGGCTCAGCCTTGAGGAGTACGCCGCGCAGATCAGGCAGGCCTGCTTCCTGGACGAGGACGACCCGGTGGCCAAATGGCGCCAGGTCCACGCCGAGGTGACCCGCGTGAAAAAGGCCCTGGGCGCCCTGGAGATCGAGTCGCTGCGCATCGAGAGCGCCGGCTGCGACCTCACCGTGACCCCAGGGGCGGAGCGCCGCTGGCTGGGCGTCTCCGGGCACAACATCCCGAGCTTCGAGGTCTTCCTCTCGCCCGACTGGCGCGGCACCGAGGGCGTGTACTACGCCGACCAGCCGTCCTACCGCTCCGGCAACCGGGTGGAGGGCGTGCGCCTGGTGTTCAAGGAGGGCCGCGCCGTGGAGGCGACGGCCAGCGAGGGCGAGGAGTTCGTGAAGAAGCAGCTGGCCATGGACGCCGGCGCCGCGCAGCTGGGCGAATTTTCCCTCACCGACCGCCGCCACTCGCGCATCGGCGCCTTCATGGCCAGCACGCTGTACGACGAGAACTACGGCGGCGCGCAGGGCAACTGCCACGTGGCCGTTGGGGCCAGCTACTCCGACACCTACGCCGGGGACCAGTCCACCCTGGACGCGGCCAGGAAGGAGGCCCTGGGTTTCAACGACTCCGCCCTGCACTGGGACCTGGTGAACACCGAGGAGAAGACCGTCACCGCGCGGCTCAAGGGCGGCGGCAGCACGGTCATCTACGCCGGGGGCGAATTCAAGGTATAGGGGCGGCATTCTGGACAATCCCCGCACGTTCCTGTAGCCAGACTACGCAGTATTTGCACAACGCCCTGCGCAATGGCGGCAGGAAACGGACCAACGCATGACGACTCCACCCCTTTCCGCAGCCTCGGAGTACTCCCTGGGCTTCTACGCGCGCCAGCCGGTGTTCGACGCCAAGGGCGGCGTGTGGGCCTACAGCATCTACTTCCGCGACGGCCTGGCCTCCCTGACGGCCGACGGACGCCGCGAGGTGGCGACCACCAGCGTTCTCGCCACCGTCATGGGCGAGGCCGCCGGCCAGCGGCGCATCGTCAAGTTCGCCGCCCAGGCCCTGGTCTACGAGCTGCCCCTGCTCTTCCCAAGGGAGACGCTGGTGGTGGAGGTGCCCGAGGACATGGCCGCCGACCCCTCGGCCATGGAGGCCCTGCGCCGGCTCAAGGAGCGCGGCTACACCATCGCGGTGAGCCGCTTCCAGGCGGACCCCAAGGCCGCCGCGCTGCACGCCCTGGCCGACGTGCTCTGGGTGGACGCCCTGGAGTGCGGCGCGGACAGGCTGGCCGAGCTCGTTGCGGCCTGCCGCGCGCACGGGGCGGTTCCGGGCCTCATGCGCATCGAGACCGGCGCCGTGCACCAGACCGCGCTGACCCTGGGCTTCCAGCTTTTCCAGGGGCACTACTTCCAGGAGCCGCAAATCGTCGCCACCCGGAAGCTGTCCTCAAGCCAGTTCTCGCGGTTCAAGCTCATGCAGGCCATCGAGCAGGAGGACCCGGACCTCAAGTCCCTGGCCGAGACCATCCGCGCCGACGTGGCCCTGAGCCACAAGCTCTTCAGCCTGCTCAACTCGGCCTTCTTCAGCTTCCCGCATCCGGTGGAGTCGGTGCAGCAGGCCCTGGCCCTGCTGGGCTGGCAGCCCCTGCGCACCTGGATACGCCTCGTCATCCTCACGGACCTCACCCCGCCGGGCAAGAGCTCGGAGCTGCCGCGCGCGGCGGCCCTGCGCGGCCGCTTCCTGGAGCAGGCCGCCCGCAGCCTGGAAGGCGGCAGCCGGCCCCGGCCGGAAAGCCTCTCCCTGGTGGGCATGTTCTCGCTGCTGCCCGCCCTGCTCGACCTGTCCATGCCGACCATCCTGGAAAGTCTGCGCCTGCCGGACGAGGTGGCCCGTGGCCTGGCGGATCCCGCCCACCCGGCCGCGCAGTGGCTGGCCCTGGCCGAGGCCTTCGAGCGGGCCGACTGGCCGACGGTGCAGACCATCATCGCAGCGCTGGGGCTTTCCCCGCTGGCAGTGGCCCAGGCCTATTCCCAAAGCGTGCAATGGACCGACGCCCTGTTCCGGGGCGTGCCCGGATAGGCCGCGGCCATGCTGACCGCCAATGCGCGCCAGCTGCTGGCCATGCTGCGCGAACTCAGCGTCCTCGTGGTGGACGACGACGAGCTGATCCGCATGCAGCTCCAGGGAATGCTGGAAGGCGGGCTGCGCGCGCTGCACATGGCGCCGGGCGGGCAGGAGGGGCTCTTCTCCTACGCCCTCAACCAGCCCGACGTGGTCATAACCGACGTGAGCATGCCGGGCATGGACGGCCTTGAGCTGGCCAAGGCGCTGCGCGCCATGAACCCCGACGTTCCCCTGGTACTGCTCACCTCCTTCGACGACGCGGCCATCCTGCGCCGGGCCGTGGCCCTGGGCATTTCGGGCTACATCACCAAGCCCCTGGACCCGAAGATCCTCAAGGAGACCCTGGCCCGCGCGGCCCAGGCCCTGCACCTGCGGCGGGAGCTTTCCCGCCAGCGGCGGCTCAACGAGCTCATGCTCGACGCCGCCCCCTCGCCCTCGGTGCTGGCCGAGCTGGAGACGGAGCGCATCGCCGCGAGCAACCAGCTGGCCCAGGCCCTGGGCTACAGGCCGGGAACGCCCTGCGCCGGACCGCTCATTCCGGAGAATCTGCTGGCCGAGCTGCGCCAGGGCGGGGCGGAGCTCATGGCCGCCGGCAGCTCCCGGCAGGTGGCCGCCCACGGCAGGCACTGGGTGCTGCACTGGGCCCCGGTGGAGGCCGCGGCCATCCTCTTCACCGCGGTGGACATCAGCCAGCGGGTGAAGATGGAGCACTTCCGCGACGACGTGGAGCGCATCGCCCGGCACGACCTGAAGACCCCGCTCTCGGCCTTCACCGCCCTGCCGGAGCTGCTGCTCATGGACGACAACCTCACGGACCAGCAGCGCGAATACATCACCCTCATCCGCGACGCGGGCACCCGCATGCTGGGCATGGTCAACCTGTCCCTTGACCTGTTCAAGATGGAGACGGGCGCGTACGAACTGCCGCAAGGCTCCTTCGACCTGCGCAGCGTCGTCAGCCAGTGCGCGCGCCAGGCTTCCGCGCTGGGGAACGCGTACGGCGTGCGCATCGAGACCGCCCTGCCGGAGCAGGCCATGCCCGTGCGCGGCGACGAGCTGCTCTGCCTGTCCATGCTGGGCAACCTCGTCAAGAACGCGGTGGAAGCCTCGCCCCAGGACGCAACCGTGCGCCTGGGCGCAAGCGGCGGGGCCATGGCCGAGGTGCGCGTCGTCAACGCCGGCGCCGTGCCCTCGGAAATGCGCGAGCGTTTCTTCGAGAAGTACGCCACCAGCGGCAAGGCCACGGGCACCGGCCTGGGCACCTACTCCGCGCGCATGGTGGCCAGGGCCCACGGCGGAGACGTGCTCCTCGACTCCTCCACGCCAGGGGAGACCACCCTCCTGGTGCGGCTTCCGTTAGCGCACTAGGGGCCTCGGCCAGTCCGCCCGCCCCGGCGCGCGCTCACGCGTGGGGAGAACGCCCCCCTCCCGGAAGCCTCGATATGCCTGGACATGCTTCGCAAACAAGTGTTATACGTATAAGAACCGGTCCCCTCCACGGGGATCGCCACCGTAGCGCTGCACCCCGCGGAGAACACCCATGGGCCCCTTCCGCCTCATCGCCTTCGCCGTTCTGGCCGCCTTTGCCGCCCACGCCGCCCTTGCCGGCGGCGGGCCGGGCGCGGCCCTGGCTGCCGGGCCAGGAGCGGAAAACCCCGACGCCCCGCAGCTGGTGCTGATGGTGCACAGCTACAGCCCGGACCACGCCTGGTCCAGGACGGTGGGCCAGGGCGTGCAGGAGGCCCTGCGCGGCGCCCGCGTGACGCTGGAGCACCTGTACCTGGACGCCAAGCGCGACCAGGATCCGGAGAGCCTGAAGGCCAAGGCCAAGGCCCTGGCGGAATACATCGAAGCGAGCAGGCCCCAGGCGGTCATCGCCTCCGACGACGCCGCCCAGCAGTATTTGGTGGTTCCGTACCTGAAGGGCCGCGCAGCCCCGCAGGTGTTCTTCTGCGGGGTCAACGCGCCCCTGTCCCTGTACGGATATCCCGCGTCCAACGTCTCCGGCGTGCGGGAGCGCTGGCACTTCCGCCAGAGCTTCGACCTGCTCCAGAGGATAGCGCCCAAGGCCCGGCGCGCCGTGCTCCTTACCGACGATTCCGAGACCAGCGCCTTCATCCTGGCGGATGTGCGCGAGGATCTGGCCCATTCCGGCCCGTACGCCCTGGCCCTCGGCCCCCTTGGCACGACGGGCACCTTCCAGCAGTGGCAGAGCAAGGTGCGCAGGGCCCAGGCCAGCGCCGACGCCCTGGCCCTGGTGCTCTACCACTCCCTGCGAGACGAGAGGACCGGGGCCACCGTGCCGATGGAAACGGTGATGGCCTGGACCAACGCCAACAACCGCCTGCCCACGGTGGGCTTCACCGACTACGTCACCCAGCACGGAATCCTCTGCGGCGTGCTGGAGTCCGGCCACGAGCAGGGCTTCCTGGCCGGCAGCATGACGCGGTTGTTCCTGGAGCGCAGGGTTCCCGCCAGCCAGCAGCCCGTGCGCGTAAACCAGCGCGGCACGGTGTACCTGAACCTCAGAACCGCCGAACGCCTGCGCCTCTCCATTCCCTACGAGATCATCGAAGCCGCCGGTGTGCTCGTGAAGTAGCCGCGGCAAAGAATGCCGCGATGCTGGACAGATGCCCGCCGTTTGGCTAAGCAGTTCTGTAGGTTCCCCCCCCGCCAGTCGCACGCAACAGATTGAACCAGCGGGAGCATGTATGCACCGGCTCCAGGCCCTGATTTGTGCCGTCCTCGTTCTTGCGTGCCTGCCGCGTGCGGGCGCTGCGCAAGATGCGGACGCCGCCGCCCAGGCCTGCCTGGCGCAGCCGCACCTCAAGGGCGCCATATTCGTGAACCTCAAGACGGCCGAACGTCTCGGCCAGCAGATTCCCTACGAAATCATCAACGCCGCCGGCGTGGTGATCAAGTGACCTGGGCCGACGGCTCCTTCTCCCGGCGCCTCCGGCTGGACCGCTACCTGGCCCCGGTTATGACCACTGTGGCCCTGGGCGTGCTCGTCACCACGCTGGTGGTCTACTACTACACCAGGGGCACGGTGGAAAATCTGGTCAACGGACAGATTGCCCAGGCCTTGAACTTTCTTGACCGCGAGATCTCGTCCCAGGCGCGGGACATGGGCATGCAGGTGAACCTTGTGGCCCAGGAGGACGTGCTGCGGCTTGCCCTGGAGGACACCTACATCGGCCGCTCCGCGCGGGTGGCCGGCCAGCGCAAGATGGAGAGCTACGTGCGCGGCGGGGCCTTTGAGCGGGTGTACCTCATGGACATGCAAGGACGCCTGGTGCTCGCCAGTGACCCGACCCTGCCGGGGAGCATAGACCTTTCCGACCGGGACTACTTCCTCCGCGCGCGCGACGGCCACCCGACACTGTCCACAATCAACGCCTCCCGCGTCACGGGCAGGCCCATCCTGGTGGTCTCCACCCCCATCCGCTCTCCGGAAGGAACCGTCCTGGGCGTGGTGGTGGGCATCATCCACACCGAGCAGTTCGCCCGCTACATGCTGAACGACTCGCGCATCGGCAAGAGCGGCGGGGCCTACTTCCTGAACAGCGACGGAGCGCTGCTGGGGCTGCCTCCCTGGGCGCCGCCGGGGGCCTTCGGCACGGGGGCCCACGTGCCGGAGCTGCTTGCGCAGGCCAAGTCCGACACGCCGCACCGCTTCCAGCGGGCCGGCAAGCGCCACATCTGCTTTACGCGCACAAACGAGACGACCGGCTGGGTGCTGGTGCTGGAGGCCGACGAGGACGAGGTGCTGGCCCCGGCCACGCACCTGGCCACCGTCAGCGGCACCATCGCCCTGGTGACGCTGGCGCTGGTGGCGCTGGCCCTGGGCGCCCTGCGCCGCGTCATGGCCAGCCTGCGCAGCTCCGAGGCCGACCACCGCGCACTGGTGGAGCTTTCCCCGGTGGGCGTGGTCACCTTCGGGCTTTCCGGCCGGCCCCAGTACATGAACAGGCAGGCCCGCAGCATCCTGGGGCTCGACCACGACTCGCCCCTGCCGCAGTTCATCCCCCTGGAGGACTCCGAGGGCGGGCTGCTTCAAGGGGACGCATCCCCCATCGCCAGGGTGCTGGCCCAGCTCACGTCCATCGTCGGGCTGCTGACCTGGTATTCCCACCCCGGCGGCGAGCGCAAGGCCCTGTACCTGAGCGCCACCCCCCTTGTGGTGGAGGGGCGCGAGGCCCACGGCGTGGTGGCCACCCTGGAGGACATCACCGAGCGCATGCGCGCCCTGGAGCTGCTGCACCAGTCCGAGGAGCGCTTCTCCAGCCTGTTCCGCCTCTCGCCCGACAGCATCGTCCTTTCTGACCTGGAAACGGGCGTCATTGTGGACGTGAACGACACCTTCACCGAGGTCCACGGCGTGGACCGCGAAGAGGTCCTCGGCAAAACCATGGCCGAGCTTGGGTTCTACACCGACCCCGACCAGTTGCAGGAGATCAGCGAGCGGGTGAAGCACGACGGCCACGCCCTGAACGTGGAGGTGCAGGGCCGCAACAGCAACGGCGCAGAGATGACCCTGTCGCTCTCCAGCCAGATCATGGAGATTGGCGAAGCCCGATACCGCATGACCGTGGCCCGCGACGTGACCGAGCGCACCAGGGCCGAGCGCGAGCTGCACGAGAACCGGCAGTTGCTTGAAAGCATCCTGAACACCGTGCCGGTGAGCATTTTCTGGAAGGACCGCGACTGCATCTTCCTCGGCTGCAACGAGGCTTTCGCCAACTCCATCGGCTTCCGCTCGCCCCAGGAGGTCATCGGCAAGTCCGACTTCGACCTGCCCATGCCGCAGGAAGCCAGCGCCCACTATCGCCTGGACGACCAGGAGGTGATGCGCACCCTGAAGCCGAAGCTGCGGTACATCGAGCCCCTGGAGCTGGAGGACGGACGGCAGCACTGGCTGGAAACCAGCAAGCTGCCCCTTCTTGGCGACTCCGGCCAGGCCGTGGGCGTGCTCGGCATGTTCCAGGACATCACCGAGCGGCTTGAGGCCGAGGAGCAGCTCAAGCAGTCGGAGGAGCGCTTCTCGCGCCTGTTCCGCTACTCGCCCGAGGCCATGGCCCTGGTGGACATGGAGGACAACCGCTTCGCCGACGTGAACGAGGCCTTCCAGAAGCTCTCCGGCTACTCGGACATGGAGCTGCTGGGCCGCGACACCAAGGAAGTGACCTTCTACGCCAGCGACGCCGTCCGCATAGCCCTGCACGAGCTGCTGAGCGCGGAAGGCCACGTGGAGAACTACGAGTTCGCGGGCCGCCGCAAGGACGGGCAGCTTCTGCAGTGCGCCATCTCCTGCCACATCGTCACCATCGGCTCCAAGCGCTACATCCTGGGACTGGTGCGCGACGTGACCGAGCTGAAGAAGATGCAGGAGATGATGATCCAGACCGAAAAGATGATCTCCGTGGGCGGCATCGCCGCGGGCATCGCGCACGAGATCAACAACCCCCTGGGCATAGTGCTGCAGGCGGCCCAGAACCTGGTGCAGCGCACCCGGCCCGACTTCAAGAAGAACGCCGAGGTGGCCGCCGGCCTCGGGCTCGATATGGAGCTGTTCAAGCAGTACATGCAGGCCAGAAAGCTCGACGTGTTCATCGAGGACATCCAGTCCGCCGCGGTGCGCGCCTCGGCCATCATCCGCCACATGCTCGACTTCAGCCGCTCCAGCGAATCGCGCCGCAAGGTGTGCGACCTGCCGGCCATAGTGGACAAGGCCGTGGCCCTGGCCGGCAGCGACTATGACCTGAAGAAGAGCTACGACTTCAAGCGCATCAAGATCGAGCGCAACTACGGCGACGACCTGCCCGTGGTGAACTGCACCGAGACGGAAATCGAGCAGGTGCTGCTGAACCTTCTGCGCAACTCCGCCCAGGCCCTGGCCGCCACAGACCCGCCCAAGGCCGAGCCGCGCATCGGCATCAGCGTGCAAAACACCGGGGATTTCGTGCGCATCGACATCGAGGACAACGGCCCCGGCATGCCGCCCGAGGTGCAGCGCCGCGTGTTCGAGCCCTTCTACACCACCAAGCCGCCGGGCGTTGGCACCGGCCTTGGACTGTCCGTGTCCTACTTCATCATCACCAAGGGCCACGGCGGCCGGATGAGCGTCACCTCGCACCCCGGTGCGGGCACCACCTTCAGCATCGAGCTGCCGATAGACGGCGCCTTGGGAGAACAGCCATGAGCGCTCCGGCCCGCATCATGATCATCGACGACGAGGAGCGCATCCGCCAGCTTCTGCTGGATTTTTTGGAGGATTACGACGACGAGTTCGGCCTGCGCTCCTGCGAGTCGGCCGAGGAAGCCCTGCTGGAGCTGGAGCGCGAACAGGCCGATCTCTGCATCGTGGACATGCGCCTGCCCGGCATGGACGGCCAGGCCTTCATCCTGCGCGCGCATGAGCGCGGCCTGTGCCGGCGCTTCGTGCTGCACACGGGCTCCATGGACTTCTCCCTGAACCGCGAGCTTGAGGCCATCGGCCTTGAGGAGGCAGACATCTTCTTCAAGCCCTGCGACATGGAACAGATGCTCGCACGCATCCGCCACCGCCTCAACTCAAACGGAGCGAGACCATGACCATCCTGATCATCGACGACGAGCCGGGCCTCCGGCGCTCGCTCACCGCACACCTGGAGGACCAGGAGTTCGAGACGCTCGAGGCCGGCAACGGCCAGGAGGGGCTGGACCTGCTTTTGGCCAACCGCCAGCATGTGCAGGCCGTTGTGGTGGACCTGAACATGCCGGTGATGGACGGCTACTCCTTCATCAAGCACGCCGTGGCCGAGGCCCCGGAGCTGCCCATCGTGGTGCTCTCCGGCGTCGGCATCGTGGAGGACGCCCTCTCGGCCATGCGCATGGGCGCCTGGGACTTCATCACCAAGCCGCTGCACAACCTGAGCATCCTCGACTACACCCTGAACAAGGTTTTCGAGCGCGCCCGGCTCATCCGCGAGAACAGGCAGTACCAGGAGGGGCTTGAACGCCTTGTGCGCGAGCGCACCAGCGAGCTGGAGGAGACCCGCCGCCAGGTGATGCAGCGGCTTTCCCGCGCGGCGGAATACAAGGACAACGAGACCGGCCGCCACGTCATCCGCGTGGGGCAGATAAGCCGCCTGCTGGGCAAGGCCATGGGCATGTGCGACGACGAAGCCGACCTGCTGGGCGAATGTGCGCCCCTGCACGACGTGGGCAAGATCGGCATTCCCGACGATGTGCTGCTCAAACCCGGCAAGCTCACGCCGGAGGAATGGGACATCATGCGCCGGCACTGCGTGTACGGCTGCGAGATACTGGGCCCGCTGGACAGCAAGGACGAGGCCCACCGCCTCTGCACCGACCCGCTCCTGATGCGCGAAATGGCCGGCAGCGAGCAGCTCAAGCTCGCGCGGCTTCTGGCCCTGTGCCACCACGAGCGCTGGGACGGCAAGGGCTACCCCTTTGGCCTCTCCGGCGAGGACATCCCCCTGGAGGCGCGCATCGTCACCGTGGTGGACGTGTACGACGCCCTGTGCAGCGACCGCCCCTACAAGAAGGCCATGACCGCGGAGGAGGCCGGCGGGCTCATCCGCGGCGGGTCCGGCACGCAGTTCGACCCCGCCGTGGTGGACGCCTTCTTCCAGAACCAGGACGAGATCATCGCCATCCGCGAGCGCTGGCGCGACTAGCTCCCCGGCCGCCGGGTCCGTGCCAGGGTCCGGCGCAGCTCGGCCAGGTCCACCGGCTTGGAGACGTAGCCGTCCATGCCGGCCGCCAGCAGGCGCTCGCGGTCCCCGACCATGGCGTAGGCCGTCATGGCCACAATGGGCACCCGCGCCTTGGCCCCCAGTTCCTTGGAGGCCCTGATGGCCTTGGTGGCCTCCACCCCGTCCAGCACGGGCATCTGCACGTCCATGAGCACCAGGTCGAAGTCGGCCTCCGCCAGCCGGTCCAGGGCCTGGCTCCCGTCGCGCGCGGTGGTCACCTGGTGCCCGTCGCGCTTGAGCATCTGCTCCCCGGCCAGCAGGCTTATCTCCTCGTCCTCCACCAGCAGAATGCGCAGGCTGGCCAGCTGCGCGGCAGGGGACGCGGCCTGCGGCGCGTGCGCGCGCCCGGAGTGCTCCGGCAGGCCCAGAGGCAGCCAGAGGGCCATGCTCGTTCCCGGCCCGGAGTTGTCCACGCAGAGCGAACCGCCCAGCAGGCCGACCAGCCGCCGCACGATGGCCAGGCCGAGCCCGGCGCCCTGGAAGCGCCGGGTGTACGCGCCCTCGGCCTGGGTGAAGGGCTCGAAGATATGGGCGAGCAGCTCGTCGCCGATGCCGATGCCCGTGTCCTCGATGGTGAACAGGATGCGGCAGTCACCGCCCGCGCCGACCCCGTGCGGCAGGCGGAACAGGCTGGCGCGCACGCTGCCCGCGCGGGTGAACTTCACCGCGTTGCCGATGAGGTTGAAGAGAATCTGGCTGATCCGGGCCTCGTCTCCCATGAGCCTGGCGGGCACGTCCGGGGCGATGTCGAAGGAAAGGGCCACGCCCTTGTCCCGCGCGGGGATGGAGAAGATCTCCAGGGCCGATTCGCGCAGGCAGGCGGTGGCGAACTCCGCCCGTTGCACGCCCAGCATGCCCGCCTCGATGCGCGAGAAGTCGAGGATGTCGGACAGGAGCCTGGCCAGCCGCCGCGAGGACTGCGCCGCGGCCCGCAGGAACCGGAGCTGCTCCTCGTCCATGGGCGTGGTTTCCAGCAGTTGCAGCATGCCCTGGATGCCGTTGAGCGGCGTGCGGATCTCGTGGCTCATGTTGGCCAGAAACTCGTTCTTGGTCTTGTTGGCGGCCTCGGCCGCGTTCTTGGCCTGGCGCAGGTCTTCCTGGGCCTGCTTGATCTCGTGGATGTCCATGCAGTGGCCGATGTAGCCCAGGAACACGCCGGAGGAGTCGTAGCGCGGCGTGCCCTGGTCCACTATCCAGCGGTGCTCGCCGCTGGCGTGCCGCAGGCGGTACTCCATGCTGAAACTCTCGCGCCGGTCAAAGGCGGTCACGTAGATGTCCAGGCAGCGGGCGAAGTCCTCCGGGTGCACGCCCTCTGCCCAGCCGTTGCCCAGCTCCTGCTCCAGCCTGCGCCCGGTGAAGCGCAGCCAGGGCTCGTTGAAGTAGTCGCACAGCTTGTCCGTGCCGCTGGTCCATATGAGGGCCTGCCCGCCGTTGGCCAGGGCGCGGAAATGCAGCTCGCTTTCCTTCAGGGCCTTGCGGAAATACTTCTCCTCCGACTGGTCGCGGAAGACCAGCACCGCGCCCCGCACGGAGCCGTCCTCGCCGGCGATGGGCGCGGCGCTGTCGGCGATGGGCCGCTCGCGTCCGTCGCGGGCAATGAGCAGGGTGTCGCTGGCCAGCTCCACGCGCACGCCGTGTTTGAGCACCCTGGCCACGGGGTCATCCACGGACGCGCGGGTCTCCTCCGCCACTATGCGGAAGACCTCGCGCAGGGGCCGGCCGTGGGCCTGGGCGCTGGTCCAGCCGGTCATGGCCTCGGCCACGGGGTTCAGCAGCTCCACCCTGCCCGTCTCGTCGGTGACGATGACCCCGTCGCCGATGCTGCGCAGGGTGATGCGGTTGCGCTCGGCCATGCTGTGGCGCTGTTCCTCCGCCCGCTGCCGGGCGCGACCCGCCAGGTACACGTGCGCGCTCACCCCGGCCAGCAGCAGGGCGGAAACACCCAGCGCCAGGCCGAACTGCCAGGCGAAGCGCTCCGTCAGGCCGGCCAACGATTCCCGCGTCTGCTCGTCCATGCGCTCGGCCTGGCGCTCCAGGTCGTGATAGGCGATGCGCAGGGCGGCGGCCTGTTCCGGCCGGGGCCGCCCGGCCTCCAGCTCGGCCAGGCGGGCGGAGAAGACGGACACGCTTTTCAGGAAGCGCTCCGAGGCGCCCGTGTCCCCTCCCACGGCGGTTGCGGCCGCGGCGTCAAAGGAATCCAGCGCCTGGCGGATGAGCACGAGGCCCTGCTCGCGCCGGTAGGGCGCGCCAGGCTCCGCGGAGAGCAGAACCGCCAGGAAGCCCTGTGACAGCTCGATGCGCGCCAGGCGCATGTTTTCCAGCCGGGCCTGGGCCTGGCGCGTGGTCTCCTGCTGGCTCAAGTGCATCCAGGCGATGAGCGCGCACACCAGAAGCGAGAGCGCGATGGTTCCCCAGATCTCCCAGCGGCGCTGCATGGCCAGCCTGGCCAAAGGGCCGGGAGCCTGCCCGGCGACAGCGGCATCCTTCATTGCGAGAGCAGCTCCCTGGTTGTGACGCTTCCCGGCAGTTCCTCCGGCCCGAAGCCGAAGTCGTCCATGATGTCCAAAAAGGCGGGCCCGGCCTTGAGCGCGTTCAACTCCGCGTTCCAGGCGGCCAGCAGCGCCCGGTCTTCCTTGCGGAAGGCGAAGGCCCCGTAGCCGGAGCGCCCGTCCAGGGCGATGCCCGCTTCGTCGAAGGGCCGGGCGATCTCCGCGCGTCCCAGCTGGTCGCTCACGGCCATCCAGTTGATGGTGGGCGAGGACAGGGCCAGGCCGTCGGCCATGCCCGTTTCCACGGCCGCGCGGCCGGTCTGGGCATCCGGGATCATGACCAGGCGCCCCTCCGGCAATCCGGCGCGCAGCAGCGCTTCGGCCTCCACCGCGCCGGTGAGCACGGCGATGCGCACGCGTTCATTGGCCAGCACGTCGGCGAAGTCGTGCAGGCGCTTGGGGTTGCCCTTGGCCACCAGAAGCGCGGGCCGCACGTGGAAGATGGGCTCGGAGAAGGCCACCTGGGCGGCGCGCTCCGGGGTGATGAACATGCCCGCGGCGATGACGTCGATGCGCCCGGCCTTGAGCTCGCCGATGAGGTCTGCGAACTCCGACAGCCGCCACTGCACGTGCTTCACCCCCAGGCGAAGGGCAACGGCCCGGGCAACCAGGGGCGACTGGCCCGTGACCTCGCCGCTTGGCGTGAGAAAGGCGTAGGGAGCCTCCACGGCGTAGCCGATGCGGATGACGCCGCTCTTGCGGATGCGCTCAAGGGAGCCGTCATCGGCCCGGCGCATGTACAGGGAGAGCATCCCCGCCGAAACGAGGGCTCCGAGGACGATCCACAACAGAATCCTGGCTCTGGACATTGAGCCGCCTTGGATGCGGGTTTGCGCGCCATGCGCGCGCCTTGTCCGGGGGGAGGACAATCGCCTTGATTATTATCGCCGGAAATATTGATTCGTCAATGCGAAAGAAAAAAAACACGCAGCAATTCGCGACGCAAACGAAAAGGCCGCCGTCTTGCGACGGCGGCCTGGGCTTGCGTGGTGGGCCCGGCAGGATTTGAACCTGCGGCCTACGGATTCGTAGTCCGGCGCTCTATCCACTGAGCTACGAGCCCACGCGAGGAAGGCAGGATTAAGCCTTCCTCGGCCGAGCGTCAAGCATTTTCTCCGCCTGGATGAAAAATACCTCGGAAAGTCCGGTCAGAAGTTGAAAGTCGAGGACTTTGAGGCGCAGCAGGACCACATCCTCCGCATCCACAAAGGAGGCCAGGCCAGGGTGCCGGGCCAGCAGGGCCGCCCTGGCCGCCGCGGCATCCGCCGCGCTGTCGAAGGCCAGCAGGCGGACGGACACGGTGAGGGCGCACCCGGGCGAGGCGTCGCGCTGGCCGCCCAGGTCTGCCCGGCCCGCGCCGGCTGTCCTGTCGTCAATGAGCAGGCTGGCCGAGGGGTTGGCGTCCAGGTTGCGCCACTTGCGGGTGGCGCGCGGGGTGGCCAGCCAGAACTCGGCGCAGTCCGGCGCGGCCGCGTACGCCATGAGCGAGGCGTGGGGGACCGGCGGCTGCCCGCCGCACGTGGCCAGCACACAGTGTCCTTGGGTATGGACAAGCTCCGCGATTTTGTTCAACATCATGACTCCTGCCAAGCCGGAATGCGCAAGCATAGCGCCCCGGCGCAGCCGCCGCAAGACACACGCAACGCCGGAGAGGAACCCCATGCCCCTGCGCATCCCCCTGGACGCCCTGGTCCACTTTCCGCCCCTGCCGCCCGACGCCGCCCTGGCGGACAAGCTCGCCCGCAGCCGCGTGCTGCTGGACGCCGTGCTGCACCGGCTGGACCCCGCCCGCGTGGCCGTGGCCTACACCGGCGGCAAGGACTCCGGCATCGCGCTCTGGCTGTGGAACGAGGCCCTGGCGCGGGGCGGCAGGCGCGGGCTCCGGGCCATCAGCGTGGACACGGGCCTCAAGTTCCCGCAGGTGACGGCCTTCCGCGATCAGGTGTGCGCGGAGCTGGGGGCGGAGCTCGCCCTGGCCCGGCCGGCCGTGGACCTCTCCGGCTACCCCGTGGCGCAAGACAAGCTTTCCTGCTGTCGCGACCTCAAGATCGAGCCCCTGGGCCGCGCCATCCGCGAGACGGGAACGCTCGCGCTCATCACCGGCCTGCGGCGCGACGAACACCCCTCGCGCGCAGGAAGGCCCTACGCCGAGTTCAGGCCCGCCACGGAGCACTGCCCAGAGCACTGGCAGGTGAACGTCATCCTGGACTGGTCGGAGATGGACGTGTGGGCGCACGTGACGGGCGAATGCCTGCCCTACTGCGAGCTGTACCACGAGGGCTACCGCTCCCTTGGCTGCATGCCCTGCACGCGCAAGGGCGGCGAGGGCGAAGACGAGCGCGCCGGGCGCGACCAGGACAAGGAGCGCCAGTTGGAGGCGCTGAAGGCGCTGGGGTATTTCTAGGGGAACGGAGATGCGTACTAACCAAATATCTTATAATACTCAACATATCTCTTTGCAATCTCGTGCGTCTGCTTGTCCTTCTGGGAGATTGCATAATTCTTTAAGCTGACTAATTTCCCGGAACAACCATCTCTCTGTGCATCCGGGCTCCCCTTATAAGCTGAATCCATTGGCAAAGGACACTGCTTATTTTTCTTCATTCGTCGCCTCCATCGCTATTAGCCCTTCATAATGAGTATAGCCATCGAGAAAGGCCGCAGTTCGGGGCATTGGCGAAACGCTACGGTTAAGCAAAAAACCATTTTTGTCTTTTCTTTCACCGCACTGGCGGAACAACGTGACATATGATTCTGGAGCTATACCGATAAACTGTGCCATTTGCAACCGGCCTTCAGCTTCAGACGGCTGATTGTCATCAGCCAGAAAATCCGAAAAAAATGCCTTGGCACGACTCTTTGGGTATGGCTCGATGTAAACAACGCGCTTGATACCGGCGGCGAGGATATGTTTCACACAATTATCGCATGGGTACGTTGTAACATACAATGTACCACCACGTAGCCCAGCCTTACATCCTCGAGCAGCAGACAGAATTGCCTCCATTTCAGCGTGAATTGCTCTTGAAAACTCTATTAAATCATTAGTAATACTAGCTTTCAATAATTCTTCAAATTTCTCTTTTGACACTTTTTGCTTTAGCAAACCAGAAGATTGAAATTTTACATACGCCGCAGAGAGCATTAGATTTTTTTCCTTGTTACTTCGACACTGTCGAGCATGCTTACACAAGACATGCTCATGCACATTGTCTGTAGCAACACCCCCACCATATGCTGGAACATCGTTCCATCCGACAGAAACAAGGTCTCCATACACATCTTCTATCGCTGCACCGACTTGTCTAGACAAACATGTAGACCTAACGCTTGCTGAAAACGCCTCGAACATCATTCGCTCTTCTCGCGTCGGGCTAATTATGCGAGACGAAAACAACAAACTTAGAAACTTACAGATATCGTCTTTTAAAGTACTAACATTAGAGTTTATGAAAAGATTAGCCCGGTAAAAGACATCACGGACCTGTTGACCATGATCAGGGCCTTCTTTTTGATCAATCGCTGCAAGAACCTCATATTCTTTAAATATTCTTGAGTTTTCTTCTCTTGCGTCAGCTAGCTGATGAAAATTCTTCACTTGTTGTTCATAGTCACCACTGACAGCAACAAGAATCATCATCGGCCCATAAACCGACCTCAAAAGAGAATACTCCGCTTTATTCTTAATCGATCGGACAATGTGCACGACTCGAATTGGCTGAGGAATAAGATTATCAGCCTGTGGGTCAACAAACCCACCATTCTCAAGTCGATACTCAAATATTTTCTGTATAGTTTTCTTGGCAAGATAATCCGGGCCATTAATATTCCGCAGCTGGTTCCCCCACTGCTGGAGTCTATTAATTCTTTTGCTCTCTTCAGATAATCCAAAACCTACTGCTGCCAGATCGCCATGCATCGCAGGTTCATCCAGCGGACGTTTTTCTGCTTCCTCCTGTATTATTTCACTAATCTTGATAGGATTGACCGCATATTGATAAGATGGTGACTCCAAAATTTCAGCCAAAGCCTGAGCTGCTTGCTTTGCCCCTCCTCCGATTGGTTCAACAAGAACAAAAACAAGTTCGGCCGTCTTCCTATCTTCCTGACTTTTATATCCTGACCGTTGTCCCAGCAAATTCATCGATTCCGGCATGGGTAAAGTCATCGTGCCCTCCAGATAGCAACAAACCTCTTTGGGTCGGCAGCCTGCAGGATCACCTAACCTATAACGCCGCACAAAGCCAGCACGGCGGCCTTGATGCCCGCCTTGTCCACGCCGGCCTTGGCGCGCAGCTCCTTGGCCGCGCCATGCTCGATGAACAGGTCCGGGATGCCCACGCGCTTGAGCTTGAGGCCCGGCAGCACGCCCTTGTCGGCGTAGAACTCCAGCACTGCGGAGCCGAAGCCGCCGGACAGGCAGCCTTCCTCGGCCGTCAGGATGCGGTGGTACTGCCCGGCCAGCTCAAGCAGCTGGGCCTCGGGCAGGGGCTTGATGAACCGGGCGTTGAACACCGCCACGGACAGGCCGTGCTCGCGCTCCAGCTCCTGGGCGCATTCCAGCGCCGGGTACACGCGGGAGCCGATGGCCAGGATCACCGCGTCCTCGCCCTCGCGCAGCAGCTCGCCCTGGCCGATGGGCAGGAGGTCGGGCTTCTCCTGCACCTCGGCCCCGTGGCCCACGCCGCGCGGATAGCGCACGGCCACCGGCCCCGGCGTGGCGAAGGCCGTGGCCACCATCTGGGCCAGCTCGGCCTCGTCCTTGGGCGCCATGAAGGTGAGCCCCGGCACGTGCCGCAGGTAGGCGATGTCGTACACGCCGTGGTGCGTGGCGCCGTCCTCGCCCACAAGGCCCGCGCGGTCCAGGAAAAACTTCACGTCCAGGTTCTGCAGGCACACGTCGTGCACCACCTGGTCGTAGGAGCGCTGCAAAAAGGTGGAGTAGATGGCCACGGCCGGGATGTGCCCGCGCGTGGCCAGGCCCGCGGCGAAGGTCACGGCGTGGGGCTCGCAGATGCCCACGTCCACGAAGCGCTCCGGGTGGCGTTTGCGGAAGCAGTCGGTCCCCGTGCCCTCGGGCATGGCCGCGGTGATGGCCACGATGCGCGGATCGGCGTCGGCCAGGCGGCACAGGCTCTCGCCGAAGACCTCGGTGTAGCTCTTGGGCCCGCCGCCCAGCTTCTTCGGCGCAAGGCCGGTCTCGGGCTCGAAGCTGCCCACGCCGTGGAAATAGGTGGGATTGGTTTCGGCAGGGTCGTAGCCCTTGCCTTTCTTGGTCAGCACGTGCACCAGCACCGGCCGGTCCATGCCCTTGGTCTGCTCGAAGACGTCCACCAGGGCCGCGATGTCGTGGCCGTCCACCGGGCCCACGTAGGTGAAGCGGAAGGCCTCGAACAGCATGCCCGGAGTGAAGAAGCTCTTGAGCGAGTCCTCGCTGCGGCGGGCGAACATGGCCAGGTCCTTGCCGATGCGGGGGATGCCCGACAGCCAGGACTCGAACTCGCGCTTGAAGCGCTGGGGCGCGGGGCGCGAGAGCTTGCGCGAGAGGAAATTCGACAGCGCGCCCACGTTCTTGGAGATGGACATCTCGTTGTCGTTCAGCACCACCACCATCTTGGAGCCCATGCCGCCCGCCTGGTTCAGGCCCTCGTAGGCCAGGCCCGAGGTCATGGAGCCGTCGCCGATGACGGCCACCACCTCGTGCTTCCTGCCTTCCAGGTCGCGCGCGACGGCCATGCCCAGCGCGGCGGAGATGCTGGTGCTGGCGTGCCCCACGCCGAAGTGGTCGTAGGGGCTCTCGCTCATTTTGGGGAAGCCGGACACCCCGCCCAGCTTGCGCAGGGTGTGGAACTGGTCCGCCCGGCCGGTGAGCAGCTTGTGGGCGTAGGCCTGGTGCCCCACGTCCCAGATGAGGCGGTCTTCCTCAAGGTTGTAGGCCTTGAACAGCGCCAGGGTGAGGTCCACCACGCCCAGCGACGGCGCAAGGTGCCCGCCGCCGGTGGAGCACTGCTCGATGATGACGCGGCGCAGCTCTCCGGCCAGCTCGGCCAGCTGGGCCGGGTTCATGGCGGCCACGTCCGCCGGGCGAGAGACTCGGGCCAGCAGCTCCTTGCCGCTCTCGGCCGGAATCATGGGCTGGGGGGCTGGTTTTGCGGTCAATTCACGCGCTCCACGATGTAGCGGGCCAGGGCGCGCAGGAAGGCGGCCTCGCCGTTCTCGATGCCGTCCAGTGCGGCGATGGCCGCGTCGGCGCGGGCGTTCGCCAGTTCACGGCTCTTGTCCAGGCCCAGAAGCGAAGGATAGGTGGTCTTGCCCTGGCGCTCGTCGCTGCCGACGGGTTTTCCGAGGGTCTTGGTGTCGCCCACCACGTCCAGGATGTCGTCGGCGATCTGGAAGGCCGCGCCCACATTGATGCCGTACTCGCGCGCGCGGCGGACGTATGGCGGCTCCGCCCCGGCGAGCTGGGCTCCGGCCACGCAGGCGGCCGTGATGAGCGCGCCGGTCTTCATGGCGTGCATGGCGCGCAGTTCCTCGAAGCTCACGTCGCTGCGCGCGGTGTATTCCATGTCCAGCGCCTGGCCGCCCACCATGCCGCCCGACCCGGCGGCCGTGGCCACGGCCTGGGCCGCGCGCACCAGCCTGGGCGCGGGCACGTTGCCCTCGTCCGCGCAGGAGAACATGAGGCAGAAGGCCTCGGTGAGCAGGCCGTCGCCCGCGAGGATGGCCGTGGCCTCGTCGAATTTCTTGTGATTGGAGGGCTTGCCCCGGCGCAGGTCGTCGTCGTCCATGGCGGGCAGGTCGTCGTGGATGAGGGAATAGGTGTGGATGAGCTCAAGGGCCGCCGCGAAGGGCATGATGCGCGACCCTTGCGCCCCGTACATGCGGGCGAAGGTGAGCACCAGGGCCGGGCGCAGGCGTTTGCCGCCCGCGTGCAGGCTGTACTCCATGCTGGCCAGCAGCCGCTCGGGGATGTCGCGGGCGCGCAGGCAGTCGGCGAGGTAGGCCTCCACCTCGGCCGCGCGCTTCTTCAGCTCGGCCTTCACGTCCATGCCCGCGCTCATTGTCCGGGCTCCTCGTCGGCAGCGCCGCCCTCAAGGGCGGCAAATTCCTTCAGCAGTCCTTCCTGCACCAGACGCACCTCGTTTTTCGCCGTTTCCAGCTGGCGGCCCAGCTCGCCGGAGAGGCCGAGCCCCTCCTTGTACAGGGCCAGGGCCTTCTCCAGGGGAAGATCGCCCCGCTCCAGGGAGTCCACCACGGTCCTCAAGCGCTCCAGGCGCTGCTCGAAACTCATCTTGTCCTTGGCCATGCTCACTCCATGTTCGCCCTATCAAGGGCGCCAGCTCCCCGCGGGTGTCCTCCCCTCATGGGAGGGCATCATACAGAAAGAGGGGCGCGGGGTCCACCAACCGCCCCAGGGCCGAAACGCCGAAGTGCAGGTGCGCGCGCGTGCTGCGGCCGGTGTCGCCGGCAAGGCCGATGAGCTGCCCGCGCGCCACGCGCTGCCCCTGCTCCACACGCACCTCCGAGAGGTGGAAATACATGCTCACCAGCCCCTGGCCGTGGTCCAGGTACACGCAGTTGCCCGCGTAGTAGAAGCCCCCGGTGAGGATCACCGTGCCCTCGGCGGCGGCGGTGACGGGCTGCCCGGTGTCGGCCTCCAGGTCCAGGCCCCGGTGCGGGGCCTTGGGCTCGCCGTTCAGCACCCGGCCGATGCCGTACACGCTGGACAGCCCGCCCGGCACGGGATGCGCGAAGGGCAGGCTCCACAGGCGCTCGGCGCTGGCGTGGGCCAGGGCCTGCCGGGTCAGGGCGCGCTCGCGGGCGATGCGCGGCAGCTCCTCGTCCGGCGGCGTCACCATGGCCGGGTCCAGGGTCAGGCGCTCCACCGGGCGCTTGATGCGCACCAGCTCCACCCTGGCCTTGAGCACCCTGGCCCTGCCCCCCCTCGCTTCGTCTGCCGGGATGGCCCGCACGGCCACCTCCTGCGCGCCGGGGCGGCCGTCCAGAACATCGGCCCCCAGCACGGCCACGGCCTCCATGCCGGAGCCGGCGCCGGAGCCGCTTTTGCGCAGGGCCAGCGGCGTGCTGCGCCCCATGAAGGTCAGCTCGGCCCGCTTGACGGGCTGGGCAAAGCGCACGCGCACCAGGAACGGCTCGCCGATGACGGCCCTGGCCGGGCACAGCAGCTCATCCCGTTGGGCCCGTTGGGCCTGCTGGGCCCGCCTGGACTGCTGAGACTGCCTGGAAGCCTCGGACTTCGCCGGGCCCTCGGCGCTGGCGTTGGCCCCAAGGGCCAGCACGAGCAGCAGGCCCAGGGCCAGCAGCAGAAAGACGCGCGGCGAATTCGCAGGGAGCGGTTTTTCCGGCAGCATCAGCTCCTCCTTCCGTCCGTTCCGGTCACGCTGGCCCCGACATCGCCTGCGCCCGTGCGCACGCGCAGCCTGTCGCCCGGGGCGACCTGATCCGCCGAGCGCAGCAGCCGCGCGGGCGCGCCCTTCTCGTCCAGCACGTGCACCAGGCTGTACCCGCGCGAAAGCGGGGCCTCGGGGTCCAGCCCGGCCAGGCGCGCGGCCAGCACGTCCGCCTGGTTCGCCGCCGCGGCCAGCCGCAGGTCCACGGCCGGGCGCAGGCGTCCGGCCAGGGCCCGGGCCTGCTCCGCCCGCGTTTCCACGGCCTCCGGCCCGTAGGCGCGCAGCAGGCCGCGCAGGGCGCTCGAAGCCTCCTGCCTGCGGCCCTCGAAATAGCGCTCGCCCGCGCCCATGAGCCGCCGCGAGGCCTCGCGCCAGCCCTCGTCCAGCCGTTCCAGCCGCCTGGCCGGGGAAAGCCAGGCCAGGGCGCGCGAAAGTTCCGAAAGCCGCCGCTCGCGCTCCTCCATCACGGCCCCGAAGGCCCGCGCAAGGCGCTCCTCCAGGGCGTCCACGGCCTGCATGAGGTCCGCGCGCAGGGACCACAGGCCAGTGGCCACGGCCGAGGGGGTGGAAAAGCGCCTGTCGGCCACGTAGTCGGCGATGGTGACGTCGGGCTCGTGGCCCACGCCCGTGACCACCGGAAGGGCGGAACGGGCCATGGCCTCGGCCACTTCCTCGGTGTTGAAGGCCCAGAGGTCCTCCAGGCTGCCGCCGCCCCGGATGAGGGCGATGACCTCGGCCCAGTCGTCCCTGTTCGCCGCGTCCAGCTGCCGGGCGATCTGCCCCGGCGCGGCGTCGCCCTGCACGAGCGAAGGGTAGATGCGGATCTGCGCGCCCGTGCCCCGCGCCTCGGCCAGGCGCAGGAAGTCGCGCACGGCCGCGCCCTGGGGCGAGGTGATGAGCGCCACGCGGGCGGGATTCTGCGGGATGGGCCGCTTGCGCGACTCCTCGAACAGGCCCTTGGCCGCCAGCTTGGCCTTGAGGGCCTCGAAGGCCAGGGCCAGGTCGCTCACCCCGGAGGGCTGCACCAGCTCGGCGATGAGCTGGTAGTTGCCGCGCGGGGCGTAGACCGAGATGCGCCCGGCCGCCAGCACCTCCTGCCCGTCGCACAGGCTGCCGGGCACGTCCAGGCCCGGAGCCAGCACCTCGCCGGTGAGGGGGTCTATTTTTTCCGCGCCGTGGGCGGCGCCCTGGGCGGACCTGCCGCCGCGCCCCTGGCTGCCCTTGAACCAGACCACCGAGAGCTGGGCCTCGGCATCGGACAGGGTGAAATAGAGGTGCCCGGAGGACGGCCGCGCGAGATTCGTCACCTGGCCGCGCACCCAGACGAAGGGGAACTCGGCCTCCAGCACGTCCTTCAAGGCGCGGGTAAGGTCGGAGACGGCCAGGATGTGCGACACGGAAGGCTCCTCCGCCCTAGTCCACGGCCACGGCCACGCCCGCGCCGATCATCACCGCGCCCGCGCCGCGCCGGGCCAGGCCCCAGGCCCTGCCGGCCCCCGCCACGGCGCGCCCGCGCGCGGCCAGCCAGGCGTACCCGGCGATGACCGCGTAGCAGGTGGGCAGGACGAGCCCGGCCACCAGCAGCATGTCCCAGCCGGACAGGGCCCGCAGGTCCACGAAGCCGGGCAAGAAGCCGCAGTAGAAGGCCACCACCTTAGGGTTGCCCAGGGACACGCAGAAGCCGCCGAAAAAGGTCTGCGCAAGGGAGCGGGCTTCGGGCCGCGAAGAGACGCCTTCGGCGGGCTCCGGCTGACGGGCCAGCAGGCTGCGCACGCCAAGATACACGAGATAGGCCGCGCCCGCCCATTTGAGCAGGGTGAAGGCCCAGCCCAGCTGCTGGGCCACCAGGGACAGGCCGAGCATGGCCAGGAGCAGGTAGAAGGCGTCGCCCAGGACGATGCCCAGGCCCCAGAGCAGCGCGCCCCTAAGCCCCCTGGCCAGGGCCTGGCTCACCACGGCGGCCACGCCCGGCCCCGGGATGGCCGCGAACACCGCGGTGGCGAGCACAAGTCCCGCAGCGCCCTCAAGGCTCAATGCCGCTGTCATGTGGCGCGCTCCTCTTCTTGCCCGTTTTCAATGGGCGCGGAACGTTCCGCGCCGATGGCAGCTATACGCGGAAACATTTCCGCTGTCCAAGCCCAAGGGCGGGGTGTTCCGGACCGGATCGGGCCGGATCGGACTGGGCCAGATCGGCTCGGCCGCCTCGCGCGCGCCGTGGAACGCCTTTTTGCGCTGGCGGGCCGGGGGGCCTTTCCGCTATGATGGAGGCCATGCGCCCCATCCGCCCGTTTTCCCGGCCCCTGCGCCCGCGCCGAACCCCGGAGGTCTCCGGCGGCGCTCCAGAAGGCACGCAGGCGGAGGCCACCGCGACCCAGGCCCGGCCCGACGCCTCGCCCCAGGCCCGCGCGCCCTGGCCGGACATCGCGCCCCTGGTGGACGGCAGCCCTCCGGGGCGGCTTCCCCAGAAGCAGGCCAGGCTCTGGAGCCTGGTGCTGCGCGCGCGCCGCGTTCCCCACCGCGTGCGCAGCATGCCCGGCGGCTACACCATCCAGGTACCCGCCCGCTTCGCCCGGCAGGCCGTGGACGAGATCCTGCTCTACCACAAGGAGAACGTCAGCCCGCACCCGTCCATCCCCCTGCCCGAGGGCCAGGAGCGCTCCCGGCCCACGGTGGCGGTCATGCTCTGCCTGTGCGCCTTCTTCGCCCTCACCCAGCGGCCCTGGCCGCTCATCGGCTCCTACCCGCAGTACTGGCATTCGGTGGGCGTGGCCGACGCCGCGGCCATGCTCTCCGGCCAGCTATGGCGCGCCGCCACGGCGCTGACCCTGCACGCCGACCCGGCCCACGTGGCCAGCAACGCCGTGGTGGGCGGGGTCTTCCTGATCCTGCTGGCGCGGCGCACGGGCTCGGGCACGGCCTGGCTCTTGGCCATCCTTTCCGGCGTGCTGGGCAACCTGCTCAACGCCCTGGCTTACGCCCTGGCGGGCGTCCCGGGGCACCTGTCCGTGGGCTTCTCCACGGCCGTGTTCGGCGCGGCCGGGGTGCTGGCGGGGCTCAAGGCCTTCAGCGGCGAGGGGGACTTCCAGACCGGGGCCGCCGCCGCGCCGGGCCGGGGCTGGCTTGTGCCCGTGGCCGCGGGGCTGGCGCTGGTGGCCACCCTGGGCACGGCCGGGGAAAACACGGACATCGGGGCCCATGTGTTCGGCCTTGTGGCCGGGTTCGGGCTGGGGGGGGGCACAGGCAGGCTGGCCCTGCGCCTGGGCCGGCCCGACGAGTGGGCGGGCGGACGCGCCAACGTGGCCTTCGGAGCGCTGGCGGCGCTCATCCCGGTGCTGGCCTGGGCCTGGGGCTGGCTGGCGGCCTGACCTTCGCTCTCCTGGACTGTCGATCGGGCTTGCTCTGCCGGACTTGCTCCGCCGGACTTGCCCTGCCGGACAGCCTGCCGAAGCTCCTCAAGGACATCTACACCGGACATCCCTCCACAGCACCCTGCCCAATCGCCACACACCATTCGGCGCGCACGATTCACCGCCTGTCAGCCCAAGACGCCGCCGGAGGAAGCGGCGGGGGCCGCGGCCAAGAGACGCGACCGGGAGGAGAGCCCTTGGCGCTCCCCTGCCGTCGCGCGCGGCGGGCGGCTCCGGGCACGGACCGCGTGGACAGCGGACCCGGTCAGCCTGCGGGCGAAACCACGCAGCGGACGTGGAACTCGCAGGTGTCGTCCTGCCACCAGATGAAGCCGTGCTCCGCGTCGGCGTACCAGGAGGCCACGAAGCTCTTGGCGTCCGCGCTCCACAGCCTGCGCCGGGCCGCGTCGAAGGGCCCGGCCAGGCAAAGCTGCCGCAGGTCCGGCTCCGGCAGGAGCAGGGTGCAGAGTTCCTCCACCGTGGGCAGCCGCCAGCCCTTCCGCCCGGCGAAGGCTTCCGCGTTCAGCCCGTCCGCGTGGGCCTGCGCCCCGGCGCGGGTGACGGCATAGGCGCTGCCGCCCCGTTCCCACACCAGCCCGGTGGCCGCGTCGCGCACGGTGCCGTCGCCAAGGTCCACAAAGCGCTCCGGATCGCGGGGGGCGGGCCGCCACAGCTCGTCCAGGCCGAAGCGTTCCCGCGCCCCGGCCAGGGGCTGGCGCATGGGAACGCCGCGCGGGCTTGCGGCGCAAGGGGACGCTGGGGGCGCGGGCTCCGGCGGCAGGGCGCAGGCGGCCGCGCGCAAGCGCGCCCAATGGGCGTGGAGGCCGTCCAGTTCCGCCAGCAGGGCGCGTGCGTCGGGGAACCGCAGGGCTGCGTCTCCATTGCAGCAGCGGGCGAAGAAGTCGTCGAAGCGCGCGTCGAGGCCCTCGCGCAGGGCGCTGGCGGGCGTCCCCTCCTGGGGCAGCCGCCCGGTGAGGCAGCGGAACAGCGTCACCCCGGCGGAAAACACGTCCGCCCGCTCGTCGGCCTTGGCCGGGTCGGCCTCCTGCTCGGGCGCGGCGTAATAGGGCGAACCGACGACCGCGCCGCGCGGCCTGCCCGCCTCCACCTCGCCCCGCAGGCGCGAGAGGCCGAAGTCGATGAGCTTGAGTTCGTCGCCCCCGCAACCGGAACCGGCGGGCCAATCGCCAGGACGGCCCGGTGACCAGCCCGGCGACCAATCAGGCGGGGTCTCGGCCAACATGAGGTTGTAGGGCTTCACGTCGCGGTGCAGCACGCCCGCGTGGTGCAGCCGGGCCAGGGCCGCGGCCAGCTGCCTGGCCAGCGACAGGGAGCGCTCCACGCCGAGGCGGCGCGTGGGCTCCTCCACGCGGTAGCTCTCGCCCAGCTCCGCGCCCAGGTTGTTGCAGTAGTACTCCATGACGAAAAAGGGCCGGCCCTGCTCGTCCTCGTCCACATCGAGCACCTGGGCCACGCCCGGGTGGCGGATGCCCGCCATGAGCGCGGCCTCGCGGAAGAAATCGCGCTTGAGCCGCTCCCCGTCGGCCACGGCGGCCAGCTCGTCGGAGGGGCGCAGGAGCTTGAGCGCGGCCACGCGGCCCGTGCGCGGCATGGACGCCTTGTACACCGCGCCCATGCCGCCACGGCCCAGCAGGCCCAGAATCGCGTATCGCCCGATGCGCCGCATGCCTAGGCCTTGGGGTGGCCCACGCTTTGGGCCAGGGTGATGCGCTGGCGCGGGGCCAGGCCCAGGGCCTTGCCCAGGGCCGGGGCGTCCAGGCTGGCGCGGGCCACGGTGGCCAGCCCGGCGGCGGCGCAGAACAGGTACACGTTCTGGCTGATGTAGCCGGTGTCGAGCCCGGCGGTGAGGATCTTCTCCTCCGGGCCGTTCCCGGCCACGCGGTCCATGTCCGCCACGTAGACGAGGTTCACCGGGGCCGTGGCCGCGTAGGCCTGGGTTCCGGCCAGCCGGCGCAGATCCTGCCCGGACTTGCGCACAAGGGTTCCGGCCTGGGCGTCGTAGAGGAAGTGCCCCTCGGCGCGGATGACGTGGACCTCAACCTCCTGGCGGTTCAGGGCCGTGGGCGCGGTGCGCCTGCCGTCCGGGCGGTTCACCCCGCAGGCGGACCAGAGCAGGTCCAGCAGCAGGGCCTCGGCCAGGGGCTCGGGCGAGTAGGCCCGCTGGCTCTGCCTGGCGCGCAGGGCGGCCTCCAGGCTTTTGCCGGCGGCGGAACTGGCGCCGCGTCCCGGAGCCTGGGCGGCCAGACCTTGGCTGACGGCTCCTTCCAGACCCAGGGCGCCCATGGCCAGGGCGGCGAGCCCCGCCGTTCCGAAAAATTCGCGTCTGTTCATGTGGTGCCTCCTGCGTTGGGGGGGATCAGGGTGCGCGGGCGCCTGGGCCCTGCCCAGATGGAGGCCCGCGAGAGCACACTACACCCTCGCCCGCCATCCCGCCAGAGGGCCCCGCCCGCTCGGGCGCGAAAAAGGCCGCCTCCGGCGTGCGGAAGCGGCCTCGGAAGCGCAACGGGAGCAGGCTGCTAGAAGCGGCGCTCCAGCAGGTCCACCAGGGTCTGCTCCAGGGCGGAGCGGCAGGGCTGGGCCAGGCAGGCGCCGTCTTCGGCCGCGCGGCAGTCCTCCGTGGCGGCGCGGGCCACGAAGACCTCACGCGCGGGGCCGGAGGAGGCCGGGCTCAGCACCACCAGCACCCGGCCCTGGCACATTTCCGGGGCCGTGCGCGCCGCGCCCGCGGACATGTTCCGGGCGGGCCTGGAGGAGCCGGCGGAAATGCGGTTGGACTGGGCGGCCTCGTGCCTGTTCTGCGCCTCGCCGCCGGTCTGGGAGGGCTCGGCGTCGGGCAGCCAGTAGTGCACGAAGGGAGAAAAGCCCGCGCCTGCGGCATCGGCGGGAACGCGCAGTTCCTCGGCCATGAGGCCCATGTCCGAGGTGCGCATGTTGCCGCACAGCAGATGCACGGCCACGTCGTAGCGGGCCGGGCCGGCGGCCTTGAGCGCGTAGCCGCGCGCGGAAAGGGTGCGCGTGACGAAGCCGCGCAGGGAGGCGTCGTCGGCCGAGACCAGCCTGGGCAGGCCCTTGGCGTCCAGTTCGTAGAGGTTCACGCGCAGGGTGTAGTCGCCCGGCGTGCGGCTGAACTCGTTCACGCCCTTCACGGCGAGGTTGGGATCGCGCGTGGCGCAACCGCCTAGCGCCACGGCCATGGCCAGCACGGCCAGAAAAAGCATCCGCTGCATGCGTGACTCCTTGCTCGGAAAAATGCGCGCGGCACCGCGCCGCTTGAGACAAATAGCCCATAGCATCGGCCCCGGCAAGCCCCCCCGGCCTTGCCTCTTTGCGTCTGTCCGGGTAGTTACCGCCAGCGGAGGTCGCATGGCTGCACTCTCCATACGCGCCAAGGGGCCGCTGGAGGCCCTCGCCCGCATGGCCGGGCTCATGCTCGTTGTGGGCCTCACCGTCTGGGGCTTCTGGAAGAACAGCGAGCGCAACATGGAGCGCATCAACGCCAGCGCGGGCCTTTCCGACGAAGTCCAGGGGCTTTCCCCGGACCAGCGCGCCCATGTGCAGGCCTTCATCACGACCCTGCGCAAGGACTACGGCATCGAGGCGCGCGTGCGCGTCACCGAGACGCCGCAAGCCCCCCCGGAGGCCGACGGCAAGACCCTGTACATCGGCCTGTGCCCGGCGCAGAAGACCGCCGTGGTCCAGCTGCCGCCGCTCATGGCCGGGGCCCTCGGCCCGGACTTCGCCCGCACGCTGACCGAGGAGCACTTTCCCTTCCACTACAGGCCGGGCGCCAGCTGGCAGAAGGGGCTGCTCCTGGCCCTGGACCTGATGCGCAGCCGCCTGGACGCCCTCAAAAACGAACAAAGCGCAGCGTCCCCCGCCCAGGGCGGAAGCCCCGGCAGGGACGACAAAAGGACGACAAATTGATGAGCGAACTGCCCCGCGTGACCATCTACACCGACGGCTCCTGCCTCGGGAACCCCGGCCCCGGCGGATACGCCGCCGTGCTTCTCTCCGGCCCGCACCGCAAGGAGCTCGCCCAGGGCTATTCCGGCACCACCAACAACCGCATGGAGCTCATGGCCGTCATCGCCGGTCTGGAAAGCCTCAAGGCCAAAAGCTCGGTGGAGATCGTCACGGACTCGCAATACGTGAAAAAGGCCTTCACCGACCGCTGGCTCGTCGGCTGGCAGAAGAACGGCTGGAAGACCGCCGCCAAGCAGCCGGTCAAGAACCAGGACCTGTGGCGCAGGCTGGTGCCCCTCATCGAGGCCCACGAGGTGAAGTGGCGCTGGGTGCGCGGCCACAGCGGCGACCCCGAAAACGAGCGCTGCGACGTGCTGGCGCGCGGCGCGGCCAGCGGCCGCAACCTGCCGCCGGATGTCCAGGGGTAAAAAACCGGCGTTCCGGGACGGAAATCCGGGCGTCCTGGCATGCCAGCTCCTGGGAATATTGGACCAGGGATGTGGGGCCAGAGAGGCAGACCCAGAGAGAGAATCGGGGCGCGCGGCCCGCAAATCCCCCCGCCTCGGCGCACCCCGCCCGCAGGAACGCCAGGCAATCGCGAAATGTCGCAGATGGACGAGGCGCCCGCCAGGGAACGCCCGGCCAGGGGGAACGATCAGCCGGGACGCTTCGGCTCGAGCTCGTCGCCCCACTCCCAGCGCTTGGACGCCAGCAGCCTGAAGGACCTGCCGCCGTGGACCATCTGGGCCAGGGCCGCCGGGGCGCTCTTGACGAAGCCCTTGATGGGCAGCGCGCCGAAGCGCTGCAAGGCCGCGAAGAGCACCCAGCGCAGGCGGTCGGACCAGAGGAATTCCGGCCGCACGGTGCGCGCCAGCAGGCCCTCGTACTGGGCCGCGGCGTCCGCGCCCTGCTCCAGCGCGCGGCACACGGCCGTGGCCGCATGGGCCCCGGTGGCCATGGAATAGAAAATCCCCTCGCCGAAGAGCGGCTCCACGAAGCCCGCCGCGTCGCCCGCCAGGAGCAGCCGGCCCAGGCAGGGCCGCGCCAGGGCGTTCCCGTAGGGCAGCGGGTGCCCGCGCAGGGGCACGCCCTCCGCCCCCTGCACGCCCAGCAGGCGCAGGTAGCCCCGGAAGATCTCCGCGAAGTCCCGGCCCTGCCGCGCCTCGTTCCGGCGCAGACCGCAGATGCCCACCTTTGGCCCGCGCGGGCCGGGAAACACCCAGCCATACCCGGCGGCGGGCACGTCGGGCGCGCCCACGTGCAGCTCGGGCGTGCGCACCGCGCGCGGAAATTCCCCCGGCCCACGGCCCACGGGCAGCTCCACCTCGATGGCCGCGGCGAGCCCGGCCTTCCAGGCCTCGCGGTCGATGTTCAGGGCCCGCCGGGTGGCGGAGTTTGCGCCGTCGGCCCCGATGACGAAGGAGGCCGAGAGGCGCGTTCCGTCGCCCAGGGTGAGGACGCCTCGTTCCGGGTCGCAGGACGCGACCTCGCGGCCGGGCAGGAGTTCCGCCCCGCGCGCGAGCGCGGCCGAGGCCAGCAGGGCGTCGAAGGCCGGGCGGTCGATGAAGCGGAAGGGTTCGGCCGCGGCTCCGCGCAGAAGCTCGCGCCCGCGGTGCAGGAAGACGTAGTCCGGGGTCTGGTGGAACAGCCCGCCGCGCGCCGCCAGGTCGGCCTCGGAAAGGCCGAATATGCGGCGCAGGGCCTCCATGCTCTTCGCGGTGAGCAGCCCGCCGCAGAGCTTGGGCCTGGGGTACGCGGCGCGGTCCACAAGCCCCACGCGAAAGCCCCGCCCGGCCAGCACGCAGGCGGCAGCGCTGCCCGCCGGGCCGGCCCCGGCCACCAGCACGTCATAATCCTTGACCACGCCCCCCTCCGAACTTAACACTCCAGCGCTGACCCCCTGTACCCCTCGCCCGCCGCGCGGGCAAGACCCTCTTCCGAATGAGGTTTCCATGTCCGTCCCGGCGCAACCGTTCCTGGCCCTGCTCTTCGACTTCGACGGCACCCTTTCCCAGCTGACCATCGACTTCTCGCGCATGCGGCGCAAGGTGGCCGCCCTGGCCGAGGCCTTTTTGGGGGAGGAGCCGGAGCCTTCGGACCTGCCCGTGCTGGAGTGGCTGGACGTCATCGCCGAGGAGATCGCCCACATGGACGAGGCCCTGGCCAGGCAGTTCCACACGCGCGGCCGGCTGGTGGTGCAGGCCACCGAGCTGGACGCCGCCCGCGAGGCCAGCCTCTTCCCCGAGACGCGCCCCCTGCTGGCCTCCCTGCGCCAGCGCGGAGTCAGGACGGGCATCCTCACGCGCAACTCCACCGCGGCGGTGAAGCGCGTGTTCCCGGACATCACCGCCTGCTGCGACGCCTTCATGGCCCGGGAGGACGTGGCCAACGTGAAGCCCCACCCGGACCACGCCACGGGCCTTTTGCAGCGCCTGGGCGTGGAGCCGGAGCGCGCCCTGCTGGTGGGCGACCATCCCCTGGACGTGGAGTCCGCGCGCCGGGCGGGCGTCTTTTCCGCCGCGGTGCGCAGCGGCCACGCCAGCCAGGCCGACCTCCAGGCCGCCGGGCCGGACTTCCTGGCCGCGGACTGCGCGCAGCTGCTGGCCCAGCTGGAGGAAAACTCCCTGTTGCCAAGCGGCTAGCCCATAGATATATACTTCGTCGGCAGGCATATTATCTATGCAACAGCGGATCAAGCGCAGCGAACTCAAGCCCGGCATGTACGTGGTCAGCCACGGCATGGGCTCCTTCGACGACCCTCTGGTGCGCGTGGACAAGCCCCTGCTCACCAGCGCCGACATCAACTCCTTCGTTCCCCCGGAAGTGGAAACCGTGGTCGTGGAGACCAGCGTGAACATCTCGCTCCTGGGGCAGGACCGTCCCGTGGGCGTGCCCATCACCACCAGCCTGGCCGACGAGCTGCCCATCGCCCGCAGGCTATACTCCGACGCCATCGTCCACGTGCGCGGCTTTGTCGACGACGTGCGCAAGGGCACGGACATCGACTACCGCAAGGCCACCCCGCTCATCGAGAACTTCATCGAGAGCGTGTTCCGCAACGAGAACGCCGCGGTCACGCTGTTCAAGCTGCGCGACTTCGACGAATACACCTACACCCACTCCATCAATGTAAGCCTGCTGGCCGTGATTCTGGGCAAGCACCTGGAACTGGACAAGCCCACCCTGCTCAAGCTGGGCCTGGCCGGCATGTACCACGACGTGGGCAAGGCGCGCATCCCCGAGGCCATCCTGAACAAGCCCGGCAAGCTCACCGAGGCCGAGTTCCGGGTCATGAAGACCCACCCGCTGGAGGGCTACAAGGTGATGGCCGGCCAGCCGGACCTGGACCCGGAGATACTGCGCGCCGTGGTGGAGCACCACGAGCGCTTCGACGGCGCGGGCTACCCGCGCGGCCTCACGGGGGAGTCCATCGGGCTCTTCTCGCGCATCATCGCCGTGGTGGACGTGTTCGACGCCCTGACCAGCCGGCGCGTGTACAAGGACGCCATGGCCCCGGCCAAGGCCCTGGGCATGATGTACCAGTGGCGCGACAAGGACTTCCCCCCCGGCGCCATAGAGAACTTCATCCGCTGCATCGGGGTGTTCCCCGTGGGCAGCCTGGTGCGCCTTTCCGGCGGGGAGTACGGCATCGTGGCCGTGGTGAACCCGCAGAAGCCCACCAAGCCCGAGGTGAAGGTGGTGCTCGACGCCAAGATGCGCCCGCAAATGCCCCGCGTGCTGGACCTGCTGGCCCTGGAAGGCACGCCCGAGGCCCAGGACATCGTCCAGGTGCTGAACCCGGACGAACACAAGCTCGACCTGGAACGTTTTTTCCTCTCCTAGAATCCGCCGCGCCCGCCCGGCAGCTTTTTCCCTCCCCGGCGACACGTAACCACCTGATATTTCTGCACAGCAACTTTGGAACGGCTTTTGAATCATGGCCGGCCAAAGGAGCAATCCCATGCAGGAAGTCACCTCCGCAGAGACCGCCACCAGCACCATCTTCGACCAGCTGCGCACCAACGCCGTGGTGGACACCTCGTCCCGAAGCCGTGCCTTTTCGGACTTCATGGGCCTCATGTCCCAGTCCGGAAGCCGCCAGTCCGCACAGTTCCAGGCCGCACAGAGCGCGCCCAACCAAATAGATCCCGGGTTCGACGTTGCGGCGGCCCAGAATGCCGCCCTGGTCCAGAACGCCGCCCTGGCCGAGGGCGCCCCCGTGCAGGCGGTTGCCGCCACTGCCGCCGCCGTGGCCCCGGCCTATTCCACCGCCGCCAACGCCGCCGGGACCACGGTCGGCAGCGTGGCCAGCCAGCTGAAGCAGGGCGGCGAGGCCGTGTCCAGCGCGGCCAGGAACGCCCCCGTCTCGCGCGAGGCCTTCGAGGAGACCAAGCCGCTGCTGCTCAAGGCCGGCTTCTCCGACAAGGACATTTCCGAGCTGGCCGCCCGCGTGCAGGCCGGCACCCTCACCTGGGGACAGCTGATCCAGAACATCGGCAGCCACATGACCGGCGCCAAGAAGGCCGTGAGCCTCTCGGCCTCGGAAGGCGCCGATCTCCAGTCTCTGTTCCAGAAGATGGGCTTCGCCGCCAACGCCTCCGCGCAGATGGTGCAGTCCGTGGCCAAGGGCGACGGCCTCAAGGTGCTCGCCAGCATCCAGAACAAGCTTTCCACCATGCCCGAGGACACCACCCTCGGCATGGACAAGAACGAGCTGGCCGCCTTCTTCAAGGCCATGCGCGTGCCCGCCGCCACGGCGGAAAAGCTCACCCAGACCCTGAACGAGAACAGCACCGTGGCCGACATGAAGGCCGCCCTGGCCACCATGGGCCAGGCCCTCAAGGACCAGCACGCCAAGACCGCCGCTGGCGACGCCGAGCTGGCCAAGAGCATCGGCAAGATCATGGAGAAGGACACCGCCAAGCACGCCCGCGACACGGTCGATGCCACCGGGCAGGCGGTTTCCAGCTCCTCCGGTCCGCAGGTGGCGTATGAGCTGAAGACCAAGGGCAAGGACGACACCAGCTGGTTCGACCAGCGCGAGCAGGCCCAGCAGCAGAAGACCCAGCAGCAGAAGGCCAGCGACGAAGCCTGGAAGGGCTTCAACTCCAAGGTGCGCGCGGACGAGACCGTCCTGCAGAGCTCGCCCTCCGGGCAGCAGCTTTCCCAGGCCGCGGCCCAGGCCGCCGGCAAGGACGCCGGGGGCAAGGACGCCCTGGAGTCGCTCACCCGCGCGGCGGCCGGCGCGACGACAGGATCCGCGGCCGGAGCGCTGAACGCCCAGCAGGGCAAGGCCGAAGCCGCCCAGCAGACCAGGGCCTTCGATAAGGTGGTCGCCCCCAAGGTGCTCGACCAGGTCTCCGAGGCCATGCTGAAGGACCTGGGCCAGGGCCGCAAGCAGCTGACCGTGCAGCTCGACCCCGAGAACCTGGGCAAGGTGCAGCTCGTGCTGCAGGTCAAGGGCAAGGAGGTCAGCGCGCTCATCCAGGCCGAGGACGCCCAGACAGCGGCCATGCTCACCTCCAATATGGAGAGCCTGAAGAAGACGCTGCAGGACCAGGGCCTCACCGTGCAGAACCTGGAGGTGCAGACCGGGCTGGCTTCCCGCCAGGACCAGCAGCAGGCCTTCAACGCCGACCAGCACAACCAGGCCCAGGAAAAGCAGGATCTTTCAAGAATCTTCTCGCAGCTCAAGATGCTGCGTGACGACGGGGTCGATGTGGCCTCGGATATGCAGAATATGCGTATGCAGGCAATTCTTGCCGACCAAGGTCTGCACATCATCGCCTAACGGAGGAGCGCTCCAATGAGCACCATCAACACCACCACCGGTGCCGGCACAAGCACGGACAAGACCAGCGCCACCCACAAGACGACGCTGGACCAGACCGACTTCATGACCATCCTGCTGGCGCAGCTCAAGTACCAGGATCCGAACAATCCGATGGACGATACGCAGCTGGCCACGCAGACGGTGCAGTACTCCAACCTTGAGGCGCTGAACAACATCAAGGAAGGCGTGCAGAGCCTCGTGAAGTCTCTTTCCTCCGACAGCATCGCCTCCGGCGTCAACTACATCGGCAAGAGCATCAAGAGCAGCGGCTACAACCTCACCGTCAGCGACGGCACTGTCAGCACGCTCTACTACAGCCTGGGCGAAGCGGTCACCAACGTCACCGCCAACGTCTACGACAAGGACGGCGACCTCATCCGCTCCGAGTCCCTGGGCTCCAAGAGCACCGGCGACTACTCCTACGTGTGGGACGGCAAGGACACCAACGGCAACGCCGTCACCGACGGCACCTACGGCATCATCATCAAGGCCGAGAATGCCGAGGGCAAGCAGGTCGTCGTCCAGTCGCAGATCAGCGGCATGGTCACCGGAGTCAAGAATTCCAACGGCACCGTGTACCTGCAGCTGGCAGACGGCCGCACCGTGGAACTCGCCAACGTCACGGAAGTGGTCAACACCGCCACCACCGGCTCGTAAGGCGCGGGCACGCAATCAAGCAAGGTCGACTTCGAAGAATATATTACAGGGGTTCAAGGAGGTCACTCATGTCTCTCACTTCGTCACTGTATCAGGGCATCACGGGCTTGAACGCCCACTCCCAGGCCATCTCGGTCATCGGCAACAACCTGGCGAACGTCAGCACCACCGGCTACAAGGGCGCCAACATCTATTTCCAGGACCTCATCAGCCAGGACATCTCCACCGCCGCGGGGAACTCGCAGATGGGCCTTGGCGTGCAGGTGGCCGCCATCTACGCCGACTTCGCCCAGGGCGCCATCGAGACCACCACCGAGTCCACTGACCTGGCGCTGGGCGGCAAGGGCTTCTTCACCGTGAAGGCCCCCAACACCGACAGCACCTACTACACCCGCGCGGGCAACTTCCGTTTCGACTCCGACGGGTACCTGGTGGACACCAACGGCTACCGCGTGCAGGGCTGGGGCATGCAGCGCGCCAGCACCACCAGCACCAGCAGCACCGACTACGCCATCTACGGCTCGCCCACGGACGTGCTGGTCTCGAATTTCCAGTCTCCGCCCTCATCCACCAGCAAGGTGCAGATGATGACCAACCTGGACCCCACCAGCGAAAGCAAGTGCGACTCCGCCACGGACCCCTACTTCGCCATGTTCGAGACCTGGAACGGCCAGGCCGACACCCCGCTGGCCAGCACCAGCTACGGCTACAGCTCCACCATCAAGACGTACGACTCCACCGGCACCTCGCACAACCTCACCGTCTACTACGACAAGGTCACCATGAGTTCCAACGCCGGTGCCGACACCGTGTGGGAGTACATGGTCACCAGCAACCCGGACGAGGACGGCCGCACCATCGGCGGCACCCAGATGAAGAACAACAGCGGCGCGGGCGTGCTCATGATCGGCACCATGACCTTCCGCAGCGGCCAGCTGGTGGGCCAGAGCGCCTACACCCTCAAGAGCAACGCCTCCGGCGACATGAAGAGCCTGGACAACTGGACCCTGGCGGACTTCGACACCGGCGGCTACCCCATGATGACGGCGAACTTCATCCAGGCCAGCAACGCCAGCGCCGCCACCTCCGTGGACGCCACGCCCATCTCCATGGACTTCGGCATCCGCAGCAAGAACCGCACATGGACCCAATCAAAGGGCACCATCTCCAACGCGGCCTCGGCCGTGGGCGCCAAGACCAGCAGCGCCGGCTGGCTGCCCAGCATGGGCAGCGCCTCGTTGAGCCCGCTGGCCACCCAGTCCTACGACACGGGCGGCTTCTCCACCCTGTTCCAGAACCAGAACGGCTACACCGCGGGCTACCTGCAAAGCGTGTCCGTCTCGGCCGACGGCGTCCTCTCGGGCGTCTTCTCAAACGGCCAGGAGATAGAACTGTACACGCTCACGGTGACAACCTTCACCAACCAATGGGGCCTGCGGCGCGAGGGCAGCAACCTGTTCAGCGAAACGCGCGACTCGGGCTCGGCCCTTACGGGCCAGGCCAAGTCCGGCGGACGCGGCTCCATCACCTCCAACGCCCTGGAATCCTCCAACGTGGACATGGCCGGAGAGTTCGTGGACCTGATCACCGCCCAGCGCGGCTTCCAGGCCAACTCCAAGGTCATCACCACGGCGGACACCCTGCTCGGCGAAGTCATCGCCATGAAGCGCTAGAACTAGGGCCGGGAAACCGGCCAGCAGCGAGCCTCATACCCCTGTGCGCCCCGTCCGGCCTGACCAGCCGGGCGGGGCCTTTCTTTCCCGCGCGGAATTTTTTGCCGCGGGCCCGCCGCGGACCGGGGCGCCCCCTGTGGCGCGGGCCGGGAATGAGGACAGAAGGCCGCGGCACAGCCCGACACATCAGCCCGACGCGACAGCCCGAGGCCCAGGCCAACGAGACAGGCCAGCGTGACAGATCGAGAGAGCGGCCGGGATGGCGACCCGTGCGACAGTCCCGTGCGACAGTCCCGTGCGATGGGCCCGTACGACAGTCCCGTGCGACGGGCCATGCGGAAAAAGCGCGTGGCGGAGCGCCGGCCAGGCAAGGGATGTGGGAGGACGGACCGGCAGGCGGCGGGTCAGTCCATTGGGCTGGCCAGCCGGCTTGCCCAGCCGGCTTGGACAGACGGCCTGCGGCCGGCTTGGGCGGCCGACTTGGGCTGCAGGACGGCCGCGCCGGGCATCAGCGGGTCAGAACGGCCAGGCCCTCCACGAACTCCAGCCCCTGGCGCGCCCAGGCCGGGGCGGCGTCGGCGTTCAGGCCGGACATTTCCAGGAAGGACGCGGGCAGGCTCCAGAAGGGCGCCAGGCCCGCGTGGCTGGCGGCGTTCGGCGCGGCCGCGCCCTCGCGCCCCAGGCGGGCCACCGCGCGGGAGAGCTCCGGCAGCGACGCCCGCAGCTTCGCCGCGAGCTTTGGCCAGGCTGCGGCCAGGGCCTCCCAGGCCTGGCGGGCCGGTTCCCGGGGCTCGCCCGCCAGCCGCCACAAGAACACCCGCCGCCAGAACTCCCCGGCCAGCTCCGCCGCGCCGGGGGCCCCTTGCGGCCCCAGCCTGCGCAGGGTGAAGAGCCCCTCCTCCGTGCGCGCGGTCTCGTAAAGGTCCAGGCCGGGCAGCTTGAGGCGCTCCAGCCGGGTCCGCTGGCCCGAGAGCGCCAGGGCCGCCAGGGCCGCCACCGGGGCCGGGTCCACCCCGCGCAGGCAGAGCATGGACTTCTGCCGGCAGCCCCAGCAGCCGGGCGCGCAGGAGGCGGAACTGCGCACGACCAGGTGCCCCGGCTGGTAGGGCGCGGTGTCCCAGGGGTTCACGTGGCCCACGGAGAGGTTGATGGTGGGCAGGCCGGTCCAGGCGGCCAGGTGCATGGGGCCGGTGTCCGGCGTGACCATGAGGGCCAGGGTCCGGCCGAACTCCGTCAGCTCCGCCAGGGAAAGCTGCCCGGTCAGATCCGCCAGGGGCAGGCCGCTTGCGCGCTTGGCCTCCTGCGCCAGGGGCACGTCCGCCGGGCCGCCCAGCAGCACGGGCTTGAGGCCGCGCTCCAGCAGGGCGCGGGCCAGGCCGGCGTAGAACCGCGGCTCCGGACGCTTGCCGGGCTCGCTGGCGCCCACAAAGAGCCCCACGGTCCCATTGTCCGGCGCGGGCTGCCGGGGCGGGTCGAAGAAGGTGAGCCGGGGCACCTTGAGGGACACCACGTCCAGGCCGTTCAAGTCCGCCCAGTGGAAGCGGTTGTGCCGCCCGCCCCCGGCCAGGCTGGCCCGGTACAGCTGCCAGTTGCCCAGGATGCGCAGGGCGCCGTCCCCCCCGCGCACGGGGCCCACCTTGATGTCCGCCTCCAGGCTGCCGGCCAGGCGGGCGGCCTCCTCGCGGATGCTCAGGTTCACGATGAGCCGGTAGCGCGTGCCGGAGAGGGCCCCGGCCTCGGCCGCGGGCCAGGTGATGTAGGTGACGCCGGGGCTCAGCGGCATGAGGGGCGTGAAGAAGGCCTCCTCGGCCACCACGTGCAGCTCGCGGCCAGGGTAGGCGCGCTTGAGCCACAGAAAAAGCGGGAACGACAGGATCAGGTCGCCCATGCGCTGCATCTGCAGCACCAGCACGGGTTCCTTGGCCATCTAGCGGCCCTCCCCAGAATTGGCCCCAGAACCGGGCCCCGCCCCGGGGCGCGAGGGGAAGTGCTCGTCAAAGGCGCGGATGAGCGACACCAGCCGGTGACTGTACGTGTGCTCGGCCAGCACGCGGGCGCGGCCGGCGGCGGCCACGCTGGCGCGGAAGTCCGCGTCGGCCAGGGAGCGCTCCAGCAGTTCGCCCGCCTCCTCCCGGCTTTTGTAGATGACCACCTCGCGGCCGGGCTCGAACATGTCCTCCAGCTGGGCGCGGCTGTCCGTGAGCAGGAAGGCTCCGGCGGCGGGCACGTCGAACACGCGCTGGTTCACCGCGCCCTTCATCTGCACGCTGGTGCAGTTGAAGTTCACGTCGCTCTGCGGGTAGAAGCCCGGCAATTCCTGGTAGTAGTTGATCTCCGGGTGCAGGCGGAAACCGTCTTCCGGCCCCAGCAGCTCGCGCCAGCCGGGGTCGCCGGCGATGAGCGGGGAGAAGGGCAGCGTCTGGCGCACGCAAGCGAGGCGGTAGTCCAAAGTGGCCCGCCAGACCACGGCCGTCTCGAAGGCCGTGCGCCGCTCCACGCCCAGGGCGTCGAGCTCGGCCAGCAGCTCCGGCCGGTGCGCGGCCACGAACCGCCGCACGTTGCGCTCGCCCGTGGCGGCGAATTCCGCCGAGAGCGATGAAAAGGCGGCCAGCAGGGCCGGGGGGGGCGCGGCGAAGGACAGCCTGCGCGCGGTCTTGGCCAGCATGGAGTTGCCCACGAAGGACACCCGGGCGCGCCATTCCGGCCTGCCGGGCCGGCCGGGGCGAAAGCGCTCCGGGTCCGCCCCCAGGGGCAGCCAGCCCACCTTGGAGTAGCCCAGGGCGCGCACGGCCTCCAGGCTGTCGGCATCCCAGGTGAGGATGAGGGTGTTTTCCGGGTCCGTGCGGGAATACACCGGCAGGATGAACTCCGGGTTGTCCACGAACCAGGACACCAGCGGCAGCCTCATGTCCCGCGCCAGGGAGGCGAGCACGCCCTCGCGGTCCACGCCCAGGTGGTTCACGGTGAGGATGGCGTCGGGCCGGAAGGAGGACACGGCCTCGCGGAAGGCGCGCACGAAGCTGGCCGCGTCCATCTCCCGCGCGCCCAGGTCCAGCAGGCGGTGCGGCACGGAGAGCTTCTCGCAGGCGGCGGCCAGCTCGCCCAGCAGGAAGTAGGCGCTGGTGAGCAGCAGCAGGCGCGGCGGATTGGGCGGAGGTGCGGCGTCGTGCCGGGCCGGTTTTTCCATGGGCGAACCCTAGCTGGGAGGCGCGCCGCTGTAAAGCCGGGCGGCCGGGCGGCCGGGTGATGCAGGCGAAGGCGAAGCAGGCAATCTTACGCGGCGCGCGCTTCAGGTGAGCGTGTGGGGCGCGAACCGGGCGGGACAAGCGGGTTGGGCGAGCGCGGCGGGCGGCGGGTCCGGCGGGCAAATGACCGGACAGGGGACCGGGCAACTGGACGGGCAACTGGACGGGCAACTGGACGGGCAACTGGACGGGCAGCTGGGGGCGGGCGCACCCCAGGCGGGGCTAGTCGGCCTCTGCGGGCTGGCCCTGGCGGAAGGGGAAGGCCACGCGCACGGCGTTGCCCCCGCCGCGCTTGGCCTCGTACATGGCGGCGTCGGCCCGGGCCAGCAGGGTGTCCTGGTCCTGGCCGTGCTCCGGGGAAAAGGCCACGCCCACCGAGGCCCCCAAAAACAGCCTGCCGCCCCCGCTGTCGGGGTCGAAGAGCTGGTGGCGCACCTTCTCGGCCACGGGCAGGGCGTCCTCCACCTGCACCAGGTCGGGCAGGATGATGACGAACTCGTCGCCGCCCAGGCGGGCCACCGTGTCCGACTCGCGCACGCAGGCGCGCAGGCGCAGGGAGGTCTCCACCAGCACGCGGTCGCCGTGGGCGTGGCCGTAGGCGTCGTTCAGGCCCTTGAAGTGGTCCAGGTCGATGTACAGGATCGCCACGTTGACCCCGCCGCGCTTGGCCCGGCGCAGGGCCTGGTCCAGGCGGTCCAGGAACAGCTGGCGGTTGGGCAGGCCGGTCAGATGATCGTGCAGGGCCATGTGCCGCACGCGCTCCTCGCTGGCCTTGATCTCGGTGAGGTCCTGGGCGTTCAGCACCATGCGGTCGCCGTGCATGGGCGAGACCTTGAGCCGGCACCAGCGCCTGGCGCCGCTCTTGTGCTGGAAGGCGAACACGCGCTCCGGCGGGTTGTCGCGGGTCATGTCGTCCTGCAAGGTGGTGATGAAGCTGCGCCGCTCCTCGGAATCGGTGAAGATGCGGTCGGCCAGCACGGCCAGGGAGGGGGTGTCCGGCAGGGTGCAGCCGAAAAGCCGCTCCATGCCGGGGTTGCAATAGTCCACGGCCCCGGACTTGCCCACCACGGCGATGCCGTCGAAGGAGCCGTGCAGGATGGCCCCGCGCTCGCGGCCCTCCAGCTCCAGACGCTCGTACAGGTCGGAAAGCTCGCCCGTCATGGCGTTGAAGGCGCGGGCCAGGTTGCCCAGCTCGTCGGTGGTCTCCACCGGTGCCCGCGCGGTGAGGTCGCCCCCGGCCACGGCCATGGCCGCGCGGGTCACGTCGAGCACGGGCCGGGCCAGCCGGCGGGAGAGCGCGTACACGCCCGCCGCCAGGATCACCGCGGCCACCAGCGCCACGAACACGAGGGTGAGCGCCAGGCGGTTCGCCGGGGCAAAGGCCTCGGCCTGGGACATCTCGGCCAAAAGAGCCATCTGGTAGGCGGGCATCCAGCGGTACACGCCCAGCACCCGCACACCGGCGTCGCTCACGTACAGGCTGCGGCCGCTCTTGCCCGAAAGGACCTGCACCACGCCCTCGGAGTGGGCCTTGCGCTGGGCGCTCTCCATGTCCAGCCGGCCGGAGGCCACCAGCAGGCTGGAGGAGTCCACCAGGTAGGTCTCGCCCGTGTCGCCTAGGCCCGCGCGGGAGCGGATGATCTGCGCGATGGGCTCCAGGGTGAGGTGCATGGCGATGACCGCCAGGAGCTGTCCCTCCTCGTCCTTCACGGGCATGCTCACCGTGAGCACGGGGGTGAGGGAGTCGGGCGAGGGGTAGACGCTCTGCACCGCGGGCCCCTGCCGCCCCTGGAGGTAGAAATTGTACGAGGCGCGGTAGCTCCCCACGCTGGCGGGCTCGGTGGAGGCCACCACCCTGCCGCCCGTGGGGGCCAGCAGCAGCAGTTCGCGGGCGTCCTGCTGGGAGGCCTTGTAGGCGTGGAGCAGGGCCATGGTCTCCGCGCCGGGCTTTGGCAGGCCCTGGGCTCCGGCCCGGATGCCGGGCTGTTTGGCCAGCAGGGTGCCCATGAGGTTCAGGTCGCGCAGGCGCTCCTCCACCCAAAGGGCGAGGTCCGTCTCCTTCTGCCGGGCGGAGGTCTCCAGCCGGGCGAAGGCCGCCTCCTTCAGCAGTTCGCGGCTCACCAGCCAGCTGGCCGCGCCCACGCAGACGATGACCACCAGGGAAAGCACCAGATAGGTGCTCACCAGGCGGGCCACCAGACTCTTCCGCACGGACCAGCGCATGCCTTCCCGCTTCCTTACCTGGGCTCCGGGTTCAGCCGGGCCCGCAGGGCCGACTTGCCGCCCTGGATTTCCATGAGGCAGGTGGAGCGGACGGGATCGCCGCTGCCCGGGGTGAAGGAGATGCTGCCCGTGAGGCCTTCGAACCCGGAGAGGGAGGCCAGCCCGGAGCGCAGGGACACGGGATCGGTGCTGCCCACCTTGCGCGCCGCGGCGATGAACAGATCAAGGGCGTCCAGGGTGAGGGCCGCGTTCTTGCCGAGGCTGGCGCCGTTCTTGGCGGCCATGGCCTGGGCCTCTGCCAGGCGGGCAGGGTCTGCCGCGGCGGGGGCGAAGTCCGTGCTGTAGATGGCGCCCTGCACCTCGGGCAGGCTGTGGAAGCCATGGTCCGTGTCCCAGGAGTCTCCGCCCAGGAGAACCCCGGTGAAGCCCGCCGCGCGGGCCTGCTGGATCTGCGGGGCGAGGTCCGTCGGGAAGTTCGGCAGGAACAGCAGCTGCGCGCCGGAGGCGCGGATGCGCATGAGCTGTTTCAGGAAGCTCGTCGAGCCCGCGGGGTAGGGTTCCTTCTGCACGCTACCTCCCGGCAGGGTGGAGAAGGCCTCGGCAAAGAAGCCTGCCAGGCCGGAGGAATAGGCGTCGGCTTCGTCGTAGAGCACGGCGGCCCTGCGCAGGCCGAGCTCGCCGTGGGCGTACCTGGCCAGCGCGCGGCCCTGGTCGCTGTCCAGCTGGCACACGCGGAAGGCGAAGGTGCGTCCCCGCGTCACCTCCGGGTTGGTGGCCGAGGGCGTCAGCATGGGCACGCGCAGGGTTTCCAGCGCGGCGGCCACGGGGATGGCTTCCCGGCTGTAGAAGGGGCCGATGACGCCCGAGACGCGCTCCTGCTGCACCAGCTTGCCCATGGCGCTCATGGTTTTCTCCGTGGTGCCCCCGGAGTCCTCCACCAGCAGCCGGATCTTCATCTTGCGCCCGCCGACCTCGACCCCGCCCTGGCGGTTCAAGACGTCCACGCGCTCCTGCAGCACAAGATAGGCGGTGAAGCGGTCGGGAGAACTCAAGGGCTCCATGAGCCCCAGGCGGTACTCCTCGGACTGGCCCTGCGGCCCGGAACAGGCGGACAAAAGCAGCAGCAACGCCGCGCACAGGGCCAAGAAGACCCCATATCGTGACCTGTCGAGCATGTGCGAGCCCCCCCTCATGCGCTCAATGGGCCGCCGCTGCCTTGCTTGCGGCATACGCATGAACATAGGTACTCGCCAGCGGATTGACAAGCGCTTTCAGGTGATCAGGCGGTTCTGCGTTTCAACCGCCGCGCCAGGGCCTCGGCAAGCTGGCGCGCCTCGGACAGGCCGAACGCCCGCGCCAGGCCGAAGTAGGCCACGGCCCAGAAGGGAATCAACAGCGCCCAGAGCAGATGTGTGCCCGCCGTGGCCCAGGCCCCCAGGCCCATGACCAGGCTGGCCGCCGCGCACTTGAGGGTGGGCGCAAGCTCCATGGGCCACTGCCCCAGCCTGCGCCGCAGCAGGAAGGAAAGCAGCCCCACGTTGGCGTAGGAGGCCACCGAAACCGCCAGGGCCAACCCCGCGTGGGACATGAACTGCATGAGGCCGAAGCCCAGGCCGATGTTCACCGCCACGCACAAGGCCGCCACCATCACCGGCAGGCGCGTGTTCTCCAGGGCGTAGAAGGCGCCCACCAGGGGCCGGACAAGGGCGATGGCCGGCAGGCCCACGCCATAGGCCACAAGGGCGGCGGCCGTGGCCTGGATGGCCTCCGGCCCGAAGGCCCCGCGGCCGAAGAGCAGGCCGATGAGCGGCGCTGCCAGGGCGATGAGGCCCGCCATTGCCGGCAGGCTGATGAAGAGCGACAGCCGCATGCTGGAGCGGATGACGCCCTTGAACTCGTCCATCTGCCCGGCGGCCGCCAGGCGCGAGAGGCTGGGCAGCGCGGCCGTGCTCACCGCCAGGCCGAACACCCCCACGGGAAACTGCACCAGCCTGTCCGCGTAGTACAGGTAGGAAATGCTGCCCACGGGCAAAAACGACGCCAGGAGCGTGCCCAGCAGCAGGTTGATCTGGTACACGGCCGAGCCCAGCACCGAGGGCAGCATGAGCCTGCCCATGCGCAGCACGGCCGGGTCGCGCCACTTCCAGGGCCCGCGCCAGGAGAAGCCCAGCCGGCCCAGGTAGGGCTGCTGGAACAGCCACTGCGCCAGGCCCGAGGCCAGCACGCCCCAGGCCAGGGCGTAGGCCACGTTCCAGCCCAGGGCCACGGCCAGCAGCGCGGAGGCGATGAAGCCGATGTTCAGCAGGCAGGGGGCGAAGGCCGGGGCGAAGAAGTGGTCCATGGCGTTCAAGATGCCCATGCACAGGCCCACGGCCGAGATGAACACGATGAACGGGAAGCAGATGCGCAAAAGGTCCGCCGTGGTGGAGAGCAGCGCCGGGTCGCGGCCGAAGCCCGGGGCGATGAGCGCCGTGACCTGCGGGGCGAAGAGAATCGCCAGCAGCGTGATGACCGCCAGGATGCTCACCAGCCAGGCCAGCACGGAGCGGGCCATCTCCTGCGCCCGCGCCTCGCCCTCCTCCGCCCGCACGCGGGAGAAGGTGGGGATGAAGGCCATGGTGAGGGAGCCCTCGGCGAACAGGCTGCGCAGCAGGTTCGGGATGCGGAAGGCCACGAAGAACGCGTCGGCGAAAAGCCCCGCGCCCAGGGCGAAGGCGGTGATGAGGTCGCGCACGAAGCCCAGCACGCGGGAGACGAGCGTCGTGCCGGCCACCGTGGCGGCGCGTCTGGCGATGTGGCGGGATTCGGCGTTCATCTGCCAGCCGTATAGACCATGCGGGGCGGGCTGTCATCTGCCGGGCCGGGGCCGGAGAAAGAGAGAACCGGGGGCAGGCTCCGCCTCCCCCGGCCCCCTCCGCCAAGGGGACGAGCCCCTTGGAACCCCCTGCCGCCGACGCGCCAGAGCACATCGGCGGAGCGCATCGGCGGAGCACACCCGGAGCACGCCCCACGGCCTGCCCCCACTTGACCCATCCGGGTCCACGCCAGAAACCGCCCGCCGCCGTTTAACGAGGCCAAGGCCCTGCCGAACGGCGCCGCGATGGGTTCAAGGGAGCCCGGCTTGGCGGGGGCGGGGGCGGGGCCTGAGGGGCGGAGGGCCGGGAGACGGGTCCCCTGCTCTCCTACCCGAGTCCCGCCAGCACCCGCGCGATGTCCTCCGGCAGGACCACGGGCTCCGCGCGCAGCGCGGCCAGCGAGAACCCGGACGCAAGCTCCGCCGCCGCAACGGGCCGGGGCGCGTCCAGCAGGCCCGCGCGCCAGCCCAGGTAGCCGCACACGGCCCCGGCGCCGATGCCGGAATCCCGCAGCCGGGCCAGGGTCAGGGACTGGTGCCGCTTGGCCAGGCGCTCGCCCTGGTGGTCCAGCACCAGGGGCAGGTGGGCGTACTGCGGCTGCGGCAGGCCCAGCAGGCGCTGCAAAAAGATCTGCCGGGGCGTGCTGGTGAGGATGTCGTTTCCGCGCACCACCTGGGTGATGCCCATGGCCGCGTCGTCCAGCACCACGGCCAGCTGGTAGGCGAACACCCCGTCCGAGCGCCGCAGGGCGAAGTCGCCACCGCACTCCTCCAGTGTCAGGCGCTGCGGCCCGGCCACGGCGTCGTCAAAGACGATGGAGAGGTCGTCGCAGCGCAGGCGCAGGCAGGCGCGGCGACCCTGGCGCAGCAGTTCCTCCCGCTCGGCCGCGGTCAGGCGGCCGCAGGTGCCGGGATAGGCGGGCGAGCCGTCTCCGGCGACGTGGGCGTGGGGCGCGCCGGCCAGCTCGCGCAGCTCCTTGCGCGTGCAGAAGCAGGGGTAGGTGCGCCCGGCGGCGTCCAGGGCGTCGAGGGCCTCGGCATAGCGGCCAAGCCGAGCGCCCTGTTCATAGGGCCCGCAGGGCCCGCCCAGGTCCGGGCCCTCGTCCCAGTCGAGCCCCAGCCAGCGCAGGTCGCGCATGATCTCGCGGGCGAAGTCCGGCCGGGAACGGTCCGGGTCGATGTCCTCCATGCGCAGCACGACCTGACCGCCCTGGGCGCGCGCGGCCAGCCAGGCCAGCAGAAAGGCCCAGGCGTTGCCCAGGTGCAGCTGGCCCGTGGGGCTGGGGGCAAGCCTGCCCCGGACGGCGGATTGCGTGCTCGGCATGGGCTTCCAGGCATCATCATCGGCCCGGAAAGTCAAGGGAGGCGGCGGGGCGGTCAGCCGCCCAGGCACATGAGCTGCCCCACGGACCAGGGGCAGTGGCCGCAGGGCACGTCCAGCCCCAGGCAATCGCGCTCAAAGGGGCCGGAGAGCCCGGCCGCATCGCTGCAAAGCCCCGCGCCGCAGTCGCCGCAGGCCGGGTACTCGGCCACGCGCGCCGTTTCCCGAAAGCGCTCAAGCTCCGCGCCCTGCCAGATGTCCTCCAGCGGCGTGGCGGCGATGGTGCCGAAGTGGCGCGGGGCCACGCGCTTCTCGTCGCCCAGCACGCGGCAGGAGTAGCCGTGCCACAGGAAATGGCAGGGAGAGACGTCGCCCTGCCAGTCGACGAAAGCCGCCTCCCGCTCCATGAAGGCGCAGCGGCGGTCTTCCGGCCGCTCCGGCGCGGTGAGCGGGGGCAGGCGCAGCTCCAGGCCGTGGGCCTCGGCCCGGCGGCGCGCCTCGGCGAAGATGTCCTCCAGCGCGGCCAGCCCCGCGGGGTCGGTTCCGGCCAGGCGGGCCACGTTGAGCCACACGCCCTGTTCCTGGGCCTCCTGGCGCATGCGCAGCAAGAGGTCCATGAGTTCCTTTTCCGCAGGGCTGCGGTGGTACATGACCGCGGCCTTGGGCACGGCGGAGAGGTCAAGCCCCCTCGCCGCTGCCTCGGCCTGATAGCGCGTGAAGAGGCGCAGGGCGGCGGCGCTGCACGGCAGGAAGAGCGACTCCGCCTCGGACGCGGCGTCCATGGGCAGCAGGTGCGAGGCCAGCAGGAAGTCCAGCCCCAGGGCGGCCGCGCGGTCCACCAGCTCGGGCAGGCGCGCCACGCTGCCGCGCATGAGCACGGTCTCCAGCCCCAGGCGCATGGGTCGGCCGGCCTTGGCCGCGGCCGCGCGCATGAGCCCGGCGAAACGGGCCAGTGTATCGCCATGGGGGCCTTCCAGGGCGTCCGCCGCATGTCCGAGGGAGCCCCCCCCGCCCGGCCATTCGTAGGAAACGCAGGCCACGCCGAGGCCGGCCCCGGCAAGTTCCCCGGCAAGGGGCGCGTCCAGCAGCAGGCCGTTGGTCTGCAGGCCGCACCAGCCGCCAGCGGGCAGGCGCTCGGAGACGAAGCGCACCAGGCGCGGCAGCTCCGGGTGCAGCAGGGGCTCGCCCATGCCGTTCAGGATCACGGCCTGGGCATGGCGGAAGGCCTCGTCCAGGCGCTCGAACAGGGCGGCGTCCATGTCGCCGAAGCCGCCCCGCCAGCCCGGCTGGCAGCGGGCGCACATGGCGCAGGAGAGGTTGCAGCGCGTGGTGGTCTCGACGAACAGGGTCTTGGGAAAACGGGCCATGCGGCGAAAATGCTCCTTACGGCTTGCAGTCCACGTGGCACACGCCGGAAAGGGTGCCCGGATCGTTCGGGAACCAGCGCTTCTTGAGCCACAAGGCCACGTTCACCAGGCCGATGAGCACCGGCACCTCCACCAGCGGACCGATGACCGCGGCGAAGGCCTGGCCGGAATCGAGCCCGAACACGGCCACCGCCACGGCGATGGCAAGCTCGAAGTTGTTGGAGGCGGCGGTGAAGCTCAAGGTGGCGCTCTGGGCGTAGCTGGCCCCGGCCTTCCTGGACAGCCAGAAGGAGGCCAGGAACATGACCAGGAAGTAGACGAGCATGGGCGCGGCCACGCGCAGCACGTCCAGGGGCAGGGCCAGCATCACCTCGCCCTTCAGCGAGAACATGACCAGGATGGTGAAGAGCAGGGCCACGAGGGTGACGGGGCCGATCTTCGGCGCAAACACCGTGTCGTACCACTCGCGCCCCTTCACCTTGAGGCCGACGACGCGCGAGGCCAGCCCGGCCAGGAAGGGAATGCCCAGGTAGATGAACACGCTCTCGGCGATCTGCCCCATGGAGATGTCCACGGCCGCGCCTTCCAGCCCCAGCCAGCCGGGCAGCACGGTCAAAAACACCCAGGCGTAGAAGGGGAAGAACAGCACCTGGAACACGGAGTTGAAGGCCACCAGCCCGGCGCAGTACTCGCGGTCGCCCCCGGCCAGGTCGTTCCACACGATGACCATGGCGATGCAGCGCGCCAGGCCGATCAAGATGAGCCCGGTCATGTAGGCGTGCTGGCCGGACAGGAACGCCACAGCCAGGCCGAACATCAGCACCGGGCCCACAAGCCAGTTCTGCACAAGGGAAAGCGCCAGCACGCGCACGTTCCGGAACACCTGGCCCATGAGCTCGTAGCGCACCTTGGCCAGGGGCGGGTACATCATCAAAATGAGCCCCGCGGCGATGGGCACGTTGGTGGTGCCGCTCTGCATGCCTCCCACGGCCTGCTTCAGCCCCGGGAACAGCGCGCCCGCGCCGATGCCGGCGAACATGGCCGCGAAGATCCACAGGGTGAGCCAACGGTCCAGGAAGGACAGCCTGCCGGTGACGGATCCGGATTCGGATTCGGCCATGGGGAACCTCCTTGCGCGTTTCTTCAGCGGCCGAGCAGGCCGTCCAGCTCGGCGTAGAGCGCCTTCTTGTCCAGGTAGCCCTCGTGGCGCGACTGCTCCATGCCCGTGGCGTCGTAGAACACCAGGGTGGGGATGATCTGCACCCCCAGACGCCGGGCCATGTCCTGGTGGAGGGTCACGTCGATGGAGACGACGGCGGCGCGGCCACGGTACTCGCGCGTGGCCTCCTGCAGGATGGGCTTCATGAGGCGGCAGGGCGGGCAGTAGTCGGCGCCGAACTCCACCACCGTGACCATGCCGAGGACCGGGGCCACCGGCGCGCCCTTGGCCTGCGCGCTCTTGCCCGGCGCGCCCTTGTCCTTGGGCGCGGCCAGAAGCGGCGCGGACCAGACCGCGGCCCAAGCCACGGAGAGAACCAGCAGGAAGGCCGCCAGGCGCGTCACCTGCCGAGCCACGCCAGAATCTCCTTCTTGGACGGCACCTTGCCGCTCACCCTCACCTTGCCGTCCACCATCACCGCCGGAGTGGCGAAGACGCCAAGCCGGGCCATTTCCTGAAAGTCCGAAACCTTGGTCACCTGGGCCTGGACTGAGGCCTCGGCCACGGCCTCGCGCACCAGCTTTTCCGTCTCGTGACACTTGGGGCAGCCCGGCCCCAGCACCTTGATGTCCATCGCGTCTCTCCTTGTCCTTCCGGGGCCCTAGCTCTTCTTGAGGCCCTGCACCATGTCGCGCATGGGCATGCCTTCCGGGTTCTTGGCGGAAGGATTCACCTTGAGCAGGGCCTCCCAGGCGGCGGCCGCGCCGGCGCGGTCCTGCAGGTCGTGCAACAGCACCACGCCCTTGTTGTACAGGGCGTTCTGGTGCGCGGGGTCAAGCTTCAGCGCCGCGTCGAAGGTCTCCACCGCCTGCTTGGGCTCGCCCGCCTCGCGGTGCATGATGCCCAGGTCGGTCCACACGTCGGCGCTCACCGGGCCCAGGGCCACGGCCTTTTCGTAGGAGGCGATGGACTTCCTGGCCTGGTGCGTGTCGAAGTACAGGTTGCCCAGCTCGATCCAGCCGGCCTGGTCGCCGGACTTCTTGGCCAGGGACATTTCCAGCTCGGCGATGCGCGCAAACTCGGCCGCGTGGTCGTGGGCGTCGGCCCCCTGCGGCGGCATCTGGCCGGGCATCTGGCCGGGCATGGACACCCCCGCCTGCACGGGCATCTGCCCCGCGCCGCGCATCTCCATGAACATGCTGCCGAGGAAGAAGCCCACGGCCAGGGCGGCCACCAGGCCGCCGATGAACTCGCCCTTGCTGAACGTGCGCGGTTTTTCCGCCATGCCACATCTCCTTCTTTCGCCCCGCTGGCGCGGGGAAGCATACCTTGGCCGGGGCTAGGTCCGCCCCGTCCGCTTCTCCATTTCATCCGCCGCAAGCAGGCCCGCGCGCACGATGAGCGCCTCGGGCAGGGCCTCGTGCTCGCGCCCGTCCAGGCGCAGCGTCCGGCAGTCCGTGGCTGCGCCTAGCAGGTCGCAGCACGACTGGCAATGGCTCATGCCGACCTCGGCCCCGAGCCAGTCCTCCAGGGCGCGGCCGTTCAGGAACACGCGGTTGCTCTCGGCCACGGCAAAGGGCGGCAGGGCCTTTTCCTCCAGCCGCACGGCGATGCCGCGCGGGGCAAGGGCCTTGCGCAGCGACTGCTCCGCCAGGCGCACGCTGGCGCCCGTGTCGCCGCAGCGCTCGCAGGTCTCCGCGCCCACGGTGACGCGCTGCCAGAGGAGGTGAAGTTCCATGCGTCCCCCCACGGAATCGGCCTACAGGATTGCGTTGAACAGGAAGCCCACCAGCAGGATGCCCAGGCCCACCACGCCCACGAAGGCCGCCAGCAGCCGGGGCTTGAGCACCTTGCGCAATATGACCATCTCCGGCAGGGAGAGCGCGATGACGGCCATCATGAAGGCCAGCACCGTGCCCAGCGCCGCGCCCTTGCCCAGCAGGGCCTGGGCCACGGGCACTATGCCCGCGGCGTTTGAGTACATGGGGATGCCTATGGCCACGGCGGCCGGCACGCTCCACCAGGCCTCCCGGCCCATGATGGAGGCGAGCATGCCCTCGGGCACGTAGCCGTGGATGCCCGCGCCCACTGCGATGCCCGCCACCACCCAGAGCCAGACCTTGCCCACGATGTCGCGCACGGCCAGGGCCCCGGCGTCGATGCGCTCGGCCCAGCCCAGGGGCTCGGCCTCGTCGCCGCCGCCGGCCAGATTCTCCGAGCGCACGGCCTGCACCCAGTCCTCCACGTGCCGCTCCAGGCGCAGCCTGCCGATGACGAAGCCGGAAACCATGGCCACGGCCAGGCCGGTGCCCATGTAGATGGCCGCCACCTTCCAGCCCAGCAGGCCGTACAGCAGCACCACGGCCACCTCGTTCACCATGGGAGCGGAGATGAGAAAGGAGAAGGTGACGCCCAGCGGCACCCCGGCGCTCAGAAAGCCGATGAACAGCGGCACGGCCGAACAGGAACAGAAGGGCGTGACGATGCCCAGGAGCGCGGCCAGCACGTTGCCCGCGGCCTCGCTCTTGCCGGCCAGCAGCCGGCGCGTGCGCTCCGGGGTGAAGAAGCTGCGCAGCACGCCCACGAAGAAGACGATGAGCGTCAGCAGCATGAGCACCTTGGGCGTATCGTAGAGGAAGAACTCCACGCTGGCGCCCAGGTGGCTGGAAAGATCCAGGCCGAAGACGCCCTGCGTCAGGAAGCGGGCGATGTCCGGCAGCATGCCGTACAGGTTCCACCAGATGATGAGCGCGGCGGAGGCCAGCCCGAGCTTGCCCGGCAGCGTGGAGGGCGGGGCCAGGGCCTCGGCCACGCGCTTCTCGCGCGCCTCGCTCTCGGCGCGGCGCACTTCCGCACGCTGGGCGCGCAGCTGCTCCCGCGCCTCGCGCACGGTCTTGGGCTTGCAGTCGCAGCCGGCCATCATGTCCAGGGGCTTCAACTCCTTCATGGCCGGCCCCCGGCGATCCACAGCCTGACGGCCGCCTCGATGTCGTCGCGCACGGCGCGCACCTTGGCCAGCTTCTCCTGCTCCGACCCCTCCACGGTGCCGGGATCGTCGAAGCTCCAGCGCTCGGTCACCTTCACGCCGGGCACGAAGGGGCACACCCCGGCGGCCTTGCTGCACACGGTGATGACCGTGTCGAAGGTCTCGCCCCGGGCGGCCAGCTCGGCCACGGCGTCCCCCACCAGCTTGGTGCGCTTCTTCGAGATGTCGATGCCGCGCTCGGCCATGACGGCCACGGCCAGCGGATTGATGGGCGCGGGCTCGATGCCTGCGCTGTGGGCCTCGAAGCGCCCGCCCGCCAGGTGGTCCAGCAGGGCCTCGGCCATCTGGCTGCGCGCGGAGTTCTGCCCGCAGACGAACAGCACGCGGATCCTGTTCCCGCTGGCGGAGCTCATGGCCGGCCCCCTTGCGCCGCAAGCGGACCGCGGAGCCTGCGGGCTTCCGTGCCGCACGGCGCGGAGGACTCCACCCCGGCGCGCAGGCGCGCCACCTCGGGGTCGTCCTCCAGCCAGCCGGAAAGCTGGGCCAGCATGGCGCGGGCATAGGGCGAGGCAGGGGCCTCGGCCACGCGGTAGTGCACCCAGGAGCCCTTCTTGCGGCCCGTCACGAGCCCGGCGTCCGCAAGCACCTTCATGTGCCGCGAGATGGTGGGCTGGGCCAGGCCCAGCACCCGGATGATCTCGCAGGCGCAGAGCTCGCGCCCGTCCAGCAGCTTCAATATGGCCACCCGTCCGGGATCGGACATGGCCTTCATCACTCGCACCAGTTGCTCCATGCGCGCCTCCATTCTTTACACATTGCAATATTGCAATGTGCGAAACAAGTCAAGCCCGATTCTCATTTTGTGGAAAACGCCCGCCACGCGGTTGCCCCGAAGGGAGAAATGTGCGAGATTGCATATGCTGTTTCCCTTTGCCGCAAGACCAAGACCACAGGCCGCCACCAGGAGGGGTTCATGCGCGAACTCGCCCAGCTGTTGCGCTCAAGCGAGGCCTGGCTTGTGGGCCGGGTGCAGGCCTACGCCCGCGATCGGGGCTACAGCCGCCATACAACGGTGCTGCGCATGGCCTGGGAGACGTCCATCTCCCGGCTCTCCTCCGCCCTGCGCCAGGCCATCCCCGGCGGGCTGGCCGCCGTGGAGATGGGCCCGGACGACGCCTTCGTGTCCAGCCAGCTGGAGGCCTTCGCCGTGGAGGAGGCCCGCATGCACCGGGCCCGCGGCGTGCCCATGGGCATGTTCCTGGGACTTTTGTCCTACTATCGCCAAAGCTACCTGGACATGATCGAGGAAAGCGCCCTCGACGCGGAGCAGAAGACGCAGGGGCTGCGCTTCGTGTCGCGCTTCTTCGACCGGCTTTCCTGCGGGGTGGCCGTGGAGTGGTGCAAGGGCGGCGACGAGCAGACCATGGAGGACATGCGCCGGGCCAGCCTGCACGCCCAGACGCAGAAGCACCACTTCGCCGCCGTGTTCCAGGCCCTGCCCAGCGCCGTGCTCCTCACCGACCCGGAGAACCGCGTCACCGACCTGAACCTGAGCGCCTGCCGCTGGCTGGCCCAGAACATGGCCGGGGAGCTTGGCGGCGAGGTGGCCATGTGCCCGCAGCGCGCCCTGTTCATCGGCCGGGACGTGGTGGAGCTTCTGCCCTGGATAGCCCCGGCCCTGGAGCGGCTGCGCCGCACCGGGCTGGACGCCGCCGGCGGCCAGGCCGAGCTGGGGGCCGTGCCCGCGGGGGAGCGCCTGGCCTTCCTGGACACGCGCATCTTCCCCCTGCTGGGCGCCAGCGGCAGCTTCGAAGGGGTGGTGGTGGTCATCCAGGACGTGACCGCCCTGCGCGACGCCAGCGAGACCCAGGCGCGCATCGCCTCCGAGCTGCGCGGCCAGCTGCGCGAGGCCTCCGGCCTGAACAGATTCTCCGAGGCGCTGGGCCGCAACGCGGAGAGCGTGGCCGAGATGCTGCAGAACGCGGCCGACGCCCTCCCCGAAATATGGGACGAGGGCGGCATGGGCGCCCGCATCATCCTGGACGGGCAGCAGTATTTCAGCCCCGGCGAAACGGACGACCCCTGCGAGAAAGTGCTGGAGGAGCCCATCGAGGTCCTTGGCCAGGAGCGGGGGCTTCTGCGCCTGTGCGACAAGGACCCGGCCCACCCCTTCCAGCCGGGCGACCAGGCCATGCTCAAGGCCCTTGCCCGGCAGCTGGCCCACGTGCTGGAATCGCGCGAGACCCTCTCGCGCCTCAGCCAGTCGGAGCGGCAGTTCCGGGAGTTCTTCAACAGCGCGGCCGACGCCATCTTCATCCACGACGAAACAGGGCGCATCTTCGACGCCAACAAGAACGCCGGCATCTGGCTCAACCTGCCCGTGGACAGCCTGGCCGGCGGCAACCTGCTGGAAAGCGTGGCCGAGGCCGACCGCGAGGCCATCGCCGCGCGCTTCCTGAACGCCCTGCGCGGCGAGCCGGAGCTCTTCCAGGCCACCCTGGCCCGGCGCGACGGCTTCGCCATCCCGGCGGAGCTGCTCTGCCAGGCCCAGCAGTTCCAGGGCCGGGCCGCGCTCATCACCAGCGGCCGCAACATCACCGCGCGCCTGCGCACCCAGGCGGAAATAGAGCGCCGGCTGGAGACCGAGGCCCTGGTGGCCTCCATCTCGGCCCGGCTCATCAACGCCGCCGACGAAGACATCGCCGGCGCCATCGGGGACGCCCTGGGCGACCTGTGCCGCTTCATCGGCATGCCCAAGGCCGGCGTGTTCCTCCACGACGCCGGGGCGCGGACCTTCACCCTCGCCTACCAGCAGCGCGTCGACACCGGGCACGCCCTGCCGGAAAGCCTCAGGCGCATCGGCCGGGGCAAGGCCCCCTGGTTCACGGAGCGCATCCTCGCCGGGGAGCGCGTGTCCATCCGCGACGCCTCCCACATGCCCCCGGCCGGCCAGAAGGAAAAGGAACTGCTGACCCGGGCGGGCATAGCCAGCATGACGGCCGTGCCCATGCGCGTGGAGGACCGGCTGGCCGGAGTGCTGATCATGGCCTCGGACATGGCCTGGGACACGGCGAAGCTGGCGGGCTCGCGCGTGCTGGACCAGGCCGCCCTGCTTTTGGCCAACGCCATGGAGCGCCAGCGCACCGGCGCGGCCCTGCGGGAGAGCGAGAGCCTCGCCCGCGCCATCCTGGACGCCCTGCCCGCCAACCTCTGCGTGCTGGACCGCCGCGGCATGCTCACCATGGTCAACAAGTCCTGGGCGGCCACCGGCCCGGAAAGCACCCCCCTGGGCGGAGAGGACGAACGCCTGGAGCTGGGCTCCAACTATCTGGAGGCCTGCCGCGCCGCCGAGGGCAACCCCGAGGCCGCCGCCGCCCTGGAAGGCATCGGCGCGGTGCTCTCCCGCAGGGCGCCCTCCTTCCGCATGGAGTACCAGGGCCTCATCGGGGGCGAACGGCGCTGGTTCGTGCTGCAGGCCACCCCCCTGGCCAGGGGCATGTCCGGCGCGGTCATCTCCCACCGCGACATCACCGAGCGCATGCGCGCCATCATCGAGATGCGCGAAAGCGAGGAGCGCTTCCGCATCATCGTGGAGACGGCCCAGGAGGCCGTCATGAAGATCGACGCCCAGAACGTCATCACCTACGCAAACCCGCGCGCCAGCACGCTCTTCGGCTACACGCTGGAGGAACTGGTGGGCATGTCCCTCAACGACATCCTGGATCCCAAGGACAGGGATCTCCTGCGGCAGAAGATCAAGCGCCGCCGCCAGGGCCTGTCCGACCAGTACGAGCTGCGCTTCCGCCACAAGGGCGGCCACCGGGTGTGGACCATGATCAACGCCAGCCCCCTGCGCAACCCGGACGGCTCCTTCGCCGGCTCCATCGGCATGGTGACGGACATTTCCGACCGGGTGCGCGCCGACGCACGCCTGCGCAGGAACGAGGCGCGCTACCGCTCCCTGGTGGAGAGCATGCACGAGGGCCTGGTCATGGCCAAGCGCGGCGGGGCCGTCACCTACGCCAACGACCGTTTCTGCGCCATGTTGGGCCGCCGCAAGACCGAGTTCATCGGCCAGCACCTGGCGGGCTTTGCCGCCCAGGACAGCAGGCCCCGCGTGGAGGCCATGTTCGCCGGCGTGCACGCGGGCCACGCGGCGGCAATCCCCGCCGGGCCGGAGGAAGTCATCTGGGAGCACGCGGAAGGGCGGCACATCTACACCCTGGTCTCCCCTTCGGTCTACGCCGACGAGGAAGGCAAGGCCGCCGGGTTCTTCGCCGTGGTGACGGACACCACCGAGCGCAAGGGGCTCGAATCGCAGCTGCTGCACTCGCAGAAGCTGGAGGCCATAGGCCAGCTGGCCGCGGGCATCGCCCACGAGATCAACACCCCGGCCCAGTACGTGGGCAACAACACCCAGTTCATCAAGGGCGCCTTCGAGGACCTGCTCGCCGTCATCGACGGCGCCAAGGACCTTGTGGCCGGTGCCAAGAGCGCCTGCCCCGGCCCGGAGCAGATCGCCCAGCTCGAAAAGCTCATGGACGAGCGCGACGTGGACTACCTGGCCGCGGAGGTGCCCGGCGCCATCGCCCAGACCCTGGAGGGCGTGGAGCGCATCAGCACCATCGTGCGCTCGGTGAAGCAGTTCGCGCACCCCGGCGCGGCCGTCATGGCCCCGGCGGACCTGAACGAGTCCATGAAGAGCACGGCCACGGTCTCGCGCAACGAGTGGAAGTACGTCTCCGAGCTGGACCTGGACCTGGACCCGGCCCTGCCGCTCGTCGTGTGCATGATCGGCGAGATCAACCAGGTGGTGCTGAACCTCATCATCAACGCCGCCCACGCCATAGCCGACGCCCAGAAGGCCCAGCCCGGACGCGAGGGGCGCATCACCTTGGCCACCCGCTTCACCCCGCCCTGGGCCGAGATCCGCGTGGCCGACACGGGCACCGGCATCCCCCCGGCCGTGCAGGCCAAGATCTTCGACCCCTTCTTCACCACCAAGGAGGTGGGCCGCGGCACGGGCCAGGGCCTCACCATCTCGCGCAGCATCGTGGTGGAAAAGCACAAGGGCCAGCTTTTCTTCGAGACAACCCAGGGCAAGGGAACCACCTTCGTGGTGCGCCTGCCCCTGGAGCAGACGGAGCGTGAGGGATAATGAAACGCACCATCCTCTTCGTCGACGACGAGCCGAACATCCTCATGGGACTCAGGCGCATGCTGCGCCCCATGCGCGACAAGTGGGAGATGCTCTTCGCGGGGTCCGGGCCGGAGGCCCTCGAAATCATGTCCAGGCAGCACGTGGACGCCGTGGTCTCGGACATGCGCATGCCCGGCATGGACGGCCCGCAGCTCTTGCGGCGCATCATGAAGGAGCACCCGGACACCATCCGCTTCGCCCTGTCAGGCTACTCCGACCAGGAGATGGTGGGCCAGAGCATCGCCCCCACCCACCAGTACCTCACCAAGCCCTGCGACGAGAAGCAGCTGGTGAACGCCCTGGAAATGGCCATGGAGGCCCGCGAGCTGGTGCCCAACAAGGCCGTGCTGGACAAGATCGCCCGGGTGGAGCACCTGCCCGTGCTGCCCGAGATATACAACCGCATCACCGCGGAGCTGGCCAAGGGCGAGCCCTCGCCCAAGGAGATCGGCGACATCGTGGCCCGGGACGTGGGCATGAGCGCCAACATCCTGAAGCTGGTCAACTCCGCCTACTTCGGCCTGCCCAGGCACATCTCCGCCCCGCAGCAGGCGGTCATCGTGCTCGGGGTCAACGTCATCCGCTCGGTCATCCTCTCGCTGCACGTGTTCAGCAGCTTCCAGAACGTCGGCCGGGTGTCCTTCTCCCTGCCCATGCTGTGGGGCCACAGCATGCGCGCCGGGGCCATGGCCCGCACCATTTCCCAGCACGAGCACCTGCCCAAGGAGGAGGCCGACCACGCCTACATCGCCGCGCTGCTGCACGATGTGGGCAAGCTGCTGATGGAGGCCCACTGCACCGAGGAGTGCGAGCGCGTGTACTCCATCGTGCGGGCGGAAAACCGCCGCGTGGCCGAGGTGGAGGCCGAGCTCCTGGGCCTTACCCACGCGGAGGTGGGGGCCTACCTGCTGGGACTGTGGGGCCTGCCCGCTCAGGTGGTGCACGCCGTGGCCCGCCACCACGACGCCAGCCCGCCAGTCGGGACGCCCGCCGGGACGACAGCAGGGCTGGACGTGGCCGACATCGTGCACTTCGCCAACCTGCTGGACCACGAAATCTTCGTGTTCAACGAACACTACGCCAAGGCCGTGCCCTCGCCGGAGCGCCTGGACGCCATCGGCGGTCCGGGACGCTACGCCGACTGGCGCAAGGCCGTGCTCACCATGGGCCTGGGCTCGGAGGACAAATGAACCGCAAGGTGCTCTTCGTCGACGACGATGTGAACCTGCTTGAGAGTTTCAAGCGGCAACTGCGCAAGAAGGCCGAGCTGACCACCGCCGAGGGCCCCAAGGCCGGCATAGAGGCCGCGGCCCGCCAGGGCCCCTTCGCCGTGGTCATCAGCGACTACAACATGCCCGGCATGAACGGGGTGGACATGCTGCGCGTCATCCGCCACGGCAGCCCGGACACCGTGCGCGTGCTCTTGACCGGCCACGCGGACCTGGAGATCGCCATCCAGGCCGTGAACGAGGGCAACATCTTCCGCCTGCTCACCAAGCCCTGCCCGCCGGAGACCATCGAAAAGGTGCTGGACGACGCCTTCCGCATGCACGACCTGGTGACCGCCGAGCGCGAGCTGCTGGAGAAGACCCTCACCGGCAGCGTGTCCGTGCTGTGCGATTTGATCTCCCTGGTGAAGCCCGACGTCTTCGGCCGGGTGTCGCGCATCCTGCCGTACCTGCGCGGGGTGTGCAAACGCGTGGCCGATCCGCGCCCCTGGGAGACCGAGACCGCGGCCATGCTCTCGGTGGTGGGCTTCATCACCCTGCCGGGCTCGCTCATCAACAAGGTGGAGCGCGGCCAGCCCCTGGCCGAGGGCGAGCTGGCGCAGTTTTTGGCGCATCCGGCCTTCGGCGCGCGGCTGGTGGGCAAGATCCCGCGCATGGACCGCGTGGCGGCCATCGTGGCCTATCAGGAGAAGCACTACGAGGGCGGCGGCGTGCCCAAGGACGAGCTCAAGGGCGAGCAGATCCCCCTTGGCGCGCGCATCCTCAAGGCCGTGGTGGACTTCGACATCCTGCTGGCCAACGGCATGCCCAAGGCCGACGCCATCACCAAGCTGGACCGGCGCAAGGGCGTGTACGACCCGGCAATGGTGGCCGCCCTGGCGGAGGTCATCCGCGAGCAGGGGCGCTACACCCTGCAGAAGGTGCACCTCATCGGCCTGGCCCCGGGCATGATCATGGCCGAGGACCTGCACGGACAGCGCGGCGACGAGAACATCCTGCTCATCGCCAAGGGACGCGAGCTGAACGAGACCATCATCGAATACCTCATCGACAACTCGCGCAGCATGAAGATCAACCAGCCCGTGGCCGTCATACAGCCCGTGGCATAGGAGAGCACAGTGCCCGAAGAGATGCGCGCCGCCTGCGCAGAAGCGGGGAAGGTCCGCCTGCTGCTGGTGGACGACGACCGGAACCTGTTGGAAAGCCTGCGCAGGCTCTTCAAGGACGATTTCGAAGTATTCACCGCCGAGAGCGGCCAGGAGGCCCTCGGCGTCATGGCCACCTGCGGCCCCTTCACCGTCATCGTCAGCGACCTCAAGATGCCCGGCATGGACGGCATCGAGCTCCTGTCGCGCGTGTCGCGCGCAAGCCCGGACACGGTGCGCGTGCTGCTCACCGGCCACGCGGACATGCAGGCCGCCATCGACGCCGCCAACCTGGGCTACGTGTACCGCTTCCTCACCAAGCCCTGCCCGCCGGAGGTGCTGCGCCTCTCGGTGGAGGAGGCCCGCCGCCATGCGGAACTGCTGCGCGACCAGCGGGAACTCTTCGCCCTCAAGCGCTGCAAGGTGCTGCTGGAAGGCATCGTGCGCGGGTTCTCCACCCTGGTGGAGGCGCGCGACGTGTACCTGGCCGGGCACCAGCAGCGCGTCACCGCGCTGGCCCTGGCCATGGGGCGGGAAATGGGCCTTACCGACGCGGAGAAGGAGACCCTGCGCATCGCCGGGCTCCTGCACGACATCGGCAAGGTATACGTCCCGGCGGACTTCCTGAACCGGCCGGGCATCCTGCGGGCGGAGGAGCTCTCCGTCATCCAGATGCACCCGGAGGTGGGCTACGACATCCTGAAGCACCTGGACCAGAACTGGCCCGTGGCGGTCATCATCCGCCAGCACCACGAGCGCATGGACGGCTCCGGCTACCCGCAGGGGCTGCAGGGACGCTTCATCGCGCAGGGGGCGCGCATACTGGCCGTGGCCGACGTGGTGGACGCCATGTGCTCCCACCGGCCCTACCGGCCCAGCCTGGGCATCAGCGCCGCCCTGGCCGAGATCGAGAAAAACCGGGGCCGCCTGTACGACGAGGCCGCGGCCGACGCCTGCCTGAAGCTCTTCCGCGAGAAGGGCTACAGCCTGGGCGACGGCAGCGCGGAACTATAGGAAATAGTGCGGAAAAGGCTGGACAAAGACAGAAAAATGGCTACTTTCAGGAATCATTCCTGAACAAAAAAAGCGGGAGGCGCCATGAATATCGCCATCGTCTACTACTCCATGTACGGACACATCCGCGCAATGGCCCAGGCCGCGGCCGAGGCCGCCAACCAGGTTGCAGGCGTGCGGGCCGAGATCTACCGCGTGCCCGAGACCCTGCCCGACGAGGTGCTGGCCAAGATGGGCGCGCTGGACGCGGCCAAGGCCCAGGCGGCCGTGCCCCTGGCCACGCCGGAAGTGCTTGCCGCGGCCGATGCCGTGCTCTTCGGCACGCCCACGCGCTTCGGCAACATGACCGGCCAGATGCGCCAGTTCCTGGACTCCACCGGCGGCCTGTGGGCCAAGGGCGCGCTCATCGGCAAGCCGGCGGGCGTGTTCACCAGCTCCGGCACGCAGCACGGCGGGCAGGAGTCCACCATCCTCACCTTCATCCCCACCCTCATGCACCACGGCATGGTGGTGGTGGGCCTGCCCTACTCCTTCCAGGGGCAGATGGGCGTGGACGAGATCGTGGGCGGCTCGCCCTACGGGGCCAGCACCATCGCCGGGGGCGACGGCTCGCGCATGCCGAGCCAGCGCGACCTGGACGGGGTGCGCTTCCAGGCGCGCCACCTGGCCGAAATAGCCAAGAAGCTTGCAGCCTAGACGCATTTTTTCCTGGCCTGCGCCAGGAGAATGTGCCAGAGAGGAAATGAACTCCGCCTCTCGTTTCCGCCCAGCACCCCTGGCGGAAGCGGGAGGCGGAAAAAACACACGCAATTTGCCGGAGGCACCATGAAAAAGCTCGCCATCGTTCTCGCCCTTTCCCTCGCCACCGCCTTTGCCGCCACGGCCGCCATGGCCGCCGACGGAAAGACCCTGTACGCCAAATGCGCCGGCTGCCACGGAGCCGACGGAACCAAGACCGCCCAGAGCAAGGCCCTGAAGGGCTTGAGCGCCGACGCCTTCACCAAGGCCATGGAAGGCTACAAGGCCAAGAAGTTCGGCGGACCGAAGAAGGCCGTCATGGAAGGCCAGGCCGCCGCCCTCTCGCCCGAGGACATCAAGGCCCTGGCGGCCTACGTGAGCAAGTTCTAGCATCGGCAGCATCCGGGGGGGCGAAGGCGGATAGCCGCCGGAGCCCCCTTTTGGAACAACCCCCACCATAAGGAGACGCCCATGCGACGCACAGTCATCGTTTCCGCCCTGGCCCTGGCCCTGGCTTTCGCCGCCACCACCGCCCTCGCGGCGGACGGCAAGACCCTCTACACGGCCAAATGCCAGAGCTGCCACGGAGCGGACGGCACCAAATCCATCATGAGCAAGCCCGTGAAGGGCATGAAGGCCGAGGCCGTCGTGACCGCCATGGAGGGCTACAAGGCAAAGACCTACGGAGGCTCCAAGAAGGCGACCATGGAGAACCTGGCCGCCCAGATGTCCAGCGAAGACATCAAGGCGGTCGCCGCCTACATCGGGAAGCTGTAGCCGTGCGTGCCGCCCCGCTCATGGCCGCCCTGCTCGTCCTCGCCCTCGGCGGAACGGCGGGCGCGGCCCGCGCGGCGGGCGACGCCCCCCACGCCCAGCTCGCGCCCGAGACCAGGCACGAACACCCGGCACCGGCGGCCCAGGCTCCGGCATCGGTTTCCACGGGTGTGGCCGCGGCCCCGGCCGCCGGCCAGGCCGCTTCCGCCGCGCCCGCGGCCAAGCCGCCCCTGCCGTCCAATCCGGGCCCGGGCACTGGCGTCACCGAGCACATCGGCGCCATGGCCGCCCTGGACGTGGAGCTTGTGGGCGAGGACGGCGCGCGCCTTGTCCTGCGCGACCTGGTGGACAAGCCCACCCTCATCGCGCCGGTCTATTACTCCTGCCCCAACGAGTGCAACGTGCTGCTGGGCACGCTCTCCACGGTGCTGCCCCAGGTGGGGCTGAAGCCCGGCACGGAGTACCAGGTGCTGGCGGTGAGCTTCGATGACCGCGACACCCCGGCCACGGCCACCAGGCGCAAGGGCGACTTCTTCAACGCCGGGCTCTCCTCCGGGCTGGACAAGTTTCCGCCCTCGGCCTGGCGCTTTCTGACCGGCGACGAGAAGAACGTGCGCAGGCTCATGGATTCGGTGGGCTTTGGCTACCAGCGCGCGGGCGACGCCTTCCAGCATTCCATCGCCCTCATCGTGCTCACGCCTTCGGGCAAGATTTCGCGCTACCTGTACGGCATCCGGCCCCTGGCCTTCGACATCGCCATGGCCGCCACCGAGGCCGGGGCCGAGAAGACCGGGCTCTCGGTCAAGCGCGCCATCGCCATGTGCTACACCTACGACCCCCAGGGCCGGCGCTACGTGTTCGACGTGGTGAAGGTGGCCGGGGCGGGCGTGCTCGTGGCCATCGGCATCTTCGCGCTCTTCCTGGCCTTCGGCGGCAAGAAGCGCGGCTCGCCCGGCCCAACCTCCGGGGACCCCAAGGCTTAGGACCGCCCCCCTTGCGGCAAAATCGCCAACGGCACCGACTCAAGCAGAGGCTCGCATGGACCACACCCACGACCCGCAGGCCACGGCCTTCTACAAGCCCGACGAAACAGGCGGCAAAAGCGGCCTGGCCTCCTGGATCTTCTCCACGGACCACAAACGCATCGGTCTGCTCTACCTGAGCCTCATCCTGCTCATGTTCTGCGCGGCCACGGTGCTCGGGCTCATCATCAAGCTGAAGCTCATGACCCCGGGCAGCACGCTGCTTTCGCCCCAGCAGTACAACGCCATGTTCACCCTGCACGGGGTGATCATGATCTTCCTGGTGGTCATACCGAGCGTTCCGGCCAGCTTCGGCAACATCTTCCTGCCCCTGCACATCGGCGCCAACGACGTGAGCTTCCCCAGGCTGAACAACTTCTCCTGGTGGCTCTACGTCATCGGCGCGCTTTTGGCGCTCACGTCCATCTTCACCGGCGACGGCGCGCCCGACACGGGCTGGACCTTCTACGTGCCCTTCAGCGAGCGCACCACCACCAACGTCTCGGTGGCGGTCATCGCGGTGTTCATCCTGGGCTTCTCAAGCATCCTCACCGGGCTCAACTTCATCACCACCATCCACCGGCTGCGCGCGCCCGGCATGACCTGGAAGAAGCTGCCGCTGTTCGCCTGGTCGCTGTACGCCACGGGCTGGATACAGGTGCTGGCCACGCCCATCCTGGGCATCACGGCGCTTTTGATCTTCGCCGAGCGCGTGCTCAAGCTGGGGCTGTTCAACCCCGCCCAAGGCGGCGACCCGCTCCTGTACCAGCACCTGTTCTGGATCTACTCCCATCCGGCGGTGTACATCATGATCCTGCCGGCCATGGGCGTCATCTCCGAGATCATCCCCGTGTTCTCGCGCAAGCCCATTTTCGGCTACAACATGATCGCCTTCTCCAGCCTGGCCATCGCCTTCGCAGGCTCGCTCGTCTGGGCGCACCACATGTTCACCAGCGGCATGAGCGACACCGCGGTGCTGGTCTTCAGCTTCCTCACCTTCGTGGTGGCCATTCCCTCGGCCATCAAGGTCTTCAACTGGCTGTCCACGCTGTACAAGGGCTCCATCAGCCTGGACCCGCCGCTGCTCTTCGCCCTGGGCTTCATCCTCATGTTCTCCATCGGCGGGCTTACCGGCCTGGTGCTGGGCAGCGCCGGAACAGACATCCACGTGCACGACACCTACTTCGTGGTGGCGCATTTCCACTATGTCATCTTCGGCGGCACGGGCCTGGGCATGTTCGCGGCCATGCACTACTGGGCGCCCAAGGTCTTCGGCCGCATGTACGACCACGCCAAGGCCGCCTGGAGCTTCTGGCTCATCATCCTGGGCATGAACGTGCTGTATTTCCCCATGTTCATCATGGGCCTGCAGGGCATGCCCCGGCGCTACTACGACTACCTGCCACAGTACGCGCCCCTGCAGATGGTCTCCACCTGGGGCTCGTGGTTTTTGGCCGCGGGGCTCATCCTGATGTTCTGGAACCTGTACCAGGGCTGCCGCTACGGCCCCCCGGCCACGAAAAACCCCTGGGGCGGGGCCACCCTTGAATGGACCCTGCCCTCCCCCCTGCAGCACGAGGCCTTCCACCACGACCCCGTGGCCCCGGAACCCTACGACTACAAGGGGGTGAATCCCGATGGCTGAAGTCGCCGCCCCGCTTGTCCACAAGGACTACCATGCCTCCAAGATGGGCATGTGGCTCTTCCTGTTCACCGAGATCCTGCTCTTCGGCGGGCTGTTCCTGCTCTACGCCAGCTACCGGGCCAAGTTCCCCCAGGCCTTCCATGAGGGCGGCAAGACGCTGGACGTGTTCATCGGCGGCCTGAACACCGTGGTGCTCATCACCTCAAGCCTCACGGTGGCGCTGTCCATCACGGCGCTGCGGCGCGGGGCGCTGGTGTTCTGCCAATGCCTCTTGGCCTTCACCGTGGCCTGCGCGGGCACGTTCATGGTCAACAAGTTCATCGAGTGGAGCGCCAAGTTCCACCACGGGCTCATCCCCGGCTCGGAGCACATGGCCCAGCTGCCCCAGGGGCAGAGCGTGTTCTACGGCCTCTATTTCGCCATGACCGGGCTGCACGGCATCCACGTCATCATCGGCGCGTCGGTCATCCTCTGGGTCATGCTGCTCATCAAGCAGGGCAAGGTGACCGGCGAGGACTACGTGGTGCTGGAGAACGCCGGGCTCTACTGGCACATCGTGGACCTGGTGTGGATCTATCTCTTCCCCCTGTTCTACCTCATCTCCTAACCGCTGGGCCAACCGGAGGGGGACGCATATGACCGACACACGCGAGACGACGCAGGCAACCGGCCAGGACCATGGCCACGACCACGGCCAGGACCACGGCCCCTTGAGCTACCGCTTCCTCACCCTCATCTGGGCGGGGCTCATGGTCCTCACGGCCATAACCGTGGCCGTGTCCAAGGTGGACCTGGGCTTCATGAACGTTGCGGTGGCCCTGGGCGTGGCCAGCATCAAGGCCAGCCTGGTGATCTTCTTCTTCATGCACCTGAAGTACGAGAACTGGATCATCAAGGGCATGGTGCTCACGGCCTTCGTCATTCTGGCCATAGCCATCGGGCTCACGTTCGTGGACGTGGGCTACAGGTACTAGGGGCAGGCCATGGAACCGAAACTCGTCAATGCCGTGCAGGCGGTGGACAACACCTTCCTGTTCATCTTCGGGGTCTCGGCGCTGCTGCTCGTGGGCATCACCGCGGCCATGATCTGGTTCGTCATCCGCTACAGCCGCAAAAGAAATCCCAACCCGGCCACCTTCCACGGCAACCTCCTGGCCGAGGTCATCTGGATCGTGGTGCCCACGCTGCTCGTCATGGGCATGTTCTACTCCGGCTGGCACAGCTACCGCGCCCTGCGCGAGGCCCCGCCGGACGCCATGCTGGTGAAGCTCACCGCGCGCATGTGGTCCTGGGACTTCGAGTACGAGAACGGCAAGCACAGCAGCGTGCTGGTGGTGCCCGTGGGCAAGCCGGTGAAGCTGGCGCTCACCAGCGCCGACGTGCTGCACGGCTTCTTCGCCCCGGCCTTCCGCATCAAGATCGACACCGTGCCCGGCATGACCACCTACGGCTGGTTCCGGGCCGACAAGCCCGGCGAGTTCGTGGTCTTCTGCTCCGTGTACTGCGGCCTGCAGCACGCCAAGATGATCACCTCCATCAAGGCCGTGAGCCAGGAGGAGTACGAGCGTTTCCTGGCGGAGAAGGGCTCCGGCCTGGGCCACCCCGGCAAGGCCCTGCTGGACTCCAAGGGCTGCCTGAGCTGCCACACCCTGGACGGCACCCCCTCCATGGGGCCAAGCCTCAAGGACGTGTGGGGCCGCGAGGCGGTGCTGGTGACGCCGGACAAGAAGGAAAAGAAGCTCAAGTACGACGCGGCCAGCCTGAAGATGATGATCATGGGCCCGCGCACCGGCGTGGTGAAGGGCTTCGAGCCCATGATGCCCGCCTACCAGGGGCAGATCACCGAGGACGAGCTGACGCTCATGCTGGACTTCCTGGAACGCGGCGACTCCAGCGTGGACGGCCCCGAGGCCGGGCGCGCCGTGGCCGACGCCCAGGGCTGCCTGGGCTGCCACAGCACCGACGGCAGCGACATCGCCGGGCCGAGCTTCAAGGGCCTGTTCGGCGGGAAGGGCCTGGCCAAGGACGGCGCAAAGGTGGACGCCGCCTACGTGGAGGCCGTGCTCAAGGATCCGGCCGGGCGCATCGGCAAGCCCACGTCCATGCCGGCCTATCCCGGCCTCTCCGACGCCGAGCGCGGCGTGCTCATCAAGTTCCTGGAGTCCCTCGGCGGCACGCCGCACACCGCGCCGGCGGGTTCGCCCGCCGACGTGCCCGGAGCGCATGACGGAACGGCCCCGGGCAAGGGGCACGGCGGGGAGCGCCAATGACGCAGCGGCAACCGGGCCCGATGCGCGATCTGGCTGCGCTCTTCAGGCCGCGCATCGGCCTATTGGCCGCGGCCGGCGCAGGCGCGGGGGCCCTGGCCTGCGGGCTTGCGCCCGGAAGGGGCCTGGCCCTGGCCGCCGTGGGGGCCTTCCTGCTCTCCGGCGCGGCCTCGGCCCTCAACCAGGTGCAGGAGCGGCGCGAGGACGCCCGCATGACGCGCACGCGAAACCGCCCCCTGGCCAGCGGGCGCATGGAACCCAGCGCGGCCCTGGGCCTGGCCCTGTGCGCCCTGGCCCTGGCCATCCCCCTGCTGGCGCTGACGCCCGGCGGCTGGCGCGCGGCGCTCTTTGCGCCGCTTACGCTTCTGGTCTACAACGGCGTGTACACGCCCCTGAAGAAACGGACCTCGCTGGCCATGCTGGCGGGCGGGCTGGCCGGGGCCTTCCCCCCGCTGGTTGGGGCCGCCGCCGCCGGGGCCGATCCCCTGGGCGTGCGGGCGCTGCTGCTGGGCGGCGTGTTCTACGCCTGGCAGGTGCCGCACTTCTGGCTTTTCGCCCGCATGCACCGGGCGGAGTACGAGGCAGCTGGCTTTTGCGTGCCCCAGCACGGCGTGGCCGAATCCCGCGCGGGCGCGGCCCTGGCCCTGTGGCTGGCGGCCTATGGGGCGCTCATGCTGCTTGCGCCGACCTTCGGCCTGGTTGCCCAGCCCCTGTGGCAGGGGCTCACCGCCGCGCTGGCCGTCACGCTGAGCCTCGGCGCGTGGCCGCTGGTGTCCAGGGAACGCCTGGGCTTCGCCCTGGTGAACGCATCCCTGGTGCTTTTCCTGTGCTTCATCGCCGCCGACGCCCTGGGCATTGCGGGCCTCGCGGCCTGACGGACCTGAAAGCCCCCCGAACCAAGGAGACCCGACCCATGATCATGTGGATCCACCCCGTGCTGCAAACCCTGGCCGCCCTGCTCTCCCTGTACGTGCTGTACCTGGGCTGGGTGCGCTTCCGTTTCGCCCACCTGGGGCACAAGGGCATCGTCTTCCAGTGGAAGCGCCACGTGGCCCAGGGCACCGCGGTGATGACCGTGTGGGCCCTGGCCTTCGTCATCGGCCTGGGCGCCGCCTGGAACAACTGGCACGTCATCGGCATCACCGAGCTGCACTACCAGCTGGGGCTGGTCATGCTGCCCATGATCATCTTCGGGCTGGGGACGGGGGTCGTGATGGACAGGGTGAAGGCCAAGCGCAGGCTGCTGCCCCTGGCCCACGGCGTGGTGAACGCCCTGCTGGTGCTGATGGCCCTGTGCCAGCTCTACACCGGCGTCATCATCATCCGCGACATGCTGCTGGCCTAGAGGGAGCCTAGCACCAGTTGCCCACAAGGGGGTGCATGGGCGGCGGGCTGTACACGTCGAACGGCAGCTCCAGCACCTTGCGCAGGGTGTCCAGGGTGGTGCAGTTGTAGGTCATGGGCACGGGCTCCATGAGCAGATGCCCCTTGCCGCAATAGGCGATCATCTTGTGCGCGTAGAACACGGGCATGTAGGCCGCCACGCTCTTCGGGTACTCCACGGCGTACACGCGCTCCGGGTCGAAGCCGGCCTGGAACTCCCTGGGCGGGAACTCCACCCGCCGCACCTCTCCCGCGGGCTTCAGGCTCTCCTGGGGCACGTCGTCGGGAATCTCCAGGAACATGCCGTCCAGGCGCAGCCCGGCGATGACGATGAGCTCCAGCAGGCTGGCCGGGGTGTACCAGCGCAGGTGGCCGGAGTGCCACAGCCCGTGCCCGTACGGGAACTTTCCGGACATGATCTCGTGCTGCAGGCGCCAGTGGTGCAGGTTGGGCGTGGCGATGATGTACACGCAGTTCTCCGAGCCCAGGGAGCGGATCTTCTGCAGGGTGTACCAGGGGTCGTAGAGGTGCTCCACCACGTCGTGCATGAGGATGTAGTCGAAGAAGCCCTGCTTCTCGCGGAAGACCGTGTCGTCGCGCTCGATGTCCAGGTGCCACAGGCCGTCCAGCTCGGGCGCGGCCGCGCGGGTCACGCCCTGGTTCATCTCCACGCCGTAGAGTTCCCGGCAGCCCTTGTCGCGCTTGAGGCGCAGAAGCAGGGCCCCGTTGCCGCAGCCGATGTCCAGCACGCGCGCGGCCCCCTTGGGCACCATGTTGTAGACGTTGCGGCGGAAGGTGCTCTCGGCGATGGCCTTGTGGGCGGCAGGATGCATGGGACCTCTCGTTGTCTTGCGGGCTACACGTATTCCGCGTCGCTCTCGCGCTGGCGGCAGGTGGAAACCGTGCGCGCCACCATGCGCTCCAGGTAGCGGATGTCGCGGATCTCCATGTTGGTGAAAAAGAGGCCCAGCGTCGCGGAGCCGCCGTCCTCGGACCTGTGCAGGCTGCGGATGACGCCGTCGCCCACGGCGTAGCCGGAGCCCAGGAACAGCAGGCGGAAGGGCAGGCTGGCCCCCACGGCCAGCGCGTCGAAGCCTTCCTCTCCTGCGGCCACGCACACGCGCGCGCCTCCGGCGGAGAAATCCAGCAGGTCCGGGTGCTCGAAGCCCTCCAGACGGATGACCACGCCCATGTCCTCGTCCACGGGCACGCGGTAGTGCATGCGCAGGCTGGTCTCGAAGAAGTCGCCGGGCTTCGGCGCGCTCACGGCTATGGCCGCCGGCCCGGTGGCCGGGTCAGGGGCGTCGGCGCGGGCAAGGTCCTCGGGCACGGCGAGCAGGCGCGCCGCGTAGCCGAAGGGACGCATGGTGCCGTTGCGGTCGTCGGACAGCACGGCCACCTCCACCTCGCTACCGTGCAGCTGGGCGGGCACGGGCGGGTCTGTCTGGGCCAGGAAGAGCACGTCGTCCTCCAGGCTCAGCACGCGGCTCACGCGCACGTCTATGCGCTCGCGCAGGGCGTCCTTGTGCAGCACCACGAAAACCGGGCAATCCGGCGCAAGGACCGGACTCTGCTGGGGGGCGGTCTCCTCTGGACTCATGGCCTTAGTGTCCTCCCTTGGCGGGCTTCTTGGCGTCCTTGGCGTCTTTGGCCGGCTCCGGCTGCCGCGGCTGCGCCACGCGCTCCACGGAGAGCATCTGCTCGATGGTGGCGTTGACCTCCTCGGCGATGCTGGGCTCCTTGCGCTTGGCCTTTTCCGCGCCGATGGAGTCCATGAGGGCGTCCTTGTCCTGCTGCGGGGTATAGTTGCGCACCAGGATGCTGATGCGCCGGTTGCGCGGGTCGGCGGGGTTGTCCGGGAAAAGGGGCTGGGTGGAGGCGAAGCCCGACACGCGGGCCAGCTGTCCCTCCTTCAGGCCACCCTGCTCCAGCGCCACGCGGGCGGTGCTGGCGCGCGCGGTGGAGAGCTCCCAGTTGGTGTACTTTCCGCCGGAGAAGTTGAAGGAGTCGGTGTGGCCCTCCACCTCCACGCGGTTGGGCAGGGCGGAAAGCTGCTTGCCGATGAACTGCACGGCCTTGCGGCCCTTGGCGGTAAGCTCCGGGCTGCCCTTGGCGAAGAGCGGGTCGTCCTCGCTGTAGCCTATCTGGATGCGCACCCCGGCCTCGGTGACGTCCACGTGGATCTGGTCATGCACGTCGGGCAGGTTCAGGCTCAGGGATTCCTGCAGGTGGCTCTTGAGCTGCTCCGGCTGGACGGCGGGCTGCTTGCCGTGGTCGGCCGGCTCGGTGAGCTGGTCGCGCTGGGGCACGGCGGGCTTTTCCTGGTCCGGAATCATGGCCCCGCCCTGGCGCACGTCCAGGGCGGTCTGCTTGTCGAATATGCTGAATTCCTTGAAGTACTGTTCCACGCCGGCGCGCTTTTCGGGCACCACCATGGAGAGCAGCCACATGAGCAGGAAGAAGGCCATCATGGCGGTCATGAAGTCGGCGTAGGCCACCTTCCACGCGCCGCCATGGGCGCCGCCGTGGCCCTTCTTGACCTTCTTGATGATGATGGGCCTGTTTTCCGCCACTGTGTCCCGCTCCGTCCAGACGTTCGGCCGTGGGCCTTACGCCGCGCCGGCCTTCTTGCTCTGGCGCAACAGTTCCTCAAGCTCGTCGAAGCCGGGGCGATCGTGCGCGGGGATGGCCCGGCGGGCGCTCTCCAGCGACATGGCCGGCGGCCAGCCCATGGCGAAGGCGTTCATGGCCGCCTTGACCACGTTGAGTTCGGCGCTGGTTTCCTCCACCATGGTGCCCATGATGGCCGCCATGGGGCCCACGACGCCGTAGGACAGAAGCACGCCCAGGAAGGTGCCCACCAGCGCCGCGCCGATGGAGTGGCCCAGCACCTCGGGCGGCTCGGAGAGCTTGCCCATGGTGAGCACCACGCCCATGACCGCGGCCACGATGCCCAGCGCCGGGAAGGCGTCGGCCATGCGGTTCAGGTTGGTGGGGGCCTGCAGGGCGTCGGCATGGTGGGAGTCGATGTCGATCTCCATGAGCGCCTCGAACTCGTGGGGCTCCATGCTGGCCGCGGTGTAGGCCTTGAAGTTGTCGCAGATGAAATCGAGCACGGCGTGGTTTTTCAGCACGCTGGGCCGGTTGGTGAAAATCGAGCTGCCGTCGGGCTTGTTCACGTGGGATTCGAGGGCGATGACGCCCTCGCGCCGGGCCAGGGAGAGCAGGTCGAAGAGCACCAGCAGAATGTCCGTGTACTCGGCCTTGCCCTTGGGCTTGCCGGTGAGCAGCTTGACGAGGTTTTTCCCGATGGAGACGTTGACCTTGAGCGGCGACCCCACGAGCAACGAGCCGATGCCCGAGCCCAGGATGATCAGCAGCTCGACGGGCTGCCAGAGCACGTGCAGGTTGCCGCCCTCCAGCAGGTACCCGCCGATGACGCAGGCCAAAACCACGACCAGGCCTATGATGACAAACATGCGTACCCCTTGGCGTCAGGTCTGGGCCAGCCGGACGCGCGCCCGCGTCAGGACTTTGGCTGGGCGTCCTGTCCCTGCGTCTTGCGCGCGTCGGCTTCGGGCTGTTCCGCTGGCGGCGTTTCCGTCTTTTCCTGCCCCTCCAGCCCCTTTTTGAAGCTGGTGAGGGCCTTGCCTATGCTGCCGGCGAAGTCCGGCAGCTTGCGCCAGTTGAACAGCAGCAATCCAATGACGATGATGACCAGCACTTCCTGCATGCTTGTCATATGCGGCCTCCCAGCGGCGATTCTGGCCGGGGAACCCCATGGCCGGAATCGTTTGCAAAATGCGTACCTTTTCCGAGCTACCCCTTGGCCAGACAGACCAGGGACGCGAGCCTGCCTCATGTCTACCCTTTTCCTCCTCGCCTTGGCAACCGGGCAGATCCTTGACACGTCCGCTACGCTGGGCGTAAGTATCGCGTTGCCGAATCCCGGGAAGGTTTCCCGGGAGCGGGGGACCCACATCCCTTGGGGCGCATCGCTCGAAAGAGCGTAGGACACCTTTCGGTCCGAGCCCGTCAGCTAACCTCGCAGGCGTCGAAAGGGGAAGACCTCCGGCATTCGGGGCCTCCCCCGAAACCTATTATGCCGGAGGTATTTTCATGCCCGCCGTCCTTTGCCCGTTGGCCGCGTTGCGGCCATTTTCCGCCAGTGCGTCCCGTTTCCGCCGCGCGTGCGCGGCCGCCCGCTAGGGAGGCCCGCCATGACGCCGCGCACCCCCCTTGGCCGCAAGGCCAAGGAACTCCTCTTTGGCAAGTCCTTGAACGTGGAAGACCGGTCCATCTTCCACAACCTCTCGCTCATCGCCTTCTTCGCCTGGGTGGGCCTCGGCTCCGACGGCCTGTCCTCCTCCTGCTACGGCCCGGCGGAGGCCTTCCTGGCTTTGGGCAGCCACACCTTCCTGGCGCTTTTCGTGGGCCTGGCCTCGGTGCTCACCATCTTCGTCATCAGCGCCAGCTACTCGCAGATCATCGAGCTCTTCCCCTCGGGCGGCGGCGGCTACGTGGTGGCCAGCAAGCTGCTCTCGCCAAAGCTCGGCATGGTCTCTGGCTGCGCGCTCCTGGTGGACTACGTGCTCACCATCACCCTCTCCGTGGCCAGCGGGGCGGACGCCCTGTTCAGCTTCCTTCCGCCGGCCTGGGAGGCGTGGAAGCTCCCCTTCGCGGTGCTGGGCGTGCTGCTGCTCATCGTGCTCAACCTGCGCGGGGTGAAGGAATCCGTCACCGCGCTGGTGCCCATCTTCATGGTCTTCGTGCTCACCCACGCCTTCGCCATCGGCTACAGCCTGCTCTCCCACCTGCCGAACCTGCCTGCGGTCATCGAGCGCACCAGCGCCGACGTGAGCGCGGCCCAAAGCCAGCTGGGCCTGGCGGGCATGTTCCTGCTTGTGCTGCGCGCCTACAGCATGGGCGCGGGCACGTACACCGGCCTGGAGGCGGTGTCCAACGGCCTGGCCATCCTGCGCGAGCCCAAGGTGCAGACCGGCAAGCGCACCATGACCTACATGGCCGTGTCCCTGTCGGTCACGGTCATGGGCCTGGTGCTGGCCTTCATCCTCTACGGCGTGCGCGAGATGAAGGGCAAGACGCTGAACGCCGTGCTTTTTGAGGCCATCGCCCAGAACTGGGGCGCGCCGGGCCAGGGCTTCGTGCTGGTGACGCTTTTGTCCGAGGCGGCCATCCTCTTCGTGGCCGCGCAGACGGGCTTTCTGGACGGGCCGCGCGTTCTGGCCAACATGGCCATGGACCGCTGGTTCCCCACGCGCTTCGCCATGCTCTCCGACCGGCTGGTGACCCAGAAGGGCATCCTCATCATGGGCGGGGCCTCGGTCCTGCTCATGGTCCTCTCCCACGGCTCGGTGGAGCTCCTGATCGTGCTCTACTCCATCAACGTGTTCATCACCTTCGTGCTTTCGCAGCTGGGCATGGTGCGCCACTGGCTGGGTGCGGAGAAGGCCGAACCCCACCGCCTGAAGGGCCTGCTGCTGAACGGCCTGGGCCTGGTGCTCTGCTCCTTCATCCTGGTCACGGTCACCTTCATCAAGTTCTTCGAGGGCGGCTGGGCCACCCTGCTCGTCACCGGAGCCGTGGCCGCCCTGGCCCTGTACATCCGCCGCCACTACGACCAGACCTGGGGCATGCTCAAGAAGCTCGACGCCCTCATCCCCGTGGCCGAGGCCGACACCACGCCCCTGCTGCCGGAGGCGACCCTGTGCGACGCCGACGCCTGCGATCCCGGCGCCAAGACCGCGGTGCTGCTGGTGAACGGCTACAACGGCCTGGGCATGCACACGCTGCTCGGCATCCAGCGCATGTTCAGCGGAGAGTTCCGCAACTTCGTCTTCGTGCAGGTGGGCATGGTGGACGCGGGCGTGTTCAAGGGGGCCGAGGAGCTGGAGGCCCTGAAGACCCACATCCAGGCCGACCTGGACCGCTATGTGAACTTCATGCGCGAGCGCGGCGTCTATGCCGAGGGGGTCAGTTCCGTCGGCGTGGACGTGGTTGAGGAGGTGGTGAAGCTGACCCCGGAGCTGCGCCGGCGCTTCCCCAGGGCCGTGTTCTTCGGCGGGCAGCTGGTGTTCCCGGACGACACCTTCTTCACCCGCGTGCTGCACAACCACATCGTCTTCGCCGTGCAACGCCAGCTGTACCGGCAGGGGGTGGCCTTCGTCATCATGCCCATCCGCCTGTAGCTTTCCAGCGCAAGGAACGCCGCCCGCCCCTCCTCCAAGCCGGACGTGGCGGCGATTCCCCGGCGCCGGGCCTTCTCCTACAGGCAGGAGGGGCCCGGCGCCTCTCGCTTTCCGGCCAGCCTTGACACCGTCTTTGCACGCCGGGTAAAGAAAACGTCGCCAAGTCCCGGGCCGCAGCCCGGGAGCGGGGGACCCGCATCCCTCTGGGGCGCATCGCCGTCAACACGGCGTAGGGCACCTTTCGGCCCGAGCCCGTCAGCTAACCTCGCAGGCGTCGAAAGGGAAAGACCTCCGGCGTCCGGGGCCTATCCCAGCGTGCACAATTGGAGGTTTCATCCCATGTCCGAAACGCCCACCGCCGCCACGCGGGCCGATGAAGCGCCCGCTCCCGGCCCCCAGCCGGCCCACCCGGAAAACGGCGAAGGCGGCCACCAGGCCCAGGGGCGCAACCTCGCCCTGGCCCTGGCCGCGCTCGGCGTCGTCTACGGCGACATCGGCACCAGCCCCCTCTACGCCGTCAAGGAATGCTTCCACGGCCCCCACGCCATCGCCCTCAACACGGTGAACGTCATGGGCGTGCTCTCGCTCATCGTCTGGTCGCTCATCATCGTGGTCAGCCTCAAGTACGTCATGTTCGTCATGCGGGCCGACAACAAGGGCGAGGGCGGCATCTTCGCCCTGCTGGCCCTGGTGAAGTCCTCAGTGGAGGGCACGGGCAAGAAGAGCCACGCCCTGCTCATCAGCGCGGCGCTGTTCGGCGCGGCCCTGCTCTACGGCGACGGCATCATCACCCCGGCCATCTCCGTGCTCTCGGCCATGGAGGGCCTGAACGTGGCCACCAACGCGGCCGAGCCCTTCATCCTGCCCGCCACCTGCCTCACCCTCATGGCGCTGTTCATGATGCAGAAGCACGGCACCGAGCGCATCGGCAAGGTCTTCGGCCCGCTCATGGTCGTCTGGTTCGCGGTCATCGCCGCGCTGGGCGCGGTGTCCATCGCCCAGCAGCCGGGCATCCTGGCCGCGGTGAACCCGGCCTACGCCGTGCGCTTCTTCATCGAGAACCAGATGCACGGTCTGGTGGTGCTGGGCTCGGTGGTCCTGAGCATCACCGGCGGCGAGGCCCTCTACGCCGACATGGGCCACTTCGGCCGCAGGCCCATCCGGCTGTCGTGGTACGCCATGGTGCTGCCGGCGCTGCTGCTCAACTACTTCGGCCAGGGCGCGCTGCTGCTCGCCCGGCCGGACATGGCCTTCAACCCCTTCTTCGGCCTCGTGCCGGAGGCGCTGCTCTACCCCATGGTCGCCCTGGCCACCATGGCCACGGTCATCGCCTCCCAGGCCATGATCTCCGGCGTGTACTCCCTGACGCAGCAGGCGGTGCAGCTGGGCTACTGCCCGCGCATCCGCATCATCAACACCAGCGCCGAGACCAAGGGCCAGATCTACCTGCCCGGCGTGAACAATGCCATGATGGTGGCCTGCATCGGCCTGGTGCTGGCCTTCAAGAGCTCCAGCGGCCTGGCCGGGGCCTACGGCATCGCCGTCACCGCCACCATGGCCATCACCTCGGTGATCTTCTTCTACGTGGTGCACACCCTGTGGCGCTGGCCCATGTGGAAGACCGCCCCGCTCATCGCCCTGTTCCTGGTGTTCGACGTGGCCTACCTGGGCTCCAACCTGCTCAAGATCCTGGACGGCGGCTGGTTCACCCTCACCGTGGCCGCCCTCATCATGGTGGCCATGGCCACCTGGCGCGACGGCAAGGCCGCCATCGGCGAGCAGTTCCGCTCCATGGGCCTGCCGCTGGACCTGTTCCTGAACAGCCTGGTGGCGGGCAAGCCCCCGGTGCGCATCAGCGGCACGGGGGTGTTCATGTCCGTCTCGCCCACGGGCACGCCCATCACCCTGCTGCACTACTACAAGCACAGCAAGGTGCTGCACGAGCAGGTGCTGCTCCTGTCCATCATCTCCACCGACACGCCCTTCGTTCCGGCCAAGGAGCGCCTCACCGTGACCAGCCTTGGCCACGGGTTCTTCCGGGTCATCGCCCGCTACGGCTTCATGCAGACCCCGAAGGTGCCGGAGATCATGCGCCTGGCGCGCCCCCACGGCCTGCTGCTGGACATGCAGACCACCAGCTTCTTCCTGGGACGCGAAAGCCTGCTCACCACGGGGCCCTCGCGCATCATGCGCTGGCGCAAGAGCCTCTTCGCCTTCATGTCGCGCAACGCCTGGAACGCCACCACCTTCTTCGGCATCCCGCCGGGACGCGTGGTGGAGCTGGGCACCCAGGTGGAGCTCTAGCGGTTCCGCCCTCGGCGGCCGGGGCGCGGCTGCGGCCTTTACCCCGAGGCCGGAACGCGCTATGCGCCCTTTCGGGGACACCTCCCCGCTGACGAGGGACCGAAGGCCCATGCCACACGCCGACCGCACGACGCACACCCGCACGAGCCGCACCCCGGCTTGTCCGCCGGCCCGCCCCGAGGGCCGCCCATGACCGGACGCCTGACGCGCCTGATGGCGCCGCTGCCGCTCTTCGCGGCCTTTGTGGCCGCGCCCCTGGCAGTGCTGGCGGGCAAGCTCGCCGGCCGGCCCGAGGCCTTCCAGCCCTTCGGCATGCGCGGCCTGGCCCCGTGGCTGGCCCTCTCCGGCCTGGCCCTGGCCGCAAGCCTCTGGCTCGCGGGACGGTCGCGCGCCGGCGCCCAAAAGCCCGCCTGGCCCCTGGCCGCCGCCGGTCTGGGCATGGCCGCCGCGGCCTGGCTGCTGGCCCGCTGGCTGGGCCCAATCCTGGAAGACGCCCCCCAGCTGGCCCCCCTGCTGGCGGACCTGCGCCTGCCCGCCCTGGCGCTCTTCGCCGGGCTGTGGGCCTGGAGCTTCGGCGCGCCGGAACGGCGCAGCCTGGCCCACGCGGGCGCGGCCCTGGGCGCGCTGGTGGTGCTCGACTTTCTGCTCACGGCCATCATGGCCCGCAGCGTGGTGCTCGGCGGGGGCTATCTCTTCGGCGAAAGCGCCGGCACGGCCGACCTGCTGGCCTTCCTGCTCTGCCTGGGGCTGGCCGCCACCCTGGACGACGAGCCCAGGCCGGGGCACCCGCGCCTGGCCCGCTGGCTCATCCTGGCCGGGCTGCTGGCCGGATTCTCCCGCCCGGGCCTGGCCGCCGCCGCGGTCATGCTCCTGCTGCTGGAGCAAGGCCCCTTCCGCCAGCGCCTGACCCTGGCCTTGAGCTGCCTGCTGGTCGCGTGGATGTCCCTGACGCTGCCCCTGCCGCAGCTTTCCGGCGGCGACGAGCTGGGCCTGCCCTGGCACTACGCCGCCACCATGGAGGCCCTGCGCCAGGAGCCCTCGGCCCTCCTCACCGGCCTGCCGCTGGACCAGCCCATGGCCCTGGCCATGCCCGAATTCCAGGGCCTGCTGTGGGACGAGGAGTCCCAGGGGCTGCCCGTGTACTCCTTCGACATGCCCTCCTCCGGCCTGCGCCTGCTGGCCGGATGGGGAATAGGCGGCCCGCTGGCCGTGCTGGCCGCGGCCGGATTCTGCGCCTGGCGCGGGCGCGGGCGCTTCGGCCTGGGGCTTCTGGCCCCGCTCGTTGTCGGCGCGGCCCTGACGCCCGCGCTGCACATCCCCGCCACTGCGGGAGCCCTCGCGCTGGCCCTGGCCTCGGCCGCGCACCGGGCCCGCCCGGCGGACCAGTCCACCACGCAACACAACCCCGCCGGGAACGCCGGCGCTGCAAGCGGAGAGAAACCATGACGGCACTTCCCCGGCTCACCGCCAAGACCATGTCCCCCCTCAAAACCCTTGCCCGCGCGGGCGCCGCGGCCCTGCTGCTGGGGCTTTTCGCCCTGCCCGGCCAGGCCCTGGCCGTGAACGACGACGCCGTGCTCAAGCGCATGGACGCCGTGCTTGAGGAAAACGCCCGCCTGCGCGACGAGGCCTGGAAATCGCGCAAGAACGGCCGCGAGGCCGCCCAGAAGGCCGAGGAGGCCCTCAACGCCTCGGAGGAGCGCGTGGAGCGCACCCGCACCGAGGCCCTGGCCCACGTGGCGGGGGTCTCTCCCGCCCAGGTGGAGGGCCTGCGCAAGGAGGGCAAGTCCTGGGGGCAGGCGGCCGGAGAGCTGGGCGTGCACCCCGGCTTCCTGGGCGTTGGCAAAACCCCGCTGTACGAGTCGCTGCCGAAGCGCAAGGCCAAGAGCGACGGCGCCAAGGAGAAGGGCAAGGCCGTGAAGAAGGTCAAGAAGGGCCGGGAGGCCGCCAAGGAACCCGTGGTGGCCGAGAAGGGCAAGAAGACCAAGGCCGCCAAGAAGGAGCCCAAGGTTTCCGCAAAGGCCGAGGTCAAGCCGGCAAAAAAGTCCAAGAAGTCCACGAAGAAGGACTAGCCCGCCAGTACGCTGTTTTTGTCCTGCCGCATTGACGCACGCTTGCCGTCCTGATACGTATTCACGTATGAGATAGATTCAGGACAGGTGTGCGCGGCGTCCCCCCTCCTCACGCGCCGCCTCCCGTCAGCGAACGAGGAGAGTGCCCCATGGCGCAGGAAATCGGCTCCGCAAAGGCGATACAGGGCAACGTCACGGCCGTCGGCCCCGAGGGCACCCGCACGCTCGCCATGGGCAGCCCGGTGTTCAAGGGCGATACCGTCAGCACCGCCAAGGGCTCGGCCGGCTCCATCCAGTTCCTCGACAAGACCGTGCTGAACGTGGGCGAAGGCTCCAAGGTCAGCCTCGACCAGTACGTCTACGACGCCTCCAAGGGCTCGGGCCAGGCGCTGTTCAAGATGGCCCAGGGCACCTTCCGCGCCGTCACCGGCGAGATCGTCAAGCAGAACCCCGAATCCTTCAAGATGCAGAGCCCGCTGGCCACCATCGGCATCCGAGGCACGGAGACGGCGCACAAGGTGCCGCCCCCCGGCCAGGGCGACGCCGGCGAGAGCCACCTGGTCATGGTCTTCGACGGCAAGCCCGTCATCGTGCAGCCCCTGGGGGGCGGGGCCTTCCAGGTCCTGTCCCAGGCGGGCGTCAAGGTCGACGTGAGCAAGTTCGGCGCGGGGCCGGTCATGGTCATGACCCCGCAGGAGTTCAAGTACTTCCAGGCCCTCACCACCACGAACCTGCAGCAAGGCAACGTTCCCCAGGACACCCTCTCCGGCCAGGGCAAGCAGGGCCAGCCCGATCCCAAGACCCAGGCCGCCCAGGACGCGGCCAACAAGGCCACGGCCGACGCCCAGGCCAAGGCGGCCGCTGCGGCGGCGGCAAAGGCCGCGGCGGAAGCGGCGGCCAAGGCGGCCGCGGAAGCCGCCGCCTCGGGCGATCCGGCGGCCAAGGCCGCGGCCGACGCGGCAGCCAAGGCGGCCGCGGAAGCGGCGGCAAAGGCCGCGGCAGAGGCCAAGGCCGCGGCGGAGCTGGCCGCCAAGGCCCAGGCCGAAGCCTTCGCCGCGCAGCAGGCCCTGGCCCTGGCCGAGGCCGCCAAGGCCGCGCAGGAGGCCGCCCTCAAGGCCGCCCAGGATGCGGCGAACCAGTCCAACACCGTCACCCTCACCCCCGGCACCATCATCAGTTTTTCCACCAGCACCAATTCCTCGGGGCAAACGGTCACCACCGTCACCGTCACCCCGTCCGGCGGCTCCACACAGACCGGCACGGGCACGGTCATCGTCTCCGACCAGGCCCAGGGCACCAAGCCCATCGACACCCAGAACGACTACCAGAACACCGACAACGGCGGCACGCACACCACCGTCACCACCCTGGATCTTTCCTCCCTCAAGAGCGGGGCAATGGTGGATTTGAACAGCCACATGTATGTGTCGTTCGGAGACAGTTGCCAGTATGTTTCCATCGACCCCGGCGTGGTCAACGTCATCGGCACCAGCCACGACGACTACATCATGGGCGACAGCAACGCCAACAACCTGCAGGGCGGCGACGGCGACGACATGATCGTCGGCGGCGGCGGCGTGGATTCGCTCTACGGCGGGGCCGGAAACGACACCATCTCCGGCGGGCCCCAGGCCGTGCTGGTGGACCCCGGCACCGGCGTGGACCTGGTGACCACGGGCCAGGGCAACGACGCCATCTTCATGGGCACCGCCCTGAACAACACCGACGGCAACGACACCATCAGCGCCGGAACCGGCACGGACACCCTCTACTTCACCGACAACGGCGCGGGCACCAACGACCTCGACACCACCACTGGCGTGGAAAAGGTCATCCTGGGCGACGCTGTGACCAACATCGTGTTTCCGCCCAATGGCACCTTCGGCTCCACGGAATGGGGCGCCATCGGCGGGGTGTTCACCCTGGACGGGCACGCGGTGGGCGTTTCCACCACGGCCAACACCCTCTTTTTCGACGGCTCCCAGGCAGTGGACGGCGCGTTCTCCATCATCGGCGGCCAGGGCAACGACACCCTCATCGGCGGCCACATGGGCGACACCATCTTCGGCGGGGCCGGCAACGACTCCATCGACGGCGGCGGCGGCAACAACTACCTGAGCGGCGACGCCGGAAACGACACCCTCGTCGGCGGCAACGACAACGACACCTTCGTCGGCGGTGCCGGAAACGACAGCATGGTGGGGGGAGCCGGCAACGATACGGCCGACTACAGCGCCTCCACCGGGGGCATACTCGTGGCCCTGGACGACGGGGCCGCCATGGACGGCATGGGCGGCGAGGACACCCTCTCCAGCATCGAGAACATCACCGGCTCCGGCTATGCCGACGACATCTACGGCGACTCCCAGGCCAACGTCATCTACGGCGGCGCAGGCAACGACACCATAGACGCCCGGGCGGGCAACGACACCATCTACGGCGGAGACGGAAACGACTCCATAAACGGCGGCGATGGAAACGACACCATCGAGGGCGGCAAGGGCGCCGACTTCCTTGACGGCGGAAGCGGCAGCGACACCTTCGTCTTCAGCGCCGGTGACATCGACGCCGCCAAGACCCTTGTGGCCGATTCCAGCGACACCGTGCTGGCGGTGGGTAGCGTGGACTTCCGCGGCGCGGGCGCGAACCTGCACGGTTTCGGCTGCGTCGAGCTCTATTCCAGCGGCAGCACGACGACCTTCACGCGGCCGCAGCTGGACGAGCTGACCAGCATCGTCTTTCACGGCGACGGCGGCACCACGAACCAGACCCTCCAGGTCTACCTCGACACCACCAACACCGTGGTCGACGCCTCCACCTCCGCCCTGAGCGGCCAGCTCGCCGGCGATGTGCTGAAGTACTTCGGCAGCTCCGCCGCGGATTACATCAAGGGCACCAGCTGGGCCGACTACATGGTGGGCGGCGCCGGAAACGACACCCTCATCGGCGGCAACGACACCACCCCCGGCGCGGCCGACACCCTCTCCTACGCCGAGGAAACCGGCACCTACAACGGCGGCGGCATCACCGCCACCTACACCGGCAGCACCACAATCGTGGACACCTACGGCACGACGGACACGGTGAGCGGCTTCGAGCACATCATCGGCACGGCGCACGCCGACACCATCATCCTCAATTCCAACAGCCCGGTCAGCTCCCTTGAAGAAATCACCATGGGCGACGACGCGGGCGTGGTCGACACCATCATCGCCAGTCAGGACGCCAACCTGGCGTTCAACGCATCGTCCACGCCGCTCCACGTCTACGGCCTGGACAAGCTGGCGTTCGACACCAGCGGCGGCTCGGTGTCGGTGACCGTCCAGGCCGCGGACGCCAACGACAAGTACTGGGTGCTGGACAACACCGGGAGCAGCACCGCCACCCTCGTCCTCTACGGCTCCAACACGCACGACATAGACATTTCCCACTTCACGGCCGGCACCGGCTGGGACGACACCCGCGACAGCATCATCATCGACGGGTCCACCACCGCCGACACCATCGTCGGCTCCTTCGGCAAGGACTTCATCGACGGCCGCGCCGGCGACGACTCCCTCAGCGGCGGCGGCGGCAACGACACCATCGTCGGCGGCAACGGGGCAGACACCATCGACGGCGGCGCCGGCACGGACATCCTGCACTACGGCCAGGAAAGCGGCACCAGCGCCATCACCATCGCCAACGGCACCGACTACGCGACCATCACCGACACCTACGGCGCCAGCGACCACGTGAAGGGCATCGAGACGCTGATACTGAACGACGCCAACTACTCCAGCGGCCCGTTCACCTCCACCGTGCTGACCGACGGCCTGCTGGGCAACCTGATGAGCGCCGGGGCCAGCACCCTCACCATCGACGCCTCCAACCTCAGCGGCACGCATGTCATCAACGTGGACGGCAACAGCATCAGCGCGCACAGCCTCGTGCTCATCGGCGGCAACGGCTACGACAGCATGAGCGGCGGCCTGGGCGACTCCCTCACCGGCGGCTCGGGCAACGACACCCTTGTCGGCGGCCTGGGCGACGACACCCTCACCGGCGGCGACGGCGAGGACGTCTTCCGCGTCGCCGACAACATCCACTCCGAAACGCGCGACTACATCTACGGCGGCGCAGGAACAGACACCCTGGACCTTTCCACCTCCATCTTCGGCTGGGAGGTGGCCTTCGGCGACAATCTCGCCAAGGGCTCCGACGGCGTCACCGACTACGACCTCAACGCCATCTCCAGCATCGAGCGCGTCATCGGCTCCGCGCAGGCGGACTTTTTCTACTTGAGCAACCAGGCCGACTACGCCGACGGCGGCGCTGGCAACGACACGATCATCGGCGGCGCGGGCAACGACACCCTGGACGGCGGCGCGGGAACCGACTTCCTGGACTACGCCTACACGGACAACGCGGTGAACGTGAACCTGGCCACCGGCGTGGTCTCCAACGACGGCTACGGCGACGTGGACCTGGTGAGCAACTTCGAGCAGGTCAGAGGCTCCGCCTACGACGACTCCATCGTCGGCGGAACCGCCGCCGAGACCATCATCGGCGGCGCGGGCAACGACACGCTGGACGGCGGCGGCGGGGTCAATACCGTCAGCTACGAGACCTCGAACACCGGCGCCACGGTGAACCTCAGCGCGGGAACGGCCAGCAATGACGGAAAGGGCGGACACGACATCCTCTCCAACTTCTCGAACATCATCGGCTCCGCCCACAACGACAACCTCACCGGCGACGACACCAACAACGTCTTCGTGGGCGGAAACGGCGACGACACCATCCACGGCGGCGGCGGCACCGACACCATCGACTACAGCCACGAGAGCGGCACGAACGCCATTCAGATCTTCCATGACGGGGATTGGGCCATCAACGACACCTACGGAACCACGGACGTCGTCACCAGCATTGAGAAGCTCATCCTGAACAACGCGAACTATTCGTCCGGCATCTATGGAAGCGCCCTGGGCGACTCCGTGTTCCAGGGACTTACGGGCATGAGCAGCGGCACCTTCACCATCGACGGCTCGGCCCTGACGTCCGGTCACGCGCTGAACATCGACGCCAGCGCGGTGACCAGCTCCTTCAACCTGGTCGAGATCGGCGGGGCCTCGGCCGACACCCTCAAGGGCGGGGCCGGCAACGACACCCTCTTCGGCAACGGCGGGGCGGACACCCTGACCGGCGGCAGCGGGACGGACATCTTCCACTTCAGCAGTTCGGGCACCGGCGCGCACATCACGGACTTCGCGCCCGGCACGGACAAGATCGAGCTGAACGTCGTCGGCACGGAGTTCTCGGCCATGGCCGGAGGCTGGGAATTCACCACCGTGAGCAACGGGGGGCATTCCGGCACCCACGCGACGGCCACCCTGACCTACGACACCGGCGACCACGTGCTGTACTACGACGCCGACGGCACGGGCACGGGCCACGCGGCCGCGGCTGTGGTGCACATCGCCAACGCGGCCACCATCACCGCGTCGGACATCACCACGGCCATCGCCAACCCGCACTAGGCCGGGCCGAACAGGACGGAACGGATAGAAGGAAAGGAATCGGGCCCGAAGAAATCAGGCCCGGACAGACCAGGCCCGAAGAGACCAGGGCATCCCGCAGGAAAAGGACGAAGCGGCCGGGCCGGGGAATCACCCCCTGGCCTGGCCGCTCTCCATTTGCAGCAGCAGTTCCTTGAGGGGCAGGCCGTGCGGATTGGTGTAGCCGGTGAGGGCACCGGTGGAGCCCAGCACCCGGTGGCAGGGCACCACCAGCGGCCAGGGGTTGCGGGCCATGGCCTGGCCCACGGCGCGGGCCTTGCCGGCGTGGCCGGAAAGCCGGGCCAGCTCCCCGTAGGTGACGGTCTTGCCGTGGCCCACCTGGCCGAGCAGGGCGGAAAGCACCTGCCGGGTGAAGGGCGGCAGCTGGTCCCAGTCCAGCGGCAGTTCGGGGAAGTCCGCGCACTGGCCCTTGGCCAGGCGGGACAGGGCCGCCTGCAGGGCGCGGGCGGTCTCGCTGGCGTCCTTGTCCAGGCGCGGGCCTTCCGCCCGGCGCAGGTGCAGGCTCGCTATGCGCCCGTCCTTCCAGTTGATGGTCAGCCCCAGGGGCGGCGCGGCGATCTGCTCCACCCGCTCCACTCCCGCATTCAGGCGCTGCTCCTTCTTCCGCGCCGTGGCCGCGTGTCTCTCGTTCCTGCCCGGCTTGCCGCTCATGTGCCACCATCCTTGTAACAGGTGCTCCAGTCCGGCGGGGCGTCCGGGCAATGGCTCCGGCACCCCTGCCACATTCCTAACCTGACCAGCTCGGCCCTCGCAAGGGCCAGCCCGGCCGCCTTGCCCCCGGCCCTGTCGGATGCCCATTCCGGGGCCAGCAGCTCCCCCGGCGCGGGATCGGCGAAGAGCCGCTCCACGCAGATGTCCGGCCGCAAGCGCGAGAGCGCGTCCACCAGGGCCGCCACGTACTCCTCCCGCGTGGGCGGGGCGTACCCCCCGGCGCGCCACAGGGCGGCAAGGGCCGTGCCCCGGCACACCAGCGTGTTGTGAAACTTCACCGCCGCGACCGGCAGCGCGTTCAGGAACTCCACCGTGCGCGCCAGGTCGTCGGCCTTTGCTCCCGGCAGGCCGTGCATCACGTGGGCGCAGACGAAAATGCCCCGGCTGGCCGCCGCGCGCGCCGCTGCGGCGAAAAGCTCCGCCCCGTGGCCCCGGTTGGCCAGGGCCAGCACCGCGTCGTCGGCCGATTGCAGGCCCAGGTCCAGCTGGAGGAAGGAAAAACCGCTGGCCGCCAGAATGTCCAGGCGCTCCTCTCCGGCGCCGATGTCCAGGCAGTCTGGCCTTGTGCCCAGGCACAGGCCGGCCGCTTCCGGCAGGGCGAAAACTTCCGCCAGCACGGCGCGCAGGCGCTCGGGCGCGGCGTGGGTGTTGGAATAGGCCTGCAGGTAGGCCAGAAGTCTGGCCTTGGGGTCGCGCCTGCGGGCGCGCGGGGCCAGGCGCTCCCACTGGGCGGAAAGGGAAAGCCCCTGGGAAAAGAGCCCCGTGCCCGAGCCCGCTGGGTTGCAGAAACTGCACCCGGCCGTGGAGATGGCGCCGTCGCGGTTGGGGCAGCTGAAGCCGGCGTCCAGCGGCACCTTGCGCACCTGCCTGGAGTCTGGTCTGGAGCCCGGGCCGATGTCAGGGCCGGCTCCATGTCTGGCCAGGCGCGCGCGAAAAAAGATTCCGGCCGTATGCCAGCGCGGCATTTCAAGCATTTTCCGGGCGTCCGGGGCCCTGGGGGGAGTCATGTATTGCCTGCCGTGTTTTCTTTTGGTACGGGTTGCCGTTCTTCGGCTGATGCAATTCAGAAGACGCAGTGCGCCGCAGGCTACGTGCGGCGACCAAATATTTCAAGAACCGGGGGTCATATGGTCAAGCTGTTTGACAAATTCTTCGAGTATTTCTCCACGGACCTGGCCATCGACCTGGGTACCGCCAACACCCTCGTCTACGTGAAAGGCGCAGGCGTCATGCTCTCCGAGCCCTCCGTGGTCGCCGTGAAGCGCGATTCGCGCGGCGGCAAGGTGGTGCTGGCGGTGGGAGCCGAGGCCAAGAAGATGCTGGGCCGCACGCCCGGCAACATCGTGGCCATCCGCCCCATGAAGGACGGCGTCATCGCCGACTTCGAGGTCACCGAGGCCATGCTCCGCCACTTCATCTCCAAGGTGAACAACTCCCGCCGTCTGGTGCGCCCGCGCATCATGATCTGCGTGCCCACGGGCATCACCCAGGTGGAGAAGCGCGCGGTGAAGGAATCCGCCCAGAGCGCCGGCGCCCGCGAGGTCTACCTCATCGAGGAGCCCATGGCCGCGGCCATCGGCGCCAACCTGCCCATCACCGAGGCCACGGCCAACATGGTGGTGGACATCGGCGGCGGCACCACCGAGATCGCCGTCATCTCCCTGTCCGGCATCGTCTACGCCAAGAGCGTGCGCATCGGCGGCGACAAGATGGACGAGGCCATCATGCAGCACGTGAAGCGCAAGTACAACATGCTCATCGGCGAAAGCACCGCCGAGGAGATCAAGATGACCATCGGCAGCGCCTACCCCGTGGAGGGCGCGGGCGAGATGGAGGTGCGCGGCCGCGACCTGGTGACCGGCATTCCCCAGAACCGCATCATCACCGCAGAGGAAGTGCGCGGCGCCATCTCCGAGCAGGTGGAAGGCATCGTGCAGGGCGTGCGCATCGCCCTTGAGCAGACCCCGCCCGAGCTCGCCGCCGACATCGTGGACCGCGGCATAGTGCTCACCGGCGGCGGCGCGCTTCTGAAGGGCCTGGACAAGCTCCTGCAGCACGAGACCCAGCTGCCCATCACCGTGGTGGACGATCCGCTCACCGCGGTCGTGCTCGGCTCCGGCAAGGCGCTCGAATGCATCGACCTGTACAGGGAAGTGACCACGGACTAGCGTGAACCCGAAGAAGATCGCCATCTTCCTCGTCGCCGGGCTCTTCGTCTACCTGAGCCTCTACACCTGGAACCTGCGCTCCGGCCACCTGACGCGTCTGAGCACCTACTCCGGGCTGGACAGCGTGGGGATGGTCTTGCGTCCGGGCAAGTGGCTGGGCGGCCGCGCGGGCGACTTCGTGGAGCGCTACGTCTCCCTGGTGGGGCTGAAGCAGGAGAACGAGGCCCTTGAGGCCGAGGTGAAGGCCCTGCGCCTGGAGAACATGACCCTGCGCGAGCGCGCCGAGGCCACCGCCCGGGTGGAAAAGCTGCTGGCCTTCCCCGAGCCGCCCGAATGGAAGCGCGAGGGTGCGCGCGTGATTGCGCACCGCGTGGGCCCCACCGCCATCCTGGAGACCATCCTGGTGGACCGGGGCAAGCTTTCCGGCGCGGTGGAGGACACCCCCGTGCTCTCGGTGGAGGGCGTGGTGGGCCGCATCTACCGCGCGGGGCTCTCCGTGGCCACCGTGCTGCTTCTTGTGGATCCCTCCAGCCGCATCGCCGTGGTCGGGCGCGACAACCGCGCCGCCGGCGTGGTCTACGGCATGGGCGCGGACGAGCGCCTCATGGTCAAGTACGTGGGCCTCACCTCCACCATCGAGCCCGGCGAGGTGCTGGTCACCTCCGGCATGGACGGCGTGTACCCCAAGGGTCTGCCCGTGGCCCGCGTCGTGGCGGTCAAGCGCGAGGAAGGCACCCTGTTCATGGACGTGCAGGCCGAACCCCTGGTGGACATCCCCCGCCTGGAGGAGGTTCTGCTGCTCAAGCGCGCGGCCAAGCCCGAAGACGCGCGCAAGCTCTGGGAGTAGGACATGCTCGCCGCCCTGTGGTGGACCGTCTTTACCGTCTGCGGCATCTGGGGACAGATGCTCGTTCCCGGCGTGGATTTCTTCGCCCCGGGCATGGCGGTAAGCCTGCGCTGGCAAAAACCCGCGGCCACCATCGTCCTGGCCCTGGTCTGGGTGGCCATACAGGAGGGCGCGGGCGGCCTGGCCTTCGGCTACGGCATCCTGTGGTACTTCACGCTCTTCGCCCTGCTTACCCTGGGCCGCTGGCTGCTCGATCCCGGCAGCTTCCAGTTCCAGGCCCTGCTGGGCCTGGCGCTTGGCGTGGCCCATTTCCTGCTGCTCTATCTCATGGCCGTGCTTGAGGTGCGCGCCTTTCCCTTCAAGCGCGTGGCCTGGGAATGCCTGCTCCAAATGGTCACCTACCCCGTGCTCTGGTACACTGCGGAAAACCTCTTCCCCGAGAGGCTGAAGCGCCATGAAGAACCTGCTTAGCGCCTCAAGCCAGAACGTGCCCCGCCACGGAGCCACCCTGCTCCAGTTCCTGGTGCTGGGGCTGTTCTGCCTGTTCGCCGTGCGCCTGTGGTACCTGCAAATCCACCTGGGCCCCGTGTTCACCGAGAAGAGCCGCAACAACCAGCTGCGCATCGAGTACCTTTTCGCGCCGCGCGGCTTCCTGCGCGACCGCAACGGCGAACTGCTCGCCGTCAACGAGCCGGCCTTCGCCCTGGGCCTGGTGCGCGAGGACTGCGAAGACATTCCCGCCACGCTGGAGAAGGTGGCCGAGCTCACCGGCCTGCCGGCCGAGCGCGTGAAGGAGATATACACCCGCAACAAGCCCAAGGTGAAAAGCTTCGAGCCCCTCGTGCTCGCGCCGGACCTGACGTTCGACACCATCGCCAAGGTGGAGGGCGTGAGCGTGCGCTGGCCGGGGCTGGAGATCCTCTCCCGCACCAGGCGCAAGTACAACTACGGGCACCTGCTCTCCCACGTGCTGGGCTACGTGTCCGAGGCCAACGAGGCCGAGATGCAGGCCGACCCCAGCCTCTCGCTCGGCGACTTCGTGGGCAAGCAGGGCCTGGAGAACCGGCTGGACGCCCGCCTGCGCGGGCAGAAGGGCAAGCGCCTCATCGAGGTGGACGTCACCGGGCGCAGGCTTTCCGAGGAGCAGCAGGGCGAGCCCAAGGCCGGGGAGGAGATCTTCCTGTCCATCGACCTTGGCCTGCAGCAGCTGGGCCACAAGGTGCTGGAGGGCAAAAGCGGCGCGGTGATCGTCATGGACCCGGACACCGGGGAGATCCTCGCCCTGGTCTCGGAGCCGAGCTACGATTCGAACATGTTCACCAGCGGCCTGTCCTCCGCCCAGTGGGCCCAGCTGCGCGACGACCCCCTGCACCCCCTGCAGAACCGCGCCACCCAGAGCGTGTACCCGCCGGGCTCGGTGTTCAAGCTGGTCGTCGCCGCCGCGGGCCTGCGCTACGGCATGGTGGACCCCAAGGAGACCGTCAACTGCACGGGCGAGGTGGCGCTGGGCAACCACGTGTTCCGCTGCTGGAAGCACTCCGGCCACGGCGCGGTGAACTTCCAGCGCGCCCTGGTGGAATCCTGCGACACCTATTTCTACAAACTGGGCATGAAGCTCGGCGTGGACCGCATGAGCGAGTTCGCCAAGGCCTCGGGCTTCGGCTCGGTCACGGGCATCACCCTGCCCCACGAGAAGAGCGGCCTCATCGCCAGCCGGGAGTGGAAGGAAAAGCGCTACGGCGTGCGCTGGACCAAGGGCGAGGATCTGAACATGGTCATCGGCCAGGGCTACACCGTCACCTCGCCGCTGCAGGTGGCGCGCTACATCGCGGCCGTCATCAACGGCGGCAAGCTGCTCAAGCCCCTGCTCATCCGTGGCGAGCAGCCGCAAATCACCGGGCAGCTCCCCCTCACCGACGAACAGGCCGCCATCGTCAAGCGGGCCATGGTGGCCACGGTGGAGGACCCCCGCGGCACCTGCCACCGCGTGCTGACCCCCGGCGTCGTGGTGGGGGCCAAGACCGGCAGCGCCCAGGTGGTGCGCCTGACGGAAGAGCTGCGCAGAATGGGCGACGCCGTGCCCTACAAATATCGCGACCACGCCTGGATGGCCGGCTTCGGCGAGCAGGGCAGCAAGCGCTACGTGGTGGTGGCCATGGTGGAGCACGGCATGCACGGCGCCTCGGGCGCGGGCCCGGTGGTCAAGGCCATGCTCAACGCCCTGTTCCTGGGCAAGAAGGAGCTGCCGCCCCAGGACGTGGCCGGCGCGGCCAGCCCCACCGCCAGCCCGGCGGCCAGGCTGGAGGCCGTGGAGACCCAGTTCCCCGAACCGCCCGTGGGCATCCTCTCGCCCTCCATGGACGGCGCGCGCAGGGAGGGCGACCAGTGAGCCCCATCGACCGGAGAATGCTCTACCACGTCAACTGGCGCCTGGTGGGAGTCATGGCGGCCCTGTTCGCCATCGGCGTGCTGAACCTGTACTCCGCCAGCGGCGTGCGCCTGGGCGACGGCGTGCAGATGGAGAACTTCTACCAGAAGCAGCTCATCTGGGGCGCCATGGGACTTGTGGGCATGCTGGCGTTCATGGTCTTCGACTACCGCCGCCTGCACTCCGTGGCCTGGCCCATGTACGTGCTCACCATCGTGCTGCTGCTGGCCGTGCCCTTCATCGGCAAGACGGTGCTGGGCGCGCGCAGGTGGCTCGATTTCGGCCTGTTCAGCTTCCAGCCAAGCGAGCTGGCCAAGTTCACGATGCTGCTTCTGGGGGCGCGCCTGCTCTCGGCCGACTCGGAGAAGCTGAACCTCAGGCAGCTCGCCACGGTGCTCGGCCTGGGCCTCGTGCCCGCGCTCATGATCATCAAGCAGCCGGACCTGGGCACGGGCATGCTGGTGCTGCTGCTCCTGGGCGGGCTGGTGCTGTTCCGGGGCGTCAAGCCCTGGCTCTTCCGCACCCTGTGCGTGCTCGTTCCGCTGGTCATGCCGCTGTTCTGGTTCGTGCTCAAGGACTACCAGAAACGGCGCATCCTGGCCTTCCTCGACCCCGCCACCGATCCCCTGGGCTCGGGCTACCACATCCTCCAGTCGGAGATCGCCGTGGGCTCGGGCCGCATCTTCGGCAAGGGTTTTCTGGGCGGCACCCAGAGCCAGCTGCGCTTCTTGCCGGAAAAGCACACCGACTTCGCCGTGGCGGTCTTTGGCGAGGAATGGGGCTTCTTCGGCATGATCACCATCCTGTCCATCTTCTGCGCCTTCCTGTACCAGATCGCCGTGGTTGCGCGCGACGCCAAGGACCCCTACGGCAGCTACCTGGCCGCCGGGGTGTTCTTCTACTTCTTCTGGCAAATCCTCATCAACATGGGCATGGTCATGGGCCTCATGCCCGTGGTGGGCGTGCCCCTGCCCTTCATCAGCTACGGCGGTAGCGCCACCCTGGTCAACTTCAGCCTGGTGGGCCTGGTTTTAAACGTCTCCATGCGCCGCTACCTGTTCAAGCAGACCTGATTTTCCACGCGAAAAGCCCCTTGCGCCGCCCTTCCCGCCGGGTCGCCGCACGATCTTCGGCGGGGCACATGGCACAGATTTCACAATCCCCCGCCAGGAACGCGGATTTTGCCGCCGCACCCTGGGAAGCCTTGAAAATCAACGACCTGCGATGACCGAGGAGCCGGGTTTTTCGAAAAAAGGCTTTGACAGGGCTCTAGGGGTAGTGTAAGTCCCCTCTGACTTTGGACCAAATTTCACAATCCCAATTCCAAAGCGCTGGGGGCTGCAATGATAGATCTTGATAAGACGTTTACGATCCAGCTCGTCAACTTCCTCATCACCGTGGTGGGGCTGAACGCGCTCCTCATCCACCCCGTGCGGGAGAAGATCAAGGAGCGCAACAAGCTCATGGCGGACCAGCTGGGCGCCATTGAGGACTTCACCTCCAACGCCGACGAGAAGCTGAAAGGCTACGAGCAGGCCCTGGACGGCGCGCGCCAGCAGGGGCTTGAGCTGCGCAAGCAGCTGCGTGCCGAGGGTTCCGGCGAGGAGCAGCAGATCATGGCCGTGGCCGGCAAGGAAGTGGCCGCCACCATGAAGGCGAACCAGGATGCAATCGCCGCGCAGGTGGCTGGCGCCAAGCAGGCCCTTTCCGCCGACGTGGAGAAATTCGCGCAGAAGGCCACCGCCAAGATTCTTGGCAAGGCCTAAGCCGAAAGGAAGAAGGAGGGGGAACATTTTGAAAGTTGCACGGCACACAGTACTGACCCTGATCGGCGTCCT
>JACRDI010000041.1 GCA_016218665.1 Desulfovibrio sp. | reverse complement strand
GTTCGGGCTGCTCGGTCTTCTTCCAGGACTCGTACTCTTCAGGATAGGCCTTGCCCCACAGCTCGGGGTCGATCTCGTTGTCTGGAATCTGCACGGTTTTCACCATCTCCGGCTTGCCGGGCGCGCAGCCGTAAGGGATGATGAGATAGGCCAGCGCCAGGGCCACGCCGACGATGAACAGGATTCTCTTCTTCTTCGCCATCACTTCCTCCTCCGTGGGAAAACGTTACCAGCTCTGGGGATAATACCTGCGCAATGGCGCAAGCCTGCTACAGGGTCTCCATGGCGCTGCTGTTCTTGTGGAGCTGCCGCCTGTGGCAATCCGTGCAGCTGCGGTCCTGGTCGATCATCTCCACCGCGCCCTCGTGGCAGCGGATGCAGTTGGCCTGCACCACCTTGCGGCCGCGCTCGGTGATGCGGATGTCGTCCGGCACGCGCCCGGCATTGAACAGCACGAGATCCTTCATGCCGTCGATGGATTTCCAGGTGTAGTGCGACGCCGAGTTGTCGTTGGGCAGGTGGCAGTCCACGCAGGCCAGCCTGCGGTGCGCCCCCTGCTGAAACCAGGCCTCGTATTGCGACTCATGGATGTGGCAGGACGCGCAGAAGGCCGGCGTCTCGCTCTTCGCCAGGAGCTGCGGCGGCCCCAGCAGCACGAAGAGCGCCACAGCGAGCGCCAACGCGACCCCAGCCAGAGCGTACTTCAGTCTTCTTGGTTTTTCTTCACTCATCCACCCACCGCCTTGATGTGCGTTGACGGGAAGGCCCATGCCCTTGCCTGTCCCAGGTTCCGTGGTGGACTGCAAAAGCCAAACCATCAATACGCTGTGCCTTGCTCTTGGGCTTTTTCGGCCGTTTTGCTGGGCTTTCCGGCTACGCACAGACATGCGTACCAGCTTGCACGGCAAGAAAATTGCCTTGAGCACTGTTCGCTTTTCATGACTTTGCCTGTTTTTTATGACCGCAGTCATGAATTTCAGACACCGTCTACGCTCTCCAAATCAGAATGATTCGAAAACCATATGTTTTTCTTGTGCAAATTTGCTGGCATGTGTCTTGCTGTTTCTTGAGCCACTGCGCATTCATCCATTCCGTCAAGAAAAGCATGGTGCATGTATGAAACTACCACATCTCATCCTGACAATCGGAATTGCATGTGCGGCGCTTTTCGCATCGAGCTACGCTGTTGGACAGACGTCCAGCAACGAGTTCTGCCTGTCCTGCCATGAAATGAAGAGGTATGAATTTGAGCTGAAACGCTCATCGCATGCGGTAGACAAGGACAAGAAGCCAATCACCTGCGAACAGTGCCACATACCGCGCCGCGCCGGGATCGACTACCTTGTGGTGAAGTCCTATCTCGGCGTCCGCGATCTGGCCGTCCACTTCTTCGGCGACACCAAGGATTTGGACAGGCGCAACATGCAGCTGGTGGCCCGGCGCTTTGTCTCGGACGACAACTGCCGGCAGTGCCACCAGGATCTCATGCTGACCGCCAAGGGCAAGAGCATCAGTCCGGAAGGGAAGAAGGCGCACGAGGCGTGGCTGGGCAAGGACGGCAAGGGACGCCGGACCTGCGCGGGCTGCCATAGCAACATGGCTCATCTGCCCAAGTTCGATCGTCGCTACGCGGTCAACGCCGCCTTTGCCGCCAAACTGCCCCCGGAAGGGGAATGATACGAGGGAACCCGATGAAAAAACTACGGCAGTTTTTCACAGACACTCTCAATCAGATCACCCTGGGACGCAAGTGGCTCATCATTCCGATGGCCCTGGCCGTGCTGGCGCTGGCCTACTTCTCCTATCTCTCCCTGGCGTTCAGCGGCACGCGCTGCACCTGGGGCCAGGCCCAGCACGGCGAGGTGACCGATGCCCAAAGCGACTGCTACGCCTGCCACAAGAAGGTCACCCCCAAGATTGCCCAGGACTGGAACGAGAGCAAGCACGGCATGCTGTTGGTGAAATGCTACGTCTGCCACGGGTTGCCGGACGGCAAGGGAGCGGTGCCCTTCTCGGCGAAGCCCGACGCGAAGGTTGCCTGCCAGCGCTGCCATGCTCCGGCCATTGAACGCATGTACACGAAGTTCGGTGTGCGCGAGGGCTGCAACAGCTGCCACGGTTTTCACACCAACTCCCTGCACCACGACGCCTACGCCAAGTCCGTGTCCAAGCAAAAGGCCGAGTAGCCCGGACCGGGCCTAAGGAGAAGCATATGGGATGCACAAGACGTGAATTCATCAAATACTCCGCGGCGATGGCAGCATTGACGTTCCTGGGGTACGGGTGCGGCAGGAAAGAGGCCGAGGCCACGCCGGACACCTGGGTCAAGGGCGTGTGCCGCTTCTGCGGCACGGGCTGCGGCGTCATGGTCGGGGTGCGCAACGGCAAGGTGGCCATGGTCAAGGGCGACCCCAACAACCACAACAAGGGAATGCTCTGCCTGAAGGGCGCGCTGCTCGCCAGCGTCATCAATTCCCCCGACCGCCTGACCACGCCCTTGATCCGCAAGGGCGGCACCCTGGTCAAGGCCACCTGGGAAGAGGCCCTGGACCTCACCGCCACGCGCTTCAAGCAGACCCTGGAGCAGTTCGGTCCCAAGGCGGTGGCCTACTATGGCTCCGGCCAGGCCCTCACCGAGGAGTCGTACCTGGCCAACAAGATCTTCAAGGCCGGGCTCAAAAGCAACAACGTGGACGGCAACCCGCGCCTGTGCATGGCCTCGGCCGTGGGCGGCTATGTCTCCACCTTCGGCAAGGACGAGCCCATGGGCAGCTACGAGGACATGGACTCGGCCAACTGCTTCTTCATCATCGGCTCCAACACCTCGGAATGCCACCCCATCCTCTTCCGCCGCCTGGCGGCGCGCAAGCAGTCCGACCCCAGCGTCAAGATCATCGTCGTCGACCCGCGCTTGACCAACACCGCGCGCATCGCCGACCTGCACCTGCCGGTCGTTCCGGGCACGGACCTGGCGCTCATGAACGCCATGGCCCACGTCATCTTCAACGAGGAGCTGGACGACTCGAAGTTCCACGGCAAGTACGTGTCCTTCAAGGCCATGGTGGACGGCAAGCCCGTGGAGAAGAGTCTGGAGGACTACCGCACCTTCCTGGCCGACTACACCCCGGAGAAGGCCGCCGCCATCTGCAGCGTGCCGGCGGAATCCATCGTGCAGGCGGCAAAGCTCTTCGCCAACTCCAGCGCCACCATGTCGCTGTGGTGCATGGGCCTCAACCAGCGCATCCAGGGCGTGTGGGCCAACAACCTCGTGCACAACCTGCACCTCATCACGGGCAAGATCTGCAAGCCCGGCTCCACCAGCTTCTCCCTTACCGGCCAGCCCAACGCCTGCGGCGGCGTGCGCGACACAGGCTCCCTGGCGCACCTGCTTCCCGGCGGCCGGCTGATAGCCAACCAGGAGCACCGCAACCAGATGGAGGAGATCTGGGGCCTGCCCAAGGATTCGCTGAACCCGGCCCCGGGCCTGTTCACCACGGCCATGTTCGCGGCCCTGGGCGACACGGTGCGGGCCATGCTGGTGCTGTGCACCAATCCGGCCCAGAGCCTGCCCAACGTGAAGAAGTACACCGCCAACCTCAAGAAGAGCACCAAGTTCCTGGCCATCATCGAGGCCTTCGCCGACGCGGAGACCCTCAAGTACGCCGACGTGGTGTTCCCGGCCGCCTTCTGGTGCGAGAGGGAGGGCGTGTACGGCTCCGGCGAGCGCCGCTACTGCCTCATCGAGAAGGCCGTTGCCTCTCCGGGAGAGGCCCGCCCCTCGGTGAACATCCTGCTGGATCTGGCCACGCGCATGGGCGTTGATCCCAAGCTCATCCCCTTCAAGAACTCCGCGGACATATGGGAGGAATGGCGGGAGATCTCCGCGAAGTCGGCCTACAACTTCAAGGGCATGACCCGCGAGCGCCTGCGCAAGACCTCGGGCCTGCTGTGGCCCTGCCCCACCGAGGACCATCCGGGCACCAAGATCCGCTACTCCCGCGGGGACGACCCCATGGTGCCCGCGGACCACCCAGACAAGTACTTCTTCTACGGCAATCCCAACGGCAGGGCCAACGTGTGGCTGCGGCCCCACAAGCCCGCCGCCGAGCTGCCCGACGCCGAATATCCCTTCATCCTCACCACGGGCCGCGTCATCGACCAGTGGCACACCGGCACCATGACCAACAAGGTGCCCGAGATCCGCAAGGCCTTCCCGGCCGCCTTCGTCGAGGTCAACCAGGAGGACGCAAAGCGCCTGGGCATCGCCAACGGCGACAACGTGCGCCTGGACACCCGGCGTGGCTCGCTGGTCCTGTCCGCGCGGGTGGGCGAGGTCTGCCGGCCCGGCCTGGTGTTCGCCCCCTTCTACGACGCCCAAAAGCTGGTCAACGAACTCACCGTGGACGCAGTGGACGAGGCCTCCAAGCAGCCGGAATTCAAGATCTGCGCCGTGCGCGTGTCCAAGGCGTAGCGCCGGGAGGAAGCACCATGGCCATCGCAAGCTTCATCATCCACACGACCCGGCAGGATCTTGCCGGGGTCAAGGCGAGCCTTTCCCAGCGGCGGGATGCCACCATCCTGCCCTGGGAGTCCCCCCCCTGTCTGGTGGCGGTCATCGAGCGGCCCTCCAAGGAACTTGAGCGCGTGGAACGCGAGTTCAAGGCCACTCCCGGGGTGCTCTCGGTGGCCACGGCCTATCTCAACATCGAGGACGAACTGGGTGGGGAGGGCGCAAAGTAAGGGCGCGTCATGATCTATGAGCAGATGCTGCGCCCCCCCGGAGCGCGCGGCGAGCGGGAATTCCTGAAGCGCTGCATCCAGTGCGGCCAGTGCGGGCAGATATGCCCCTACGGCAGCATTGTCTTCGAGGCCGGCTTCAACCCCGAGACCTTCGGCACGCCGCGCATAGCTCCGCGCAGGGTGCCCTGCTACCTGTGCATGCGCTGTCCGCCGGTTTGCCCCACCGAGGCCCTGCTGCCGGTGACGGCCATGGCCCGTGCGGACATGGGCATCGCGCGCATCGACAAGAGCCGCTGCTACACCTACGAGGGCAGCATTTTCTGCAAGACCTGCCACGAGAAGTGCCCCCTGCGGAACCAGGCCATCGTCATGGAGAAGGGGCTCTTTCCGGTCATCACCGAGGCGTGCGTGGGCTGCGGCGTGTGCGAAAACGTCTGTCCGCGCAAAGCCATCCTCACCATTCCCAAGGCCCGCCTGGCGGCCGCCCGCGACCGGTGGGACGGAGGCGGCGCATGACCCGGCCCGGCCCCGCCTTCTGGCGGCGCGCGTCGCAGACCGGCGTGGCCCTGGCCATGGCCGGCGTGCCCTTCGCCAATCTCTTCGGCCTGCACGGGGTCAGCGGCAACTTCCTGGCCATGGACGTCTTCGGCCTGCCCCTGGGCGACCCTCTGGCGGCCGTGCAGGTGCTCGCCTCGGCCGGGGACATCACCGGGCGCGTCGCCCTGGGCGCGGGCCTGGCCCTGGCATTGGCCCTTGTCCTGGGGCCGGTGTTCTGCTCCTACGCCTGCCCCTACGGCCTGCTTTCCGAACTGGTCCACGCCCGGTCGCGCAGGTCGGGACATCTGATGGGACGGCTGGCGGACACGGCGGTCTCTGCGGGGTTCCGCGTCCGGGCCGGCGCGGTGCTGGCGGGACTGATCCTGCTGGCGGTCTTCGGGCTCCCGCCCCTGTTGAACCTCCTCTCCATGCCGGCCTACTATTCCCGCCTGTGGCAACACGTGGCGCTGGGCGGTGTTCTGTGGCCCGTCGGCGGCGCGGTGCTGATGCTCGCCGCCGAATGGCGCCTCGGCAAACGCCTGTGGTGCGGCTTCGCCTGCCCCCAGTCCGTGCTGCTGCACCTCATGGCCCGCCTGAACCCCTGGCGCCTGCGCCTGGTGCACGCCCCCGAACGGTGCGCCTGCGCCAAGGGCCAAAGCCGGTGCGTGGCGGCCTGCTCCCTGGGGCTCGACCCGCGGCGGCCGGAAACCCTGCCCCTGGCCTGCAACAACTGCGGCGACTGCCGCACCGCGTGCCTGCGTCCGGGCCAAGCCCTGCGCTTTCGCCTGGGCCGCCCGGACGCGCAGAACGCGGTCCTTCCCGGCCCCGAGGCCGGGGGGCTCGACAAACGGCCTGAATGAGCGATATCCTACCACATTGGCAGTGAAATAAAATGCACACAACCTGTCCACTGAGCCCCCGGGGTGGGCACATGAAACGACTGTTCATCATCCCGATGATCGTGGGGTTGTTCTGGACTCTGCTTCTGCTGGCGCTCTTTCTGTGGAATTTCGCCGGGGAGAACCGCCACGTCAAGGAGCTGGCGGAATACCAGGCCCGTTCCTTCTTCCTGCAGATCGTGGCCGCGCGGGCCTGGAACTCCGCCCACGGCGGGGTCTTCGTTCCCGTGGGCCCCAACGCCGAGCCCAACCCCCACCTGCCCTCGGGCGAGCGCATCCTCAAGACCGAAACGGGCGAGACCCTGGTGCGCATCAACCCCGCCTACATGACCCGCCAGATCGCCGAGATCGCCAAGGTCATCGCGCAGGACGTCGGCATCCGCTTCCACATCACCAGCCTCATGCCCATTCGGCCGGAAAACGCGCCCGACAAATGGGAGAGCGAGGCCTTGTCCGTCCTGCAGGCCGACGGAGACTACTTCGAGGCCGTGCCCGGCGCGCCCGGGCAGGACCAGTTCCGGTACATGGCCCCGCTGATAACCGAGGCGAGTTGCCGCCGCTGCCACCCCAAGGACGCCGTGGGCTCCATCAGGGGCGGCATCAGCGTCTCGGCCCCGGCCGGACCGCTCATCCTCCCGCGCGTTTACAACCAGCGCCAGCAGGCCGTTGCCTATGGAATCATCTGGTTCGTCGGGCTGGTGGGCATCGTCGGCTCCACCTTCGAGATCAACCGCCGCCGCGAGAAGGCCGTGGCCCTGAGCCAGATGCGCAGCCGCTTCCTGGCGAACATGAGCCACGACATGCGCACGCCGCTCACCGGCATCATCGGCCTGTCCGACCGGCTGGTGCGCGAGGATCTGAGCCCCAAGGCCGCTGGCTATGCCCGGCTCATCACGCACTCGGCCGGGGCCCTGCTTGAGGTCGTGGGCGACATCCTGGACTACGCGCGCCTGGAATCCAGCCGCCTGGAGCTCAAGAACCAGCCCTTCGACGTGCGCAAGGCCGTGGAGCAGACCGGCCTGATCTTCGCCTTCGCCGCCGAGGAAAAGGGCCTGGCCTTCAGCCACGAAGTCATGGACTCCGTGCCGGCCCGCCTGCTGGGCGACGCCTTCCGCTTCCGCCAGGTGCTGGCCAATCTGCTCGGCAACGCCGTCAAGTTCACCGACCATGGCTCGGTGCGCGTGACGGTGGACGCCATGCCCGGCCCGCAGGGAAGGCTTGTGCTGCGCACCGCCGTCATCGACACCGGGGTGGGCATCGCGGCCGAGGAGCAGAGCCGCATCTTCGAGTGCTTCTGCCAGGTGGACGACAGCCTGGCGCGCCGCCACGCGGGCTCCGGCCTCGGCCTGTCCATCGCCCGGCAACTGGCCGTGATGATGGGCGGCGGCATCCGGGTCGACAGCGCGCCCGGACAGGGCAGCACCTTCACCGCGCTGCTGGCCGAGGCACCGCCTGTCCGGGAAGAGGCTCCCCCCGCCGGGGAGGCCACGGCCCCCGCGCAGGAGAGCCTTGCCGGGCTGCGCCTTCTGGTCGTGGACGACCAGCGCGCCAACCTGATCCTGCTCGACGACATCTTGAGGGAGGACGGGGCGGAGGTGCGGCTGGCCACCAGCAGCCGCGAGGCGCTGGAAATATTCCCCCAGAGTCCGCTGGACCTGCTGCTGCTGGACCTGCAGATGCCGGAAATGGACGGACTGGAGCTGGCCCGCCGCATACGGACCCTGGAGACGGACCTTGGGCGCCGGCGCACTCCCATCCTGATCCTCACGGCTTTCGCCACGCCAGAGGACGCCGAGGCCATGCCGCTCGACGACATCTCCGGCGTGGTGACGAAGCCCATCGACCTGGCTGCCCTGCGCCGGGCCATCCGTGAGACCCTGGCCATGGAGCAGGAGGCCCCAGGCGCGAACGCGCCCGGCGCAGAGGCGCTCATCGAGACCGGCGAAAGCCTGAAGCGTCTGGGCGGCCGACAGGACCTCTACCGCATGCTGGCCATGGAGTTTCTCAGCAGCGCTCCGGGCCTGGCCGAACGATTCGACGCGGCGGCGCGGGACGCCGACTTCAGCGAAACCACCAGGATCGCGCACACCCTCAAGTCCGGCGCGGCAGCCCTGGGGGCCCTGCCCCTGCGCGATACCGCAGCGCGGCTTGAACAGCTCTCCAAGGAGCGCAAGCTCCCCAGCGAGAGGCGGCGCGCCGCGCTGCACAAAACCCTGGAACTGACCTGTCAGGCCCTGCGCGGCCTCATAAAGGCGGTATGACATGGCGCTGGTTCTCGTGCTCGACGACGATCCGCTGGTGCAGCGGCTGATCACCACCACGGCCTCCGAGCTTGGGCACGCCGCACTGGCCACCTCCACCCTCGCCGAGGGCCTCGCCCTGTGCCGCAGCAATTCCTGCGACGTGGTCTTCCTGGACCTGCTGCTGCCCGACGGCAACGGCCTGGATCACATCCCACAGATCAAGAGCCTCCCCGGGGCCCCGGAAATCGTCATCGTCACCGGCCACGGCGACCCGGAAGGCGCCGACCTGGCGTTGCGCCACGGGGCCTGGGACTTCCTCACCAAGCCCTTGTCTTTGGAGAACCTGCAACTGATCCTCAACAGGGTGGTGGCCTTCCGTCAGCAGCGGCGCTCTTCCTCCAGCGGGATGCTGAAGCTGCGCAGCATCGTCGGCGCAAGCCCGGAACTGCTGAACTGTCTCAACATGGCCGCCCAGGCCGCGGCGAGCGATATTCCCGTGCTGCTGCGGGGAGAGACCGGCACCGGCAAGGAGGTCTTCGCCCAGGCCATACACGAGGCCAGCGCCCGCGCGGCCACGCCCCTGGTGACCATGGACTGCGCCGCAGCCACGGAGTCGCTGCTGGAGAGCCAGCTCTTCGGCCACACGAAGGGCTCCTTCACCGGGGCCGACCGCGACCGCGACGGCGTGGTGCGCCTGGCCCACGGGGGCACGCTGTTCCTCGACGAGGTGGGGGAGCTGCCGCTGGCCCTGCAGCGTTCCTTCCTGCGGGTGCTGGAGACCAGGTCCTTCCGCCCCATAGGCGGCAGGAACGAGGTTTCGAGCGACTTCCGCCTCATTGCCGCCACCAACCGCAATCTCCTGGAAATGGCCTCGCTGGATCTCTTCCGCACGGACCTGCTCTACCGGCTGAACGGCATCACCATCACGCTGCCCCCCCTGCGCGAGCGCAAGGAGGACATCCCCCTGCTGTGCCAGTATTTCATGGAAACCTTGTGCGGCCGCTACGACGCCTGCGGCAAGTCGGTCTCGGACGATTTGATAGAGGCGGCCATGCGCCACGACTGGCCCGGCAATGTCCGCGAGCTTTACAACGCCATGGAGCGGGCCTTCATCGCCTCCCGCGGGGAGCCCAAGATCTTCGCCGGGCACCTGCCCCTGAACATCCGCATGGCCGTGGTCAGGAGCCGGCTGCACAAGGACGCCCCTCCCCCGCCGGTGACCTGCCCCGACGGACCCGCCTCCTGCCGGTATCAATCCTATCGGGAGTTCAAGGACGCCATGGAGAAGTCCTACCTCAAGGGGCTGCTCGACACGACCGCCAGCGTCGCCGAGGCGGCCCGCACCTCGGGCCTTTCCCGCGGGCACCTCTACCAGATGCTCAAGAAGCACGGCTTCGACCGCGATGGCTAGCGGAAGCTCAGCCAGCCGCCTTCATGCGCTGGGTCCAAATGCGCCCTGCCGGGCCCCGCGCCCGGAACGCTCCAGGCGGGCCCCAGCCTCCGCGCGCGCCGCACACGCGGCCCGCATCCTTAGAACGACGGCACCTTGACCCTGGGATCAAGCTCAAGTGCCCTGCGCGCGTCGGACTTGGCCTGGCTGGTGTAGCCCAGCGCCTTGTAGGAGAACGCCCTGTTGGCGTAGGCGCCGGCGTTCTTCGGCTCCATGCCGATGGCCCTGGTGCTGTCGTCGATGGCCTCCTGGTGCTTGCCCAGGGCGCGCTTGGCCAGGCCGCGCAGATAGTACACGTCCGGATCGCCCGGCTTGATCTTCATGGCCTCGGTCACGTCGTCGATGGCGCGCTGGTGCTGGCCCAGATGCATGTAGGCCACGGCGCGCTGCTTGAGCGTCGTGGCCTTGGTGGCGCCGCTCAGGCTTCCGCTGTCCAGACAGCGGCTGAAAAGCTCCACCTGGGCCTGCGGGCTGCGCACTTCCATGGCCTCCTGGCAGTCCTGCGGCAGGCTTTGGGCCAGCGCGAGAGAAGCCGGCGCGGCGAGTGCAATGCTGACGAAAAGGGTTTGGAGAATGCGTCGCAGCATGAAGAATGCCTCCGTCGTTCGGGGTGGTGACAAAGAGGTCATGCTTTGCGTACCATCGGTTGCTGTTGCAGGGCAAGCGGCACTCCACCGCCCCTGCGCACCTGCGGCGGGAATGGCCTGAAATCGTTCCTGGCGCTGGCTCCTCCCCTGGACAAGCAGACACCCTTAAGGCTATGCCTATAGAGCTGCGGTGAGAATCAATGCCGGGCGCAAAGGAGCAATGCATGTTCTTCATCACCAACAGGGCATTTGTCGAGGGCAACAAGACCACGGACATGCGCAAGGTCAGCTTCGACCTGGACAACAACGAGGCGGGGCAGTCCGTGTACTTCTGCTGGCGCGACGACGCCAAGAAGGCCTGCGTGGAGCTGGGAAGCGAGAATTTCATGAAGGCCCTGCGCAAGTCCCAGGCCAGGCAGATCCTCTTCTACGTGCACGATTCCGCCCAGATGCCCGAGGAGCATGTGTTCCCCACCGCGGAAAAACTCCAAAAGCTCTTCGACGACCAGGACAAGGGGCTCGTGGACGTGGTGCCCGTCATCTGGCCCTGCGACAACGGCCAAAGCCCCATGCGCGACTTCCATGAGGACCAGATCTCGGCCGAGGCCAGCGGGGTCGCCTTCGCCCGCGCCTTCGAGAAATTCCTCGTCTGGCGCGAGTCGGTGAAGGCCAGCGACGCCCCCTGCCTGAAGCGCATGAACGTGCTCGCGCATTCCATGGGCAACCGGGTGCTGCGCCAGGCGCTGTCCTGCTGGGCCAACTATCACCGCAAGGGCCAGGTGCCCCTGCTCATGCGCAACGTGTTCATGATGGCGGCGGACGTGTTCAACGAAAGCCTGGAGCATGACCGCGATGGCCGCTACATCTGCCACAGCGCGCGCAACGTGGTGGTCTACTACGCGGCCGACGACCGCATCCTGGGCGCGGGCAGCGTCGGTCCCCTCGGCGCGGACTCCGCCTCCCGCCGGCTGGGCCACACCGGGCCGGAGCACTACCCCCTCACGCCCAAGAACGTCTTCACCGTGGACTGCGACGATGTGAACAACAAGTACGACCGTCCCAACGGGCACACCTATTTCCTCACCGACGAGAAGGGCGAGCCGGGCAAGGTCTTCCTGCACATGTACGATGCGGTGAAGAAGGGCCGGGTCCAGGGGCACGATGACCACCGCGCCCTGGTGGTGGACCTGAACTTCCGCAGCTGCTAGCCCCGGCCGCGGCAAACGAGAAAGGCGCCCCACGGGGCGCCTTTTCTTTTCGTTTCGCTGCGGTTGCGGCTACCAGGTCTCGGTCTCCGGGCTGTGGTAGTAGAACTCCACCCGCCGGTTCATGGCCCGGTTCTCCTCGCTCATCACCGGCACAAGGGGCCGACTGTCGGCATAGCCGGCGGCACGCAGCCGCGTCGGGGCGATGGCGCCGCCGCCCTTTGCCAGTATGTAGCGCAGGGAGGCGGCCGCCCGCGCGGCGGAAAGCTCCCACTTGGACGGATAGAGCCCGCTGCCGTTCTCTGTGTCGTCCGTGTGGCCGCGGATGACCAGATTCACCTTCTGGTTCAGCAGAATGTTGGTCACGCCGTCGAGGATCTTCGCGGCCTCGGGCTTCAGCACGGCGGAGTTCGGAGCGAACATGACGGAGTTGTTCACCTGCATGAGCACGCCGGCGTTGTCGGAACTGATGCCGGAGTTGTTTTGCAACTCCTGGTTCTGGGCCAGCAGCTCCTTCACCAGCAGGGCCACCTCGTACTTGAGCTTGTCCTTCTCGGAGAGATTCATCTCCGGGATGCCCATCTTGGCGTCCTTGGGAACAAAGGTCGTGGCCGTCACGGAAAGCTTGACGGTCTGCCCTTCCTTCGCGTCCTTGAAGACCATGGCCAGCGATTCCTTCTGCTGGGGCTTCAGGGCCGCAATGAGCCACATGAGCAGGAAGAAGGCCATCATGGCGGTGACGAAGTCGGCGTAGGCCACCTTCCACGAACCGCCGTGGTGGCCGCCGCCGTGCCCGTCGACCACCTTCTTGATGATGATGGTGCTGCCCTTACTTTTGGCCACCCTTCAGCGCTCCTTCCAACTCCTCGAAGCTGGGGCGTGCGGGACCGGAGACGGCGCGGCGCGCGGCCTCCACGGCGAGCATCGGGGGAAAACCGCTGGCGAAGCCCACCAGCCCGGCCTTCACCACCTCAAGCATGGAGTGGGTTTCCTTCACCTGGTACTCGAGGTTCTGGGCCATGGGGCCGGCAAAGCCGTAGCACATGAGGATGCCCAGGAAGGTGCCCACCAGCGCCGCGCCGATGGAGTGGCCCAGCACCTCAGGCGGCTCGTTGATCTTGCCCATGGTGAGCACCACGCCGAGCACCGCGGCCACGATGCCGAGGCCCGGGAGCGAGTCGGCCACCTTGTTGATGGCGGCGGGGGTATTGGACTCGTGCTTGTGGGAGGCGGCCAGGTCGATGTCCATGACGGCCTCGAACTGGTGCGGCTCAATGTTGCCGGCCAGCAGCACCTTGAAGTTGTCGCAGATGAAGTCGAGCACCTCATGATTCTTGAGGATGGCCGGGTAGCGGGTGAACACCGCGCTGCCGTCGGGTTTGCTCACATGCTGCTCGATGGACACGATGCCGTCGCGGCGGGCCATGTTCATGAGGGTGTAGAGCACGGAAAGGATGTCGAGGTAGGTCTGCTTGCCGGCCTCGGTGGCGGTGAAGACCTTGAAGGCCTTCTTCATGGTGCCGAAGATGACGCTCTTGGGGGAGGCGATGAAAAAGGAGCCGATGGCGGCACCGCCGATGATGAGGAGCTCAATCGGCTGTATGAGCACGCCCAACGGCCCGCCTTCCAGCAGGAAGCCGCCGACGACGCACCCCAAAACGATAAACACGCCTATGATCGCGAACATATTGCAGCAAACTCCTCATGGATGGGCGGGGCGTACGCAGTTTTGCCCGGCGCCGCGGCGCGGTCATGCCAGCCAGAAATGATTATTGAATCAAGACCAACCCATTTGTAAAGCTTTCATTTGCATTTGGAAAATTTTCCATCGAATCGAATTGTTAGAAAAACACTAGAAATTCTCTAACATGCTTTTTGCAGCCTCGACTTCCCGTGGGAAACTGGTAGATAACGCGATAAAGGCATCCTCCCCCCAACTTCAAGCAGAGGAAGGTCACCCGTGAAAGTACGTACGCTCGCCTTCGCCGTCCTGCTCCTCATGCCCGCAGGCCTCAACGCCCAGGACTCCGCCTCCGTGCGCCTTGTGGCGCAGCAGAACGGGCAGGGCCTCGTCATGGAGGAACGCGTCCTTTCGCTGCCCAAGGGCGCCGGCCAGGTCATCCTGCCGGAGCTGCCCGCCACCATCGACGCCCATACCCTGCAGGTGCGCTCGAAAACGTCGCCCAAGGGTCTGAAGATCCACGATCTCGCCCTTGACGAGGAACTGCTGACCCCCTCTTCCCTGCTCAAGCGGCACCTGGGCAAGAAGGTCACCCTCGTCCTGCCCGACGGCAAGAGCCGCGACGGCCGCATCCAGAAGGAGGCCGTGGTGCTCTCCACCGACGAGGCCCCGCTTTTCCTGGTGGACGGCAAGGTCTACGCCGGTCCGTACGACGCCGTCATCTACCCGGAACTGCCCGACAATCTATCAGCCAAGCCGCGCCTCTCGCTGAACGTCGAGAACGCCGGCCCGGCCAGGCAGACCCTGGAGCTGGCCTACCTCGCCCGCGAGATTGGCTGGCGCATGGACTACGTGCTGACCATGAACAAGGCGGGCACCAGCGGGCTTCTCTCCGGCTGGGCCACGCTGACCAACCGCTCCGGCCGCGATTTCAGGGACGCCTCTGTCGAACTGCTGGCCGGCGAGCCCAGAAGCGTCCGCCCCGTCATGGCCCGCGCCCTCGCCGGAGACGGCATGCTCATGGCCAAGGCCTCGTTCGTGAACGAGTCGGTGGAGTCCGAAGAACTTGCCGAGTACCACCTGTACAAGCTCAAGAACCGCGTCAGCCTGCTGAACCAGCAGTCGCGCCAGGTGCCACTCTTCGAGCCCGCCGCCATCCCGGTCACCCGCCGGCTTGTGGGCCGCTCCGGGGCCCTGCCCTCCGGCCGGGAGGCCGAGCCCCGGAAGGAGAACCTGGATGTGGTTCTCTCTTTTCGGAACATCGAGGCCTCAGGTTTAGGGGCCCCGCTGCCGAAAGGCACCTTGCGCGCCTTCCAGGATGACGCCGGGACGCGGCATTTCCTGGGCGAGGCAGGGCTTGAGCGCGTGCCCGTTGGCGCAAGCGCAGAGCTGCGCATCGGCCAGGCCTTCGACGTGAGCGTGGAACGCATCGTGACGGACTACGAGAAGACCGGCAAGAGCAGCTACCGCGCCACCTGGGAGCTGCGCATCCGCAACTCCAGGAAGCAGAGCCAGCAGATAGTGCTGCAGGAGCTGTTGCCCGGCAAATGGAAGATGGAAAACGCCAGCCACAAGTGGAACAAGGCCTCGGCCGGGATGCTGGAATTCGTGGTCGACGTGCCCCCCGGCCGCGACGCCGAGCCGCTGGTGCTGAAGTACACCTTCAACACGGAGCTTTAAGAGCCGCGCACACGCGGCAAAAGGCTTGCCCTGGCGGGGTTTTCCGCATAAGCCCGATCTTCACGCCGTTTTGGGAGGGGATTGGTGGGCTCGCTTGCGGGAATCGTGTGCGCCGTGCTGTCGGCCGTGTGCTTCGGGATGTTGGCCGTGCTGGGCAAGCTGGCCTACGCCAAGGGCTTCGCACCGGCGGAGATCCTGCAGTACCGCTTCGGCCTGGGCGCGCTGATGCTGCTGTGCTGGTTCGCGGCCACCAACCGCGCGGTGCTCAAGGCCGGGCCACGCACCCTGCTCAAGGCGGCCTTTCTGGGCGTGGGGCTCTACCCGGTGCAGAGCCTGTCCTTCATGACCTCGCTCAAGTACATTCCGGCGGCCACCACCTCGCTCATCCTCTATTTCTACCCCGTGGCGGTGACGCTGCTCTCGGCGCTCATCTTCAAGACCCGCCTGGACCGGGTGGTGGGCTTCTCGCTGCTGCTGCTCGTGGCCGGGTGCGGGCTGGTCTTCTACGACGCCTTCCTGCGCGACATCAACCACACGGGCCTCATGCTGGCCACCGTGTCCATGCTCATCTTCTCGGTGTACCTCATCTGTCTGGAATGGCTGCTCAAGGGCGAGAACCCGCAGAGCATCTCCTTCTACTGCGTGCTCAGCGCGGCCATCGTGTACACCGTCATGAGCCCGCCCGTGCGCTTCCCGGAGCTGGACCTGGGCGCCAAAGCCCTGACCCTGGCGCTGGGTCTGGTGCCCACGGCCCTCGCCGTCACCCTGCTCTACCGCTCGGTGGACCTGATCGGCAGCGCCAGCGCGTCCATCTGCTCCACCCTGGAGCCCATCACCACGGTGCTGGCCTCGGCCCTGCTCCTGGGCGAGGCGGTGGTGCCCATCCAGACCGCGGGCATGGCCCTCATCCTCGTGGGCATCGTGCTGCCAAACAGCAAGGTGCTGCTGGCCAAACGCCCTTGACGCGCGCCGCTCTTGCGGTCATATTCTTGGATGAATGCCGTGAAGCCCTGCGCTGACGCCGCAGGCCGCATGAGAACGCATCACGACGGGGAGAGCATGGACGCCAACAGACGCCGCCGCAGCCGCGTGGACACGCACATTCCCGCCAGCTTCATCACGCCCGACGGCAAAGAGGCGCGCCTGCTGGTGTGCAACATCAGCCTGAAGGGTCTGCTGGCCGTGCCGGAAGCCATGGTGCACACCGGTGCCAGCGGCGTGCTGCGCATCGTGCTCTCGCCAGAGGCCGTCATCGAGATCGAGAGCAAGGTCATCCGCAGCGACGCCACGGGCGTGGCCATAGACTTCATGCCCATGGAGCCCGAGAGCTTCCTGCACCTGCGCAACCTGGTGCGCTACAACGCGCCCGACGCCGACCAGATCGACGCCGAGCTGAAGCACCCGGCCTTCGACTAGCCCGGCCTCCCCCGCCAGACCTACTTGGCCGCGCCGCCCTTGGCGGTCAGCAGCGCCATAAGATCCTCGAAGTCCTCGATGGGCGCCGCCCCGCGAATGGGGATGCCGTTCACCAGAAAGGTGGGCGTGCCATCCACGCCAAAGCGCGTGGCCTCGGCAACGTCGGCCTCTATGCGTCCCCGCACCTCTTGCGACTGCATGTCCTTCTTGAGCCGCTTCTGGTCGATCTTGAACCCCGGCTCCAGGCTGGCAAGGATGGCCGCAAGCCCACGGCCAGACGGATCGGCCAGGGCGCGCTGGTTGGCGAAGGCCAGGTCGGCGAAGCGCCAGGCGGCCTCAGGATTCTGCCGGGCCAGGGCCTCGAAGGCCGCGGCGGGCTCCAGCGATCCCGGCTTGGCCGGAAAATGCTTGAAGATGAGCCGGACCTTCTCGGGATTGCGGCGCAGCAGTTCCTTCATCGTGGCCTGGCCCTGGGCGCAGTAGCCGCACTGGAAGTCCGTGTACTCCACGATGGTGACCGGGGCCTTGGCCGCGCCCAGGAAGATGCGGCCGGATTCGATCTCCGGCTTGAAGGGGTCGGCCATGGCGCCCAGCTGGGCGTTCTTGCGCTCCAGGTCCTCGCGCTCGGTCACGGCCTGGTCCAGAATCTCCATGAGCTGGGCCTTGTCGCGCTTGAGGGCGTCGAAGACCAGCTGCGGGTTCTCGCGCAGGGCCTGGGCCACCTGCTCGCGGTTTGCGGCCTGCGCGCAGGCGCACAGCAGAAGCCCCAGCACGGCGAAGAGAATGATGTTGCGCATGTGATGCCTCCCGAAATGAAAACGGCGGCCCGGAATCCCAGGCCGCCGTCGATGTTCTTCAGTCCGCCGCTCCCTACCACTTCATGGAGCGCTTCACGGCCATGGCCTGTTCCTGCTCCTCGTAGGTGCTGAAGCCCGCGTGGCGCATGGCGTCCTCCACGGTGAAGGTCCAGTCCCAGCTGGAGTAGATCACCGGCTTGTGGAAGATGGCGCGGAAGCGTTCCATCTCCTGGCGGTAGAAGGCTTCCTTGGGGTTCTCGATGTTGTCGCGCAGCTGCTCGCTGAAACGGTCGAGCTCGCCTTCGTACCATTCCATCAGGTCCTCGGCGGTCTTGTAGCGCTTGAGGATGTGGCCGTAGCCGTTCTCCTCCAGCAGGATCTCCAGGCGGCTGAAGTGCTGTTCGCGCAGCCACTCGCCCAGCTTGGACACCGGGATGTTGTGGGACTCCACCTCGGCCATCTGGATCTTGGTCTTGCGGTAGGTGTCGGGCACCACCGAGGCCGAGTCGATGCCGGCGATGGCCACCAGGCCTCGCAGGATCTCGGAGTTGGACACGCCCTGGCCGCAGAAGCCCACCTTCTTGCAGTACTTCTGTCCGGCGAAGATGGTGGCCAGGATGGCCCAGACAACGGCCGGGTCCTCCTCGTCGTAGATGTGCTGCAGGCGGGAGTTGTCGCGGTCCGTGGCCAGCACCATCTGGGTCATGTCGTTGGAGCCGATGGAGAAGCCGTCGACCTCCTTGATGAACTCCTTGCACAGGATGGCGTTGCTCGGAATCTCGGACATGAGGATGACCTTCATGCCGTCCTTGCCGGACTCGATGTTGTGCACGCTCTTCAGGTAGCGCTTCATGCTGCGGGCTTCTTCCAGGGTGCGCACGAAGGGCAGCATGATCTGCAGGTTCTTGCCGCCGAAGATGCCGCGCGCCAGCTTGAAGGCCTCCAGCTCCCAGTCGTGGATGTTGCGGGAGACGCCGCGGTAGCCGAGCATGGGGTTGTCTTCGTGGGTCTCGAACAGCAGGCCGCCGATCAGGTTGCGGTACTCGTTCGACTTGAAGTCCGTGGTGCGGTAGACGATGGTCTTGCCGTAGAAGGCCATGGCGAAGAGCGCCAGGCCCTGGGCCAGGGTCTGGATGTAGTGCTCCTTGCCGGTGCGGAAGCCGCGGGATTCGAGCAGCTTGCGGATGCGCTCGGGCAGGGTGCGCACCTCGTCCATCTCGCTCTTGAGGCCCATCTTCAGGGCCACTTCCTCGCGCAGGGCGGCGATGCGGTTCAGCACATCGATGACTTCCGGGTCGTCCTTCACGCGGGCGGCGATCTTCTCGATCTCGCGCTCGTGGTCTTCCTTGATCTTCTTGGCCTCGGCGTAGTTCTCGGTCAGGCCGTCCAGCACGTCGTTGTAGCCCATGATGACCGCGATGTGCTTCTTGAGCGACACCGAGGTCTTGAGGGTTTCCAGGCGCTCGGTGGCGTAGCCGATGTGCTCGTCGAGCTTCTTGTCCAGTTCGCGCAGGCGGCGGTGGATGGCCAGCACCTCGTCGGTGCCCTTGGTGCCCTCGCGCTCGGACAGGGAGGCCAGCTCCTTGCCCAGGCCGGTGATGACGCCCACGTAGTCGCGCAGCTTCACGCGCAGGTTGATGAGGCCGGTGGCCAGCTGCTCCTTCATGACCTTGGAGAGCTGGGCGTCCATCTCGCGCAGCTTGGCGTCCACCAGGGCGCCCAGCACGCCGCGGTCGAAGGCCTCCAGGGCCAGCGGGTGCACGCTGATGTTGCCGAGCATGAACTCCGCGCGCAGAAGGCCCACTTCGAAGTCCGGCACGCGGCGCAGGCGCGAGAGGAACAGCGACTGGCCGATGTCGGCCAGGATCAGGCCGACCTTGGTCTTGGTGGCGGGCAGCTCGGCCACGTTGATCTCGCCGCCCACGTCCACCAGGGGCAGGCGGCCGCGGTACACGTGCCCGCGCGAGCCGTCCACGGTGATCTCCTGGCCGTCGAGGGAGCGGATGACCTCCAGCCGCTGCAGGCCGATGACCGCCGGGATGCCCAGCTCGCGGCTGGTGATGGCCGCGTGGCTGGTGTCGCCGCCGACGTCGGCCAGAATGGCGCTGGCGATGCGCATGCCCGGCACCATGTCCGGGTCGGTGCGCTCGGCCGCCAGAATGTCGCCCTTGTTGACCTTGTTGAGCTCCAGGGCGGAACGCAGGAACTTCACCGTGCCCGCGCCCGCGCCCCGGCTGGCGCCGTTGCCCTCAAGAACGAGCTCCGCATCGGCCAGGGCCTTGGGGTCCACTTCCTTGCGGCGCATGAAGATGGTGTCGGGGTGGCGGTCGAAGTCCTCGTTCCAGCGGGTCTCGGGCCGGGCCTGCACGAACCACAGGCGGTCGGCGGAGTCGATGCAGAACTCGGTGTCCATGATCATGCCGCCGTAGGCGCGGGAGATGTTGCGCACCCCTCTCGCCACTTCCTCGGCCTGGGCCAGGGAAAGGGCCCAGCGGTAGACCTCGTTCTCCTCGACCTCCACGTCCTTGGTGCCGCCCATGTCCTCGTCGTAGACGATCTTCTTGTCCTTGCAGCCCATGAAGCGGACAACGACCTCGGAGTGGTCGTCGCGCTGGAAGACGTAGAACTTGTCCGGGGTGACCATGCCGCCCACCACCGCCTCGCCCAGGCCGTAGCTGGCGTCGATGGACACCAGGTCGTTGCGGTCGGTGCCGCGGCAGCCGGTGGAGGTGTCGGCGCTGAAGGCCGTGCCGGAGATGAGCGGGTTGATCATGCGCATGATGCACACCGAGAGCGAGGTGTTCTCGATGGCCCATTCCTTCTTGGCGGTCTCGGCGATGGAATCGTCGCCGGTCTCCTCCGCGCGGTTCACGGCGTCGAGGATGGCCTCGCGGCGGTAGGTCATGGAGCGCAGGTTGTAGGCGCTGGCGCAGTCCCAGTGGTAGGCCTCAACGCAGCGCTCGTCGCCCACGATGTTCAGGTAGGTGTCCTGCAGGCCGGCGAAGGCCTTCTTGCGGCTGTCTTCACCCGCGGCGGAGGAGCGCACGGCCACGGGCTCGTTTTCCAGTCCGGCCTCGCCGCAGATCTCAAGGTAGGCGCCGCGCACGGCTTCCTTGACCTCGGCGGGCAGCTCCACGGACAGGATGGCCGCCTGCACCAGGACCGAGCGCTTGCGCAGCTGGTCGATGCCCTCGGGGCTGGTGGCGAAGCCCTCCACCACGTTGTTCACAAAGGTGCGCAGCTTGATGAGCGTTCCGGAGTTCTTGACGCTCTCCGCCGCGACGCGCTTGGCGATCTTGCGGGTGAACTTGCGCAGAAATTCGGGGTCGCGGTTGATCTCGTCGTCGGTCCAGTCGGTGGCGTTGTATTCCTTGTCCACCGTGGTGCGGACCAGGGAGGCGTTGACCTTGGTCTCGTCCAGGAGCTTGTGGAAGGCGATGGAGGAAATGGCGCGGAACTGCGGGGCGCGGATGCCCTCGACCTGGCTGATGATGGCGGTGTTGTAGTTCTTTCCGCCCACCAGAAGCTCGGCGTCGGGGCCGATGCCCACGATGTCCGCTCCGGTGAGCACGATTTTCTTGGTCAGCTCAGCCTTGTTCCCGGCCTTGGGCTTGGCTTCGGCTGCGGGCGCAGCCGCCTTGGCGCTCTGATCCTTCTGGGCTTTGGCCATGCTCTCCTCCTGGGCGCCGCGACTCGCGGGCAGCCCGTTTCGTCGATTGGGGGACCTTTACAGAACACGACGCGCCCCATCCACTCCCCTTCTGGCCGCCTTGGCCAAGGGAGCGGGCGTGCCGCATGATCAGCCGTTGAAGGCCTGATAGCCCGTTTTGCCGGCCTCCGTCAATTGCACATACAACAGTTGCCGCAAAACAATGAAAAAGCGGCCAGGAGCGGGACTTTCCGCACCGCACGGACTGTCGTGCGGCTGAGCGTTTTGTCCCCGTCTCTCCTGACCGCCTTTGTAAGGGCAGTTCAGAGCACAATCATTTGCACATGCAACAATCCCTTGCGGAACGCCTCAATTCCCCTAGATCTTCTGCCCGCACACGGGGCAGAAGCGGAAGTCCTCGCTGGCCAGCGGGGCCTTGCAGGTGGGGCAGCCCGCCTGGGCGGGGCCAAGCTCCACAAGCAGCTCGCCCTCCTTCACCGGAACCATGATCTTGTCTTCCTGGTAGTTGGCGTTCTTCAACACGCGCTTCACCACGCCGGAGACGGGCGCGTACACGCTCTTCTCCTGCTTCATGATGGAGATGTTGAGGATCTCCTCGCCCTTCTTGACCGTGTCGCCCACGCGCACGTGCATGACCCACAGGTCGCCGTTAGAGGGCGAGCCGATGTGGTACACGTTCTTGGGATCGGCCATCTCCAGGGCCTCACGGTCGCCGCCGACGGCGTCGCGCACCTTCACCTTGTGGCTCATGGTCTCGGAGTCCACGGAGTAGCGCACGGTGATGCAGCCCTGCTCGTCCGGCTCGGAGATGTCCGTGATGCGCATGACGTGCGGCTTGCCCGCGCGGCTCTGGAACAGCAGGGTCTCGCCGCGCTCCAGGCCCTCGAACCACACGTCCAGCGGCAGGTTGTTGGCGTCGCCGTAGGTTTCCACGAACTCGATGGTCTTCAGCGCGTCGCCGGGGTGGTTCAGGTAGAGCACGAACTCCTCGGGCGTGGCCTTGCGGCCCAGGCGGGCGTCAAGGGTGCTTTCCTCAGCGGCCAGGTCCATGTCCGGCAAGGTCTCCAGCGGGGAAGCCTCGGTGCGGGACTCGACGGCCGCCTTCCACTCCGTGCCGAAGGCGCTCTGGTAGACCCAGTCCGGCGGGAAGCCCAGGGGCAGCTTGCCGTACTTGCCAAGCAGCAGGTTGCGGAAGGCGTCGTTGCTGTCGCGGTAGAGGTCGAGACGCGCCTCGCGCTCGTTGTCGGTGAACTCGCCCTCGGGCGCGAGGTTCACGATGTCCAGCACGTTCAGCAGGCGGCGCACCTCGCGCTCGCCGCCGCGCTTGTAGGCGCCGGTGACGGCCAGGAAGCTGGTGTTCCAGGTGATCTGCGAGCCCGGGGTCACGTCGTGGTAGCGCACGATCTTGCGGGTGCCGGCCAGGAACTTGAGCATGTAGGGCAGCAGGTGGATGTAGCCCTGCTTCATGGCCCCTTCCTGGGAGGACGAGGTGGCGCCGCCGGGCATGCCGTGGCGCACCACGTCGTGGTCGATGCCCTGGAAGTAGGGCGAACAGTACTTGTCGTAGTAGGGCATGATCTGCTTGAGCGTGAAGTTGGTGGCGCGGATCATGTCCTTGTCGAGCAGGGTCTTGAGGCCCATTTCGTCTTCGATGTAGGCCGCGGTGGAGAGCACCTCGCCCTGGCCGTACCAGCGCACGCTGGAGCCGATGGCCGTGTCCACGATGTGGGCGCCGGCCTTGGCAGCCGCGCCCATGGTGGGCACGAAGAGGCCGTCGGTGTAGTGGCGGTGGCTGTGGATGACCAGCTCCGGGTACTTGGCCACCAGGGCGCTGATGAGCTCGCGCATGAAGCGCGGCGGGCACACGCCGGCCATGTCCTTCAGGCCCAGGATGATGGACCTGGAGGCCTTCTTCTTGCTCACGCCCATGACGCTGGCGCACATGTTCAGGATGGCGTCGGTCACCTCAAGGTAGTGCGGCACGTCGAAGCCCTTGGCCCAGGACATGGACAGGGCGGGCTCGAAGATGTGCTTGTCCGAGTGCAGCACCACCTCGGCGAAGGGCCGCATGTTCTCCACGTGGTTCAGGAAGTCGAAGCAGCGGATGACGTCGTAGTGCTCGCAGATCATCTCGCCCGTCAGGCGCATGAGGTTCTTGGGCTGCGGCTTGTAGCCCAGCACGTTGGTGGAGCGGATGAGGATCTGCTTCAGCGTGCCCGGCGCGAACTGGTTCCACTCCTTGGCCTCGGTGAAGGGGTAGGTCATGTTGGCCAGCATGGCCACGTGGAAGTGCGCGCCGCCGCCGTTCTCCAGGCTGAAGAAGCCGCACTTGTCCAGGCTGGGGCCGATGATGCGGTCCTCGGCCAGGCGGAAGCGGTTGCCGCTGTTGCTTTGCGTGATGTCGCGGGTGGTGGTGTCGCAGAAGTGGATGATGTCCTTGGCGCGGTCCTCGCGCAGGGCGTCGAGGATGGCGTCGCGCTTCATTGCGCGGGTGATGCGCGGCTCGAAGGTGGCGTCGGCGGTGTCCGGGGCCTTCACCAGCTGGAAGCGGCCCAGGCGCTTGTCCGCGCGTCCGCGGTATTCCCCCAGCGACACGTAGGGGTTGTAGCCGCGCGCGCTGATCTCGGCCACGAGGCGGGCCAGGCGGACCGGTTCAGGCTCCTGGTCCGTGTAGGACATCAGCCCGTCCTTGTGCAGGCGGACGAAGTTGGTGTCGTACTCGCCGGCCACGAAGTCCGGGTGCTTCATCACCTCGCGGTGGAAGTTGATGGTGGTTTTGACCCCGCTGATCTTGTACTCGCGCAGGGCCCGGCGCATGAGCATGACCGTCTTGTCCCAGGAGTTGCCGTAGGTGATGAGAAGCGCCGCGGCGGAGTCGTAGCGGGACGGGAAGCGGTAGCCCGCGCAGATGCAGGAGTCGATGCGCACGCCCTGGCCGCCGGGAGACACGTAGCTGGTGATGAGCCCGGCGTTGGGCGAGAAGTTGTCCTGCGGATCCTCGCAGTTCACGCGCACCTGCATGGCGTGCAGGTAGGGCTTGGTGTTCTGCTCGCCAAAGCGCAGCTTGGAGCCGAAGGAGATGGCGATCTGCTCCTCCACGAGGTCGATGCCGTAGCGGCACTCGGTGATGCCGTGCTCCACCTGCAGGCGCGTGTTGACCTCAATGAGATACGGACGGCCGTCCTTGTCCACCAGGAACTCCACCGTGGCCAGGGAGTGGTAGCCCACGGCCTTGATGAGCTTCTCGGCGTAGCCCTTGAGCTCCTTGCGCAGCTCCGGGGTGAACTTGGGCCAGGGCGAGGGGGTGATCTCCACCAGCTTCTGGTGGTTGCGCTGCACTGTGCAGTCGCGCTCGTCGAACACGTACACGTTGCCGTACTTGTCGGCGATGGTCTGGAATTCGATGTGGCGCACGCTGGTGAGGAGCTTCTCAACATACAGGCGCGGGTTGCCGAAGCTGGCCTTGGCCAGGGCCGAGGCCTTGGAGAAGGCGCTCTCCAGCTGGGCGTCCTCGTACACCTCGTAGATGCCGCGGCCGCCGCCGCCGCCCTCGGCCTTGAGCATGATGGGGAAGCCGATCTCCTTGGCGATCTTGCGCGCCTCGGGGATGCTCACGGCCTCCGGGGAGCCGGGCACCACGGGCACGCCGATCTCCTCGGCCAGCTTGCGCACGGCCACCTTGTTGCCCAGAAGGCGCATGGGGCCCTGGTTGGGACCGATGAAGATGATGCCGGCCTCTTCGCACTTCTTGGGGAAGGAGTCGTCCTCGCTGCCGAAGCCCCAGCCGGGGTGGATGGCAACGATACCGCGGTCCTTGGCCATTTTTATGATGCGGTCGAGGTCGAGATAGGCGCGGGGATCTTCGCCGAGGAGCAGCAGTTCATGGGCGCCGGTGGTGGCGGGCGAGGTTTTGTCCACGTCGGTCGCGGTCATCACGGCCACGGCCTGGAACATCTCGGTGATGGAACGGCAGATGCGGCGCGCCGGGATGCCCCGGTTGGCCACCAGAATGGGCTTGCCCTTAACTTCTTCGAGAACCTGCTCAAACGACTTCGCTCTCATGGCCAAGATAGTCCCCCTTGCTGTTGCTATGCGCTGAAAAACAACCAGACCTGCCCCGCGTCACACCGGGATCACGTCGCCCGCCAGGAGCACGACCTCCCGGCCGGCGCGGTCCAGCAGAAGCCCTCCCTCCGCGGAGATTCCCCGGACGACGGCCTCGTACCGAACGCTCTCGCCTTCGCGCACAAGGACACGCCTCCCCTGCCAGGCCATCCTGGACCGGAAAATCGTCAGGAATTCAGTGGGAGAAAATGCCTCAAGAAGAGTTCTGTACCCCGTTTCCACATGGTTTACAAGGGCACCCCATAGGCGTACCGGGCCAACCGCGCCATCGGACGGGACAAATTCCCCGGCATCAACGCAATGCCCCTCGCGCAGGGCCTCCGCGGGCGGAGCCCAGCCGAGGTTGACGCCGATGCCCGCGAGAACGCAGTCCTTGCGCTCCTCCACAAGGATTCCCGCCACCTTGCGCCCGCCGGACAGAAGATCGTTCGGCCATTTCACCTGCACGGCCTGTCCGAGGGCGCTCAGGGCCTCTGCAAAGAGGTAGCCCAGCACCAGCGGCCGAAGATCGTTCCACAGCCCGTCCGCCGGCGGGCAGACCAGCGTGGCCAGCACGTTGCCCGGCCGGGAAAGCCAGGCCCGGCGCAGTTGCCCGCGTCCTGCGGTCTGCTCCGGCGTGATGACGCTGCCGAAGGGCGCCAGGACGCCCTCCTCCACCAGCCGCCGGGCCACGTCCATGGTGCTGGCGCAGGGGCCGCAGAGCACGATGTCGCGGCAGTGCCGCGCAGCGCCCAATTCCGGAACGGCTCCCAGCGCCTCAAGGTCCGCCGCCCACAGCGGGTGCGCGGCGCCAGGGCCGGCCAGGGTGGCGGGCTGCGCCAGGCCGTCCAAGGCCGAGTCGAGAATACGAAAATGGCGGGTCATGGGAACCTCGCCGCCCATGGCGGGGCCTGGCGTCTTTTCATCCGTGTCGCGCCCTGCTAGCATGGGCGCATGCGCATCCTACTCGTGGGCGGGGCCGTTCGGAACATGCTCCTCGGGCTTCCCGTCCGGGACAGGGATTACCTCGTGCTGGACGCCACTGTCGAGGACTTCCTCGCCGCCCATCCGGCGGCCAAGGGCGTGGGCAAGACCTTTCCGGTGTTCATCCTGGGCCACCAGGAATACAGCTTCCCCCGCGCGGACTCCCTGGAGGCCGACCTGGCCCTGCGCGACTTCACGGTCAACGCCATGGCCATGGACGAGGACGGCAGGCTCTTCTGCCATCCCCAGGCCCTGGAGGACCTGCAGGCCCGCGTGCTGCGCCCCGCGTCGGCGTCATCCCTGACGGACGACCCCCTGCGGGCCGTCCGCGCCGCGCGCTTCCTGGCGCAGATGCCCGGCTTCAGCGCGCACCCGGAGCTGCTTGCCGCCATGGGCGGCGTGGCCGAGAGCGGAGCCCTGGCCCAGCCCTACGCCGAGCGCATGGCCCAGGAGGTCCAGAAGGCCATCGCGGGCGAGCGCCCGGGCGAATTCCTGCGCCTGCTCGACCGCACCGGCTGCCTCGCGCCCTGGTTCGCGGAGCTGCACGGCGCGTCGGCCATACCGGCCGGGCCGCCCAAGTACCACGACGCCAGCGTGCTGGAGCACACGGCCCGCGTCATGGACCGCCTCGCCGGGGATCCTCTGGCCGTGTGGATGGGCCTGTGCCACGACCTCGGCAAGGCGACGACGCCCCAGGACATGCTCCCCCGGCACATCGGCCACGACCTGCGGGGCGAAAGCCTGGCCCTGGCCCTGGGCGAGCGCCTGCGCCTGCCGACGCGTCTCATCCGCGCCGGGGCCGACGCCGCGCGCTGGCACATGATCGCCGGAAACTACCCGGAGCTCAGGCCCGCCACTCGCGTGGACCTGCTCATGCGCCTCAAGAGCCGGGGCGTGCTGCGCGAGATGTTCGCCCTGGAGCGGGCCGACAAGGACCGCGACCACGGCCCCAAGGCCCTGGCCGACCTTGCGGCCATTCTTGCGGTGAAGCTCCCGCACGCGATGATGGGGCTTGGGGACAAGTCGGGCGAGGCCTTGCGCACGCTGCGCATCAACGCCCTCAGGGGGATGCCGGGGTCATAAGTTTTCCCCACCCGGCCCCGCCGAGTAACACGATCCCATGAATCGTCATATTTTTTGTTGACACCAGCGGAAACGGTGTGCATAGAATGCCTCCACAAAACATTTTTTTGCGGAGGTCCCCCCCATGCATATGGCTGACGCCCTGATTTCCCCCGCCGTTGGCGGCACCATGTGGGCCGTTTCCGCGTGCCTGCTCGGATACGCCTCGCACAAACTCAAGACCGAGAACGACGACAGCCGCATCCCGCTCATGGGCGTGCTTGGCGCGTTCATCTTCGCCGCGCAGATGATCAACTTCAGCATCCCCGGCACGGGCTCCAGCGGGCACCTGGGCGGAGGCCTCATCCTGGCGGCGCTCCTGGGCCCCCATGCGGCCTTCCTCACCATCGCCTCCGTGCTGGCCGTGCAGTCCCTCTTCTTCGCCGATGGCGGCCTGCTGGCCATGGGCTGCAGCATCTTCAACCTCGGCTTCATTCCCTGCTATCTGGCCTATCCTCTGATATACAAGCCGCTGACCGGCGGCGCTCCCAGCCGGGGCAGGCTGATGGCCGCCGCTGTGCTTTCGGCCGTTGTCGGGCTGCAGCTGGGAGCCTTCGGCGTGGTGCTCGAAACCACGGTCTCCGGTATCAGCGATCTTCCCTTCGGCTCCTTCCTCCTGCTCATGCAGCCCATCCACCTGGCCATCGGCCTCGTGGAAGGCGTGGTCACGGCCCTGCTGCTGGCCTTCCTGCACCGGGTGCGCCCGGAGCTTTTCGGAATTCAGGCCGCTGGTGCGCAGCCGCGCTCGCTGCGCCCGGTGCTGGCCGGGCTGGGCCTTGCGGCCGTGCTGGTGGGCGGTGGCTTGAGCTGGTTCGCCTCGGCCGATCCTGACGGACTGGAATGGTCCCTGGCCAAGGTGAGCGGCAAGGAAGAGCTCGCCGCGCCCGAGGACGGCATCCACGGCACCCTGGACGCCCTGCAAAAACGCGTGGCCTTCCTGCCGGACTATTCCTTCAAGGCCGCCGCGGAACCGGAGGCAGCACCGGCCAAGGGCGGGAAGGAGCAGGAGGCGTGGCCCAATGTCAACGCGGGCACCAGCCTCTCCGGCGTGCTGGGCGGGTTCATGACCCTTTGCCTGGCAGGCCTGGTCGGATTCGCCGTGCGCAGGTTCCACGCCAGGGCATAACTTGCGCGCCATTAACAGCAACAGCAAATGGGCAGGGCCTTTCCCTGCCCATTTGCATTTGCCGCAAAAACCATGAGCATAGAAAACGCCCTGCTGGAACTGCGCCGACTGGACGACCTGGCGCACCAGGACACCCCCCTGCACCGTCTGGACGCACGGGCCAAGGTGCTGGCCACGGTCCTGTTCCTGGTCAGCATGCTCTCCCTTGGCCGCTACGAAGTGGCCCGGCTTCTGCCCTTTGCCGCCTTCCCCTGGCTGCTGGCGACCCTGGGCGGCGTCCCGCTCTCGCTGCTGCTGCGGCGCGCCGCCCTGGCCCTGCCCTTCGTGCTCATGGTGGGCATCTTCAACCCGCTGTTCGACCGCACCGTGCAGCTCCACCTCGGCCCCTTGGCCGTCACCGGCGGCATGCTCTCCTTCTCTTCCATCCTGCTGCGGTCCATGCTCGCCGTCACCACCGGCCTGGCCCTGGTGGCCGTCACCGGCTTCGACAACATCTGCCGGGCCCTCGGCCGGCTGGGAATGCCCTCGCTCTTCCTGGTGCAGCTGCAGTTCCTCTACCGGTACATCTTCGTGCTTGTGGAGGAGGCCGGGCGCATGATGCACGCGCGCGCCCTGCGTTGCGGGGCGGCCACTCGCCCGTCCCTTCGCGAGTACCGCTCCCTGCTGGGCAGCCTGCTGCTGCGCACCCTGGACCGCGCCGGACGCGTCCACCAGGCCATGCTCTGCCGCGGCTTCAGCGGCACCATGCCGGAATATGGAATGCCCACGCGCTTCGGCCGAGCCGAGCTGCGTTTCTGTCTCGCCTGCGGCCTGTACCTTCTGGCCGTCCGCATCTTTGATCTGCCGCTGCTGCTGGGCGGCATGGCCGGAGGTCTGTTCCGATGAGTCACCACATCCTGGAAGTGAAGGAGCTGAGCTACAGCTACCCGGACGGCACCCCGGCCCTGTCCGGCATCGACGTGACCATCCACCACGGCGAATCCGTGGGGCTTGTGGGGGCCAACGGGGCGGGCAAGTCCACCCTGCTCCAGCACCTGTGCGGCAGCCACCTACCGCAGACCGGGCGGGTGCGCGTGGGCGACGTGCCCGTGACCCACGGCACCCTGCGCGAGGTGCGGCGCACAGTGGGCATGGTGTTCCAGGATCCGGACGACATGCTGTTCATGCCCACGGTGGCCGAGGACGTGGCCTTCGGCCCCCTGAACATCGGCCTGCCGCCAGACGAGGCGGAACGCCGCGTGAACGAAGCCCTGGAGCTCGTCGGCGCGGCGCACCTGAAGCGCCGTCCGCCCTACCGGCTCTCCGGCGGGGAGAAGCGCAGCGTGGCCATTGCCGCGGTCCTTGCCTGCTCCCCGGACATCCTGGTCATGGACGAGCCCTCGGCCAACCTGGACCCCCGCTCGCGCAGGCTGCTCATCAAGCTGCTGCGCGGCTTCACCCACACCAAGGTCATCGCCACGCACGACCTGGATCTCGTGTTCGACCTCTGCGAGCGCACCATCGTGCTCCACCAGGGGCGCGTCATGGCCGACGGCCCGACCGCCGACATTTTCACCGACTCTTCCCTGCTCTATTGCTGCGGGCTGGAGCCGCCGCTGAGCCTGCAGCCGAGGGAAGGCTGCACCGCGTCTTGAACAGGCTTCAATCCCTGGCGAATATTGACACGGACCTTCCTCCAGGCTATTGTCATTAATGGTGGATTTGCGCCCCCGATACCAATAGCCAGAGGACTGCCCATGCGACTTGTGACCCGCTCGGACTTCGACGGTTTGGCCTGCGCTGTGCTGCTTAGGGAACTGGGGCTCATCGACGATTATCTCTTCGCGCATCCAAAAGACCTGCAAGACGGCCTGATCACCGTCACGGAAAACGACATCCTGGCCAACGTGCCCTACGTGCCCGGCTGCGGCATGTGGTTCGACCACCACACCAGCGAAATGGCCCGGCTTGGCAAGCAGCTGCAGTTCAAGGGCGCGAGCAAGCCCGGCAAAAGCTGCGCCCGCGTCATCTGGGACTACTTCGAGGGCGAGAAGAAGCTGCCCAAGCATCTGCTCGCCATGCTCGAAGCCGTGGACCGGGTGGACAGCGCCACGCTCACCCCGCAGGAAATCACCGAGCCCAGGGGCTGGATCCTCCTCGGCTACATCATGGACCCGCGCACCGGCCTGGGCCGCTTCAAAGAGTTCCGCATCAGCAACTACCAGCTCATGCTGGACATGATCGAGTACTGCCGCACCATGAAGGCCGAGGACATCCTCAAGCTGGCCGACGTGGAGGAGCGCGTGCTCGTCTACCGCGAACAGTCGCGCCTGTTCCTGGACATGCTGCGGCGCAACTCCACCGCGCACGAGAACGTCATCCTCACCGACCTGCGCGGAGAGGACATCATCTACGCGGGCAACCGCTTCCTGGTGTACACGCTGTTCCTCAAGTGCAACATCAGCATGCAGGTCATGTGGGGAGTGCGCCGGCAGAACGTGGTCATCACCGTCGGCCACAGCGTGCTGAAGCGCAACGCCAAGACCAACGTGGGCAAGCTGATGCTGGAGTACGGCGGCGGCGGCCACGACAAGGTCGGCACCTGCCAGGTGCCCATCGAGCGCGCGGACGAGGTCGTCAAGGCGCTCATGGCCAGCCTCATCGCCGCGGGCTAGCCCCCTCGCCAGGCAGGCCTACAAGTCGGCCAGCACCCGGCGGATCTTCTCCGCGTTGGCCTCGTAGAACGCCGAGGCGAAGGCCTTGAGCCTGGCCTCGCAGGCCTCCGGGGCGGGCAGTTCCGGCGCGCGCCACAGCTTGAGCCCCTCGAAATCCACCGGCAGAAAGCACATGCCCCGGTCCAGGCTCTCCGCGCCGAGGGCGTTGGTGATGGAGCCCTGGCCCGGCGCCTCCACCGTGCTGATGCTGCGCGCGTACTGCAGCACGCACGAGGCGGGCATGTCGGCGTTGAGTTTCTCGATGCGCTCGTTCAGGCGGCGTCCCATGCGCTCCACCAGGGCGTAGTGCAGGCTCAGGCGCTTGCGCCCCTTGTGGTCGGGGTCGTCCTCATACTCGCCGTTCATGTACACGTCGCAGGCGTGGCGCAGCTCCGCGTAGGCCAAGAGCACCAGCTTCACATAGCGCGAGGACGGCAGGAGCGCGAAGGGCAGCTTCTCCGGCCGCCAGGTGCGCGAGCCGGACTGGAACTGTGCCTCCGGGAACTGTGGCGGCAGGCCCAGGGCGGCGAAGAGGGCGTCCTCGCCCTCGGCGCCCAGCAGCAGCGAACGCATGAAGAACACCCGGGCGAAGACCTTGGCCGCCAGGGAGCGCAGCTCGTCCGCGCGCAGGGCGAAGTCGTCCTGCAGGTCCTCCACGGCCTTGCGCGCTCCGAAGAACGTGCCCGCCATCTCGGAGAGCACTTCCGCCTCCAGGGCCACCGCAAGGGATTTGTACCTGTCCACGTCCGCCTCGCTCTGCTCGCGCTGATGCCCAGGCTACGCCATTCCCTGGCGCTCTGCAACGCATTCGCGCCGCTGCTCGGGCCGCGCGCCATGCGGGCTTGCCCGGAAGCGGCCGAGACGGTACTGAGAGTGCGGCGGCGCAAGACCAAAGGACGGACATGAATCCGAAGACCCTCTGTTTCTTCAACACCAACGGCCCCTGGGGCGGCGGCGAGCACTGGCATTGCCAGAACGCCCTGCTGGCCCGCGACCGGGGCTACCGCGTGCGCGTGGTGGCCAAGAAGGGCGGCGAGCTGGCGAAACGGCTCGCCGGGGAGCCGGGCATAGGGCTCCACACCCCGGACCTGGGCGGACTCTCCTTCGCCAACCCCGTGGCCATGGCCGGGCTTGTGCGCTACTTCCGGCGCGAGGCGGTGGACGCCGTGCTGCTCTGCCTCCCGAGGGACGTGAAGGCCGGAGGCGTGGCCGCGAAACTGGCCGGCGTGCCGGACATCATCTACCGCCGGGGCATCGCCGTGCCCGTGCGCGACAGGTGGCTGAACCGCCTGCTCTTCCACCGCGTGCTCACCAAGCTCATCGTGAATTCCGAGGAGACCCGCCGCTGCGTACTGGCGGAGAACCCGTATCTCATGCCGCCGGAGCGCATCCACCTCATCTACAACGGCTTTAACAGCGCGGAGTTCGACGCCAGGAAAAGCGCGCCCCTGGTTCCACGCAGGCCGGGGGAGCTGGTCATCGGCACGGCCGGAAGGCTGACCGAGCAGAAGAGCCAGCACCTGCTTCTGGAGGCCGCGGCCCTGCTCAAAGGCAGCGCCCCGCCCTTCCGCGTGCTCATCGCCGGCACGGGCGAACTGGAGGCGGAGCTGAAGGCCCAGGCCGTCCGGCTGGGGCTTTCGGACCGGGTGGAGTTCCTGGGCTTCGTGCGGGACATGAAGGCGTTCCACCAAAGCATCGACATCTTCGCCCTGCCCTCCCTGTGGGAAGGCTTCGGCTTTGTGCTGGCCGAGGCCATGACCATGAGCCTGCCCGTGGCGGCGTTCTCCGTCAGCAGCATTCCGGAGGTGGTGGAGCACGGCGTCACGGGCCTGCTTTCCCGGCCTGAGGCGCCGGCCCTGGCGGAGAACCTGCGCGCCCTCATGGCCGACGGGGACCTGCGCGCGCGCCTGGGCGAGGCCGGGCGCGGCCGGGTGCTGGAACGTTTCGGGCTTGCGGGCACCTTTGCCGCCCTGGAGGCCTGCCTGCGGGCCTGACGCGTACGCAGATGCCGAATTTTGCGGTCAAATTCGGACGCCTTGGATTTTTTCTCGGCTTTTTGTTGACAAGCCAACCGCACCGGGGGTACAAGCCCACCTCGCAACGTCGGGATGTAGCGCAGCCTGGTAGCGCACCTGAATGGGGTTCAGGGGGCCGGAGGTTCAACTCCTCTCATCCCGACCACCGACGCCACAAGGGGCCATCTGGAAACGGATGGCCCCTTTTTCGTGCGCACGTCGCCGGCTCAAAAGCGCCGGTTCAACAGTGCCGGCTCAGAATCGGCAGCCCAGAAACGGCGGATCAGCAGTTGCGGAGCAGTTGGCGGATGCGCTCCGCGACCTTGGCGGCGTTGGCCGGCTTGTAGAAGATGTCGTCGGCGCACATGCCGAGCAGTTGCAGGGATTTTGGCAGGGAAAAATCCACCGAGCCGGTGTGCACCAAGAACTTCCGGCACAGGCCTTCGGCCGCGGCCGCCTCGATGAAGCCTGTTCCGTTCAGGCCCGGCAGGCGCATATCCACCACGCACAGCTCCGCTGGCCGCAAGCGCAGGAGCTCCAGCGCCTGCTCCGCGCTCTCCGCGCCGGCAAGCTCGAACTCGTCGTAATCGCTCAAGTAGTCCACCAGCAGTTCGCGCACGCGCTCCTCGTCGTCAATGACGAGCACGAACTTGCCCAGGCCGTCAGCCATCGGCGTTCCCCCGCTTGTCGACCGGCAGCTCTATGAAGAAGGTTGCGCCCTGCCCCGGAGCGGACTCCACCCACATCTTCCCCCCGTGGCCCTTGGTTATGATGAAGTAGGACACGGCAAGGCCGAGGCCGGTGCCGATGCCCGGCGGCTTGGTGGTGAAGAACGGTTCGAATATCTTGCGCTGGATGTGCGGCCCCATGCCGGGCCCGTTGTCCTCCACCTCCAGGCGGATGACGTCATCCTGGAGCCGCAGGCGTATTGTGATGCGCGGCCGGCGGTCCGGCGCCGGGGCCATGGCCATGGCCTGGGCGGCGTTGCGCAGCAGGTTCAGGATCACCTGCTCCAGTTCGGTTTCCGTGCAATCGCAGGCGGGCAGATCGGTCTCAAGATCAAGGACGATCTCGATCCGCTTGAAGTCGAAGGCCTTCTTCAGGTCGTAGTCGGAGGACGCCAGGAAGAGCGACTGCTCGATGATGCGCGGCAGGTCGCACACGCTGCGCCTGCTTTCGCTGCGGCGGCTGAAGTTGAGCATGCTGCGAATGATGCCCGAGGCGCGCACGGCGGCCGTCTGGATGTCGGCCAGGAACACATCGAGCTTGCGCGCCTTGATGTACTGCTGCAGGAGCCCCATATCGAGGCCCAGCTCCTGCGCGGTCTCGATGTTCTTCCTCTGCTCCGGGTTGGTGCGCTGGATGAGGTTCTGCACCGCCTGGTGCACGATGCCCAGCGGGTTGTTGATCTCGTGGGCTATGCCCGCGGCCAGGCTGCCGATGGACATCATCTTCTCCGACTGGATGAGCAGCTCCTGCATGCGGCGGGTTTCAGTGATGTCGTGCAGGATGGAGATGTAGCAGCTTTCCCCGGCGATGTTCACCAGCCGCGAGGAATTGGTGACGCGGCGGATCTCGCCGTCCTTGCGGCGCAGCATGAACTCGAAGTTCTTCACATCCCCGTCGTCTTCCAGGCGCTTCAAAAACACGGCGCGGTCATTGGGGTCGTTCCAGAGGCCCAAGTCGGCCATGGACCGGCCCAGGACCTCCTCGCGGCTGAAGCCGGTCATGCTCTCGAAGGCGACGTTGGTGTCAACCAGCGTCATGTCGGACACGCGGATGAAGAAGATGCATTCCGGTGCCATCTCGAAGATGAGGGAGAAGCGCTCCTCGGCCATCTTGCGCTCGGTCATGTCAACAATGATGCCGATGAGGCCGCCGGAGCTGCCGTCGGAAAGGCGGAAGCCGCTCACGGAGTAGAGCGCCTGGTGCGTCATCCCGTCGGCGAAGGGAATGGCGACCTCCCGGCTCACGCTGGTCAGCCCATCAATGACCGCCTCGTCCTCCGCCTGGAAGGCCTGCCGGTCGGCCATCGGCAGGTAGTCCAGGTCGAGGACCCTCTTTCCTATGAACATCTCGCGCCGGATGCCGAAGCACTGCTCGTAGGCCCTGTTGCAGCCGACGAAGCGCGTATCGCGCCCCTTGTAGAACACCGCGTAGGGAATGGTGTCGAGAAGGGCCTCCTGGAAGGCCAGCTGGTCCGCCACGCGCAGTTCCAGCGCCTTGCGGTCCGTAATATCGCGGAACATCCAGATGCGCCCGTACAGCTTGCCGTCCTCGCCCGTGATGGGGGCCGTGTAGCGGTCGACGATCTTGCCGTCGACGAAATTCTCCTCCTCCCGGGCGATGCACAGGGGGTCCAAGGAGAGCTCCGCCACGCGGGAGGTGAACGCCTCCGGCGTCGGGGCCTGGCAGGCCACATGCCGCAGCAGCATGTCGTCCACGCGGCCCTGGCGCAGCCCGGCCGGAACGCTGAACATCTCGCAGAAGCGCCGGTTGGCCACGAGCACCTCGCGCCCCTCGCCCACCACAAGGATGCCGTCCAGGGTGGCGTCGACCATGGCTTCGAGCAGGGCCGTCTTCTCGCGCAGGGTGGCCTCGGCCCGCTTGCGCTCGGTAATGTCCTCGATGACGCCGTCGAGGTAGGCAGGTTCGCCCTCCGGGCCATATTGCAGGGAGGCGTTGATGATGGCGGGGAAGGTCTCCCCGTTGAAGCGCTTGAGCGTGATCTCCATGCGCAGGCCCCTGGGCGTGTCCTCAAGCCCGCGCAGCAGCGCCCAGCGATCCTCGGACGAGGCGTAGGCCTCGAAGGCCAGGTCGCCCATGCCGCGCAGCATCTCCTCCGGACTCTGGAACCCGTGCATGGCGGCCAGGGCCTGGTTCACGTCGACGACCCGGCCGGAATACGTGCTGCGGAAGATGCCCACCGGAGCGTTGCTGAAGATGGCCCGGTAGCGCTCCTCGCTGGCCTTGAGGGCCTGCTCCGCCCGGCGGATGGCGCTGAGGTCGCGGCCCTCGGCAATGAGGATGTTCACGGAACCGTCCGACTCCATGAGGGGCGAAAGGGAGAAGTCCACCTGGGCGACGGAGCCCGCGGCGTCCTGCAACTGCACCTCTCGGCGGAACACGCCGCCGGAGAGCGCCGTCTCCACCGCCTGGCGCATGATGTCGTGCGCGGTCTCCCGGTCCGGCCACCACGGGCAATCGCCAAAATGGCGGCCGATGACGGCGTCCGGCGTGATGTTCGAAAAGCTCAGCGCGCTCTTGTTGATCCGCACCACCTTGCCGTTCGTGTCCAGCAGGGTGCAGAACTGGAAGGTCTGGTCAAAGGCGGCCCGCACGATGGCCTCGCTGCGGCGCAGGTCTTCCTGCATGGTCTTGAGCTCGTGGATGTCGATGTTCAGACCGACGATGCGCGAGGGACGGCCCTGTCCGTCCCAGGCGACGGCGCGGCCCTTGCCCAGCACCCAGCGCCAGGTTCCGTCGGCGTGGAGCATGCGGAACTCGGCCTCGTACATGCTCCTGCCGTCCGAGGCGCAGTACGCGTTCACGGCGCGCATCGCCCCGGGCTGGTCATCGGGGTGGAGCAGCAGCCGCCACACGTCGATGTCGCCCTCCAGCGATCCCGGATCGCGGCCCAGCATGGAGTACCACTGGTCGGTGCAGAAAAGCGCCCCGGTGAGGGGGTGGTATTCCCAAACCCCGGCGCTGATTGCATCCAGCGCCATATGCAGGCGCTCGGTCTGCTCCTCAAGCTCCTTGCGGGCGGCCCCAAGGCTGCACACCTTCTCGTCCAGCCGGCGCTTGAGCAGATAGCTGATGCCGCCCAGGCCCAACAGCAGCAGCAGCACGAACACGCCAGCGAACTTCAGCTGGCGCCGCGTTTCCGGCTCCAGCAGGCCGCCGCCGGAGAGGGAGATCCAGCGCTTGCGCAAAGCCTCGACCTCGGAGGCGGGGATGGCGTCCAGCGCCTTCTGCAGGGAGCTTAGGAGCAGCGGGTACTTCCGGCTCACGCAGAGGCTGATGGGAAAGGACAGGTCCGTGTTTCCGGCAACCCGCAGGTTGGTCAGCGCTTCCTTCTCAATGTAGTAGGAGGAGGTGGCGAGGTTGTCGACAAAGGCGTCCACCACGCCAAAGGAGACGTCGCGGAGCCCCTCGATGATGCTCGGAACGACGACAACGCTGAACTCCCCCTGGCTGTGCCGGCGCACATAGGATTCCGTCATGTAGCCGGACACGACCGCAACGCGCTTGCCCTTGAGGTCTTCCCAGGCGACGTTCCTGCCCTCGAAACCCTTGGCCCGCGTGATGATCGCCAGCGGCAGCTTGATGTAGGGCGCGGTGCAGAAGGCGTACTCGTCCCGCTCCGGCGTGCTGGCCATGCCGCCGTTCAGGTGCACGTTGCCCGCTTCCAGGTCCTTGAGAAAGGCGCCCCAGTCGCTGGTGGGGAGCTTGACGAAGGTGACGCCGAGCAGGGCCTCCACACGGGCCACGATTTCCGCGCCCATGCCCGCGTAGTGGCCGTCGACGTCCCGGAACTCAATGGGCGGGAAATTCTCGTCGTAGGTCAGGATGATGGAGCCGCGGTGATCGTCGAGCCAGCGCCGTTCCTCGGGCGTGAGGGCGACGGGGGACGCTGCCGGCTGCTGCGCGAGCACACCCCCGGCAAGGAGCACCAGGGTGAAGATGATACAAACTGTGCGCAGCGCGGAGGATGGCTTCAAGCGAATCTCCACAAAAGTTGGCCGCGGGGATGTTGCATTTGATGTAGCTGAACTTGCAGCTCTGTACAAGAGTGTGGCGCAAAAACGCGGCGCCGTCACTCGACGCCGATATCCTCGTTCCAGACCTCGGGCCGGGCCTTGATGAAGCTGCCCAGCAAGTGCACGCACTCCGCGCTCTTCAGGTTCACCACTTTGATACCGTTGCGCTTAAGCCAGGCGACGCCGCCCTGGAACGTGCTGCTTTCGCCCACCACCTCGGTGCCGATGCCGAACTGGCGCACCAGGCCGGAACAATACCAGCAGGGGGCCAGGGTGGTCACCATGATGGTGTCGCGGTAGCTTTTCCTGCGGCCTGCGGCGCGGAAGGCCGCGGTCTCCGCGTGGATGGCCGGGTCGTCGTCCTGCACGCGCCTGTTGTGGCCGCTGCCCAGCAGCCTGCCCTGCCCGTCGAACAGGGCCGCGCCGATGGGCACGCCCCCTTCGGCCAGGCCCTTTCTGGCCTCCTCAAGGGCCACCTCAAGCATGCGTTCATAGTCGCGTCGATCCATGGGGCCTCCCGTCGGTTTCCCACAGGCTACCATTCGGCCCCGGCGGAGGCAACACAACCGCGCGTTTTCAGGCATCATTGCTTTTGACAGACCCGCCCCGGCGCATATATGGTTCCCGACTACAGAATAATCACCTCCGACCCATCGCGGCCGCCAGGGGAGCCAAGGAGAGCGCAATGGAGCAGTTTCCCAGAGTCCACAGACTTCCGCCGTACGTGTTCGCCCAGGTCAACGAGCTGAAAATGAAGATGCGCCATCAGGGCGCAGACATCGTGGACCTCGGCATGGGCAACCCCGATCTGCCCACCCCGCCGCACATCGTGGAAAAGCTCATGGAGGCGGCGCAGAAGTCCACCAACCACCGCTACAGCGCATCCAAGGGCATCAAGGGCCTCCGTCTGGCCATCGCCAACTGGTACCTGCGCCGCTTCGGCGTGGAGCTGGACCACGACCAGGAAGTCGTCGTCACCATGGGCGCCAAGGAAGGCCTGGCGCACCTGGCGCTGGTCATGCTCTCCCCCGGCGACGTGGTCTTCGCGCCCGACCCGGCCTACCCCATCCACCCCTACGCGGCCATCATCGCCGGGGCGGACGTGCGCCGCATTCCCATGGGCAAGGGACGCGACTTCCTGGAGGACCTGCAGATCGCGGTGAAGCAGACCTGGCCCAAGCCCAAGCTGCTCGTCATCAACTATCCCCACAACCCGACCACCATCTGCGCGGACGTGGACTATTTCCAGAAGATCGTGGACTTCGCCAAGGAACACGGGATGTACATCATCCACGACCTGGCCTACGCGGACTTCACCTACGACGGCTACGTGGCCCCCAGCTTCATGCAGGCCAAGGGCGCCAAGGACGTGGCCGTGGAGTTCTTCTCCCTGACCAAGAGCTACTCCATGGCCGGCTGGCGCGTGGGCTTCTGCGTGGGCAACCGCGACATGGTCCAGGCCCTCACCCGCATCAAGAGCTACCTGGACTACGGCATCTTCCAGCCCATCCAGATCGCGGCCTGCACCGCGCTCAACGGTCCGCAGGACTGCGTGCGCGAGATCATGGACGTGCACCAGGACCGCCGCGACGCGCTCATCGAGGGCCTGCACCGCGCGGGCTGGATGGTGGAGCCGCCCAAGGCCACCATGTTCGTCTGGGCCGAGATTCCGGACGAGTTCAAGCACATGGGCAGCGTGGAGTTCTCCAAGCTGCTGCTGCGCGAGGCCGAGGTGGCCGTTTCGCCGGGCCTCGGCTTCGGCAACTACGGCGACGACCACGTGCGCTTCGCCCTGGTGGAAAACCGCCACCGCATCAACCAGGCCACGAGAAACCTCAAGAAGTTCTTCGGAAAATAAGGATCACGCATGAACACGCTGCGCCTCGGTCTCGCCGGATTCGGCACGGTCGGCTCAGGGCTCGCCCAGATTCTGCACGAAAACCGCGAGGGCATCCTCGCCCGCACGGGAAGGGACATCGCCATCACCACCGTGCTCGTGCGCGATCTGACCAAGAAGCGCGCCGTGGCCACCGGTCCCGAGATGCGGTTCACCGCGAACCCGGACGACCTGCTCGGACCGGACGTGGACGTGGTGGTCGAGCTCATGGGCGGGGTGGGCCTGGCGCGCGAGCTCATCACCCGCGCCCTGAACGCGGGCAAGCACGTGGTGACGGCCAACAAGCACCTGCTGGCCCTGCACGGGCCGGAGCTCTCCGCCCTGGCGGCAAAGAAGGGCCTGGGCCTCTTCTACGAGGCCAGCGTGGCCGGCGGCGTGCCCATCGTGCAGACCCTGCGCGAGAGCCTGGGCGCCAACCGCATCGAGCGGCTCACGGGCATCATGAACGGCACGGCCAACTACATCCTCTCCGAGATGACCACCAATCATCTGGAGTTCGACGTGGCCCTCAAGCAGGCCCAGGAACTGGGCTACGCCGAGGCCGACCCGACCTTCGACATCGAGGGCTTCGACACCGCGCACAAGCTGGTGGTGCTCATACGCCTGGCCTACGGCCGGGACTTCCCGCTATCCAAACTGCCGGTGCGCGGCATCACCCAGGTGACGGGCTCGGACATCGAGTTCGCCCGCGAGTTCGGCTACCGCATCAAGCTGCTGGCCCAGGCGCGGGAGGTCGACGGCAAGATCGTCGCCAGCGTGGAGCCCACCCTGGTGAACCACAAGTTCCTGCTGGCGCGCGTGGGCGGCAACTACAACGCCGTGCGCGTGGAGGGCAACGCGGTGGGGCCCATCATGCTCCACGGCCAGGGCGCGGGTTCGCTGCCCACGGGCAGCGCGGTCATGGCCGACGTCATGGCCCTGTGCCGGGGCCTCGCCATCCCGAGCGCGCACTTCGACAACACGGGCTTCGGCAACAAGCCCCTGCCAGAGGCCGACATCCTGCCCTCGTCGGAGTGCGTGTCCATGCACTACTTCCGCTTCTCCGTGGCGGATCGCCCCGGCGTGCTGGCGGCCATCGCCAAGACCATGGCCGAGCACGGCATCTCCATCGCCCAGGCGGTGCAAAAGGGCGAGCACAAGGCCCCGGAGGTGCCCATCGTGTTCTTGACCCACGAGGCCAAGGCCAGCGCCGCCGCGGAGACCGTCCGCGCCATCGACGCCTTGCCCTTTGCCGTGCGCCCCACGGTGCACTTCCCCATCCTGTAGCCCTCGCACCAAGCAGGCGGACACAGCATGAAGCTCCTTTTCCTCATCGCCGACGGCATGGGCGGCTGGGCCGACGAACACCCCGGCGCCAAGACCTGCCTGGAGGCCGCCAGCACGCCCGTCATGGACCGCATGGCCGCCACGGGCACCGTTGGCGTGTGCCAGACCGTGCCCCAGGGCATGCCCCCGGGCTCGGACGTGGCCAACATGTCGCTGCTGGGCTTCGATCCGGCCAGGCACCACACCGGGCGCGGGCCCATCGAGGCCGCGGCCCAGGGGCTTGAGCTCGACCCCGACGACCTGGTATGGCGCATGAACCTGGTGAACCTGACGGAGCTTGCCCCGGAAGGCACCATGCTGGACTACTCCTCCGGCCACATCACCACCGAGGTCTCGGCCCCGCTGGTGCAGGACCTGCAGGACAGGCTCGGCGACGAGACCTTCCAGTTCCACCCCGGCGTGCAGTACCGCCATCTCCTGGTGCAGAAGGGCGGCGCCAGGGAGGACGAGGCCAAGCTCCTCATCAGCCCCCCGCACGACATCACCGGCAAGCCCATCCGCGCGGACATGCGCCAGTTCTCGCGCTCGGCCCGCATCTGGGATCTGCTCTTCCTGGCCGAGGAGCGCCTGCGGGAGACCGCCGCCCACACCAAGGCCAGGTCCATCTGGCCTTGGGGCCAGGGCCGGCCGCTCATCCTGCCCAGGTTCAAGGACGCCTTCGGCCTTGACGGCGCGGTGATCTCCGCCGTGGACCTCGTGCGCGGACTGGGGCGCGCGGCGGGCATGGAGGTCATCCAGGTGCCCGGCGCCACAGGCCTCATCGACACCAACTACGAGGGCAAGGTGGACGCGGCGCTGAAGTACCTGGAGCGCGGCGACTTCGCCTTCGTGCACCTGGAGGGGCCGGACGAATGCGGCCACGCGGGCGACGCCGACCAGAAGGCCGAGGCCATCAGCCGCTTCGACGCGCGCGTGGTGGCCCCGCTCACGCAGGCGCTTGCCGGGCAGGACGTGGCCTTTGTGGTCACCTGCGACCACTTCACGCCCATTGCCGAGAAGACCCACACGCCGGACGCCGTGCCCTTCCTGCTGTGGCGCGAGGGCGGCGAGGCCAGCGGGCTTTCCGCCTTCTCCGAGGCCCAGGCCCGCTCCACCGGCCTGGTCATCGAGACCGGCCACGAGCTCATGTCCTGGGTGCTGCGCCAGCTGCGCTAGCGGCCGGCATCAGGAGGCGCGACGATGGAGTTCCCCAAGGTCTTCCCCGAGTCCGACTGCTGGTACGCACACCGCGTGTCCTATGGCGAGACCGATGCAATGGGTGTGCTCTACTACGCGGAATATCTGCATATCTTCGAGCGGGCCCGCAGTCAGTTCCTGCGCGAGCGCGGCATGGGCTACGGCGTGGTCGAGGAACGCGGCATCGCCCTGCCCGTGCGCGAGGCCTGGTGCCGCTACCGCGTGCCCGCGCGCTACGACGACCTGCTCTGGGTCCACTGCGGCGTGCACGAGTGGTCGCGCGCCAGCATGACCATCATCTACGAGTTCTGGACCGAGGACAGGGGCAAGCTCACCGCCCAGGGCTACACCGTGCACCCCACTGTGAACCGCGAGGGCAGGCCCGTGGCCGTGCCCGGCTGGTTCAGGGAGCTGTGCGAGAAGAAGCCCCAAGCCCCCGCCGGCTGAGAAGAGGACGCAACAGTAAGTACCCGCCCGCATTGTTTTTCTTGCCCCGCCATTGGCGCGGGCGTATGAGAACTCCGCCTATAGGCACAGGAGTTCCGCAGTGTTCACCGACACGCATACCCACGTTTTCCATCCCAAAATCGCCGAAAAAGCCATCAATCAGCTGCACAGCCACTACGGCATCCAGCCGCAGGGCACCGGCGTGCTGGACGACCTGCTGGCCCGGGCCGACCGCGCCGGCATCGGCCGCGTGGTGGTGCACACGGCCGCAACCGACCCCTCGCAGGTGATCCCGGCCAACAACTGGGCAATCGACATGGAGCGCCAGTCCACGCGCGTCACGGCCTTTGGCACCCTGCACCCGGACTACCCGGAACCGGAGAAGGAGCTGACGCGCCTGCGCAAGGCGGGCATCACGGGCCTGAAGTTCCACCCGGACTTCCAGGGCTTCTTCCTGGACGACCCCAAATTCTACGCCCTCATGGAAATGGTCGGCGACGACTGGACCCTCATGGTCCACGTGGGCGATGTGCTGCCTCCGGAGCAGAACCCCTCCTGCCCCGTGAAGATGGCCAAGCTGCGCAAGAACTTCCCCGGCCCCAAGCTCATCGCCGCGCACCTGGGCGGCTTCAGCCACTGGAAGTTCGCGGTGGAGCACCTGGCCGGGCTGGACGTGTTCTTCGACACCTCAAGCTCCCTGTCCTTCATCGACGACGCGACCCTGCGCGAACTCATCTCCCGCCACCCGGCGGACCACCTGCTCTTCGGCAGCGACTATCCGCTCTTCGATCCGGCGGACGAGATCGCCCTGGTGGAGCGGCGCATCGCCCCCCTGGGCGTCACGGCCGAGACCATCCTGGGCGCCGGGACGGCGCTGTTTCCCGACCGCGCCTAGCTCTCGTTTCCACCAACAAAGAAGCCCCCGCCAGGAGTTCCCGGCGGGGGCTTTTGTTTTGTCGCTGCGCGCGGCTACTTCCTGGCCGCGTCTTCCAGGGCCTTGAAGCCCGGCAGCTCCTTGCCTTCCAGGAACTCCAGGAAGGAGCCGCCGCCGGTGGAGATGAAGCTGAACTTGTCTCCCAGGTGCGCGGCATGGACCACGGCGTCGGTGTCGCCGCCGCCCACAATGGAAAGCGCCCCGCACTCCACGATGGCCTTGGCCATGCCGATGGATCCCGCGGCGAAGGCCGGGTTCTCGAAGGCGCCCATGGGGCCGTTCCAGACCACGGTGCCCGCGCCTTTCAGGGTGTGGGCAAAGGCGATGATGCTCTTGGGGCCGATGTCCAGCGCCATGAGCCCGGCCGGAACCGCGCCCGTGTGCGAGGCCACCTCGGCCTTGTCGGCCTTGAATTCCTTGGCCAGCACGAAGTCCACGGGCAGGTGGATGTGCGTGCGCATGTCGGCGGCGCTGTCCAGAATGGCCTTGGCCTCGTCCAGCAGGTCCTTTTCCACCAGGGAGTCGCCCATGTCGATGCCCTGGGCCAGGCGGAAGGTGTTGGCCATGGCTCCGCCGATGATCAAATGGTCCACCTTGCCCAGCAGGTTCTTGAGGATGCCGAGCTTGCTGGACACCTTGCTGCCGCCGGACACGGCCACGAAGGGCCGCTTGGGGCTCTTCAGCGCGCCGTTCAGGTACAGCCACTCCTTCTCCATCAGAAAGCCCGCGCAGGCCTTGGGCGCGGCCAGCGGGGCCTCGGTGACGGAGGCGTTGGGCCGGTGGGACACGCCGAAGGCGTCGCTGACATAGAGGTCCAGCCCGGCCACCAGCTCTTTGGCGAAGGCCGTGCGCTCGGCCGCGTCCTTGCTGGTCTCGGCCTTGTGGAAGCGCAGGTTCTCCAGCATCAGCACCTCGCCCCCTTTCAGGGCGTCCACCTTGGCGCGCACGTCCGGCCCCACGCAATCGGCGGCCAGGGGCACGCTCATGCCGAGCATGCCGGCCAGGTGCGCGGCCACGGGCGCAAGGGAGAACTCCGGCTTCACCTCGCCCTTGGGCTGGCCCAGGTGGCAGCAGATGACCGCCGCTCCGCCCTTTTCCAGGATGTGGCGCAGGGTGGGCAGGCTTTCGCGGATGCGCGTGTCGTCCGTGACGCGGGTGCCGTCGAGCGGCACGTTGTAGTCCACGCGGATGAGCGCCTTCTTGCCGGAGACGTCGATGTCCTTGAGATAGAGCATGATCGTAATCCTAGAGGCCCTTGTCGGCCATGAGCTTGATGAGGTCCGCCACGCGGCAGGAATAGCCCCATTCGTTGTCGTACCAGGTCACGAGCTTGGCCAGGCCGGAGCCCGAGACCACCGTGTATTCCGAATCGATGATGCTGGAGCGGGTGTCGCCCCGGAAGTCCGTGGAGACCAGCGGCCGCTCGGAGAAGCCGAGGATGCCCTTGAGCGGGCCTTCGCTGGCGGCCTTCAAGGTGGCGCGCAGGGTGGCGGTGTCCGTGGGCTTTTCCAGGGTGCATGCAAAGTCCACGATGGACACCGTGGGCGTGGGCACGCGAAGCGAGTAGCCGTCCACCTTGCCCTTGAGCTCCGGGATGACGAGCGCCACGGCCTTGGCCGCGCCGGTGGACGTGGGCACGATGTTCAGCGCCGCCGCGCGGGCGCGCCGGAGGTCCTTGTGCGGCAGGTCCAGGATGCGCTGGTCGTTGGTGTAGCTGTGGATGGTGCACATGAGGCCGTTGGCCACGCCGAAGGCCTCGTGCACCACCTTCACCGCCGGGGCCAGGCAGTTGGTGGTGCAGCTGGCGTTGGAGACGATGTGGTGCTTCTCCGGGTCGTAGAGGTGCTCGTTCACCCCGATGACCACAGTGATGTCTTCCTCTTTGGCCGGGGCGCTGATGATGACCTTCTTGGCGCCGGCCGCGCGGTGGGCCTGGGCCTTGGGCCCGGTGGTGAACAGGCCCGTGGACTCGATGACGATGTCGATGCCCAGGTCGCCCCAGGGGAGGTTGGCGGGGTCGCGCTCGGCGTAGCAGGCCACGTTCCAGTCGCCGTAGCTGATGCCGCCGGACTCGGTCACCCCCACCTGCTCCGGCGCGCGGCCGTAGGTGGAGTCGAACTCCAGCAGGTGCGCGCTGGTCTTCACGTCGTAAAGGTCGTTCAGGGCGACGACCGTCGCCACGTCGTGGTGGCGCTCATACAGGGCCTTCAACACCTGCCTGCCGATGCGGCCGAAGCCGTTGATAGCGATGCGCAGCATGAGTGCCTCCCCCTAGTCTTCGAAGATGCGGTGCTCGTAGGAGGCCAGCATCTCGTAGTCGGTTTTCAGGGCCTGGTGCAGGCGGGCGTTCTCGATGGCCATTGCCGAGATGTCGGCCACGGCGCGCAGGAAATCCAGGGAGGCGTCGTCGAAGCTGCGCTCCGTGGTGGTGTAGATGCGCATGACGCCGATGGCCTTGCCGTCCACCATGAGCGGGGTGACGAGCACAGTGACGATGCCTTCCTTCTTGGCGGCCTCGCCGTACTGGAAGCGCGGGTCGTTCTGGGCGTTGGGGATGTGGATGGTCTTGCCGCTGATGACCTCGCGGTCCACCTCGCTGTTGGCGAGCTCCACGGAGCCCTTGCGGAAATATTCCTTGGACAGGCCGAAGGCGGCGCTGGGCAGAAGGCGAGCGCCGGAGCGGTCCAGCAGGCGCAGGGTGCAGCCCTTGGCCCGCACGGCCTTGGTGGTCTGCTCGGTGACGGCGGCAAGGACGTTCCCGGTCTCCAGGCTGGAGTTCACCACCCGGGCCACCTCGGCCAGGGTGCGGAAATACCTTTCGAAACGGTCAGGCGTTTTCGTCATGGCATCCTCCTATGGTTACGCACCATATCTATCCAGGCAGGGAGATAATGTCAGCAAAAATATGCGTTGACGCACGAAAATTCGTCTGCCCGTGATCCGATGCCCCGGTGCGGGCCCGGCGCCACGCCACAAAAAAGGGGGCCGCAGCCCCCTCTTGATGTCCTGCAATCCCGGGCCTAGCCGAAGGCCGCCACCTTCTTGATGAGGCGCACCAACTGGTGGGTGAAGCCGGCCTCGTTGTCGTACCAGACGATGAGCTTCACCTGTGTGCCATCCATGACGGTGGTGAGCCCGGCGTCGAGCACGCCGCCGAAGGTGCTGCCCACGAAGTCCGAGGAGACCAGCGGCTCGTCGCAGTAGCCGAAGCTCTCGTTGGCCGCGGCCTTCATGACGGCGTTGACCTCTTCCTTGGTGGTGGCGCGGTCCAGCTCGCAGGTCAGGTCCACGATGGACACGTCCGGGGTCGGCACGCGGATGGCGAAGCCGTCGAGCTTGCCCTTGAGCGCCGGAATGACCAGGGAGAGGGCCCTGGCCGCGCCGGTGGTGGTGGGAACCATGTTCAGGGCCGCGGCGCGGGCGCGGCGGATGTCCTTGTGGGAGCCGTCGTGCAGGCGCTGGTCCATGGTGTAGGAGTGGATGGTGGTCATGAGGCCGTGCTTGATGCCGAAGGCGTCGTTGAGCGCCTTGGCGGCCGGGGCCAGGCAGTTGGTGGTGCAGCTGGCGCTGGACACGATCTTGTGCTCGGGCTTCAGATCGGCGTCGTTCACGCCCACCACCACGGAGCAGTCCATCTCCTTGCCGGGGGCGGAGAGGATGACCTTCTTGGCCCCGCAGGCCAGGTGCGTGGAGCAGCCGGCGCGATCGTTCAGCTTGCCGGTGGACTCCACCACGATGTCGCAGCCCATGTCCTTCCAGCTCCACTCGCCCGTGGCGAAGCGGGTCACCAGCACCTGCTTGCCGTCGAGCAGGATGCCCTGCTCGTTGCCTTCCACGCGGGGGAAGGCCCCGTGCACGGAGTCGTATTTCAGCAGATGGGCCAGATCGCGGTTGGTGGCCCGCGCGTTGATGGCCGCAAGCTCCAGTTCGGGCTGGTCGGCCAGAAGCCTGGTCAGGTAGCGGCCGATGCGGCCAAAGCCGTTGATGCCAATTCTCGTCGCCATGTTCCTCTCGCTCCTTGCGGTGTTTCTCTCCGCCTAGGCCTTGCCGGAGCAGCCCAGGACGTTCTTGATCTTGCGCTGCACCATGTCCCGCACGGCGTTGCGCGCCGGGGTCAGGTACTGGCGGGGGTCGAAGTCTCCGGGGTTCTCGGCCAGGTGCTTGCGGATGCAGGCGGTCATGGCCAGGCGGATGTCCGAGTCGATGTTGATCTTGCACACGGCCATGCCCGCGGCCTTGCGCAGCAGGTCCTCGGGCACGCCGCGCGCGCCGGGCACGTGGCCGCCGTACTTGTTGACCATCTCCACGAACTCCTGGGGCACGCTGGAGGCGCCGTGCAGCACGATGGGCACGCCGGGCAGCAGCTGGCCCACCTTCTCCAGGCGGGCGAAGTCGAGCTTGGCCTCGCCCTTGAACTTGTACGCGCCGTGGCTGGTGCCGATGGCGATGGCCAGGGAGTCGCAGCCGGTGCGGGTCACGAAGTCCTTGGCCTGCTCGGGGTCGGTGTAGACGTGGTCGTCGCTCTGCACGTCCTCCTCCACGCCGGCCAGGCGGCCCAGCTCGGCCTCCACCCACACGCCGCGGGCGTGGGCGTACTCCACCACCTTCTTGGTCTCGGCGATGTTCTCCTCGTAGGAGAGGTGGGAGCCGTCGTACATGACGGAGGTGAAGCCGCCGTCGATGACGGCCTTGCACATCTCGAAATTCGGGCCATGGTCCAGGTGCAGCACCACGGGCAGGTCGGTGTCCTGCATGGCGGCTTCCATGAGCTTCATGATGTAGTTCTGCCCGGCGTACTTGCGCGCGCCGGCGGAGACCTGGAGAATGAGCGGGGCGTTTTCCGCCTTGCCCGCTTCCATGATGCCCTGGATGATCTCCATGTTGTTCACGTTGAACGCGCCGATGGCGTAGCCCCCGGCATAGGCCTTGGCAAACATCTCTTTAGGCGAAACGAGGGGCATGGAATCCTCCTTGGCGGTCGTGAAAAGGCTATTTGATGACAGCTACGAACACTCTACTAAATGTCACGCTCTGAAAACCATGTCAACCGGCAGGGCCGGAAAGCACGGGTTCCAACAGCTCCAGGGTCTCATGGTCGGTGAAGTCGAACTTCAGCGGGGTGAGCGTCACCCAGCCCTCGGAGAGCAGCCTGCGGTCGCGCCCCTGGCTGATGCGTTCGCTCTTGAGCTCACCGCACATCCAGTAATAGGGCCGGCCGCGCGGGTCGCGCCGCTCCTCGAACCAGTCCTCGTAGGCCACGCGGGTGTGCGGGCAGAGCTTGAGCCCCAAAACCTCCGCAATGGGCCGGGCCGGAAAGTTCAGGTTCAGCACGCACTTCTGCGGCAGCCCGGAGAGCGGCAGCCGGGGCAGCAGCCCGGTGGCGTACGCCGCCTGGCCGGAGAGGTCCGTGGGATTGAAGTCGTCCATGGACACCGCCATGGCTGGGAAGCCCATGAAGGCGCCTTCCGTGGCGGCGGAGACCGTGCCCGAATACAGCAGGTCCACGCCCACGTTGGCCCCGGCGTTGATGCCCGAGACCACCATGTCCGGCCGCTCCTTCACCAGGGTGGACAGGGCCAGCTTCACGCAGTCGGCCGGGGTGCCGGTGACGCCCAGGCCGAAAAAGCCCTCGTCGCGGAACTCCTTCACGCGCAGGGGCGCGGAAAGGGTGATGGCGTGGCCCACGGCGGACTGTTCCGTCACCGGAGCAACCACATGGACCGTGTGCCCGGCCGCCACCAGGGCGCGGTGCATGGCCCGCAGGCCCACGGCCTGGATGCCGTCGTCGTTGGTGAGCAGGATGCGCATGAGAGCCCCTCCGGGCATGGCCCCGAAAGGGGCCGAGTGGACGTTTTCTCGCCCGCTTGCGTTTGACAACCCGCGCCCCTTGAGGGCAAATGATGCGGCACAGAGGGATGCCCTGCCCGCCGCGCAGCGCGGTACAGGCGCAGTACCCCAACACGAGGGAGTTGGCAAGGCCGTGATAGCGAAAGCCGTGTACATACGGGACATTAGCCCCGGACAAACGATACAGGATTGTTTTCTTCTGGCAGAGGCCCGCACCGGACAGTCGCGCAACGGCCCGTACTGGAGCCTGGTGCTCCAGGACAGCACCGGCCAGATGGAAGCCAAGGTGTGGAGCCCGCTCTCGCAGCAGCACCCCGGCCTCTCCGCCGGCCAGATCGTGCAGGTGCGCGCCCAGGCGGCCAACTACCGCGACAAGTGCCAGCTGACCATCGAGCAGCTGGCCGAGATCGACGCGGCCGAGGTGGACCTCTCCGAGTTCCTGCCCCCCAGCCCGGTGAACCCCGAGGCGCTCCTGGGCGAGATCGAGGAGCTGTGCCGGCGCGAGCTGACGCACAAGCCCTGGCGCGCGCTCATGAAGAAGGTCCTCTCCGACCCGGAGATGCGCGGCCGGCTGCTGCCCGCCACCGGGGCCAAGGCCGTGCACCACGCCTACGCCGGGGGCCTCTTGGAGCACACCCTGTCCGTGGCCCGCGTGTGCATGGCCCTGGCGAACCTCTACCCGCAGCTGGACCGGCAGGTCCTGCTGGCGGCGGCCATCCTGCACGATCTGGGCAAGGCCTGGGAGCTCTCCAGCGGCCTCTCCCGCGAGTACACCGACGAAGGCCGACTGCTGGGGCACATCCAGCTCGGCCTGGCGAAACTTGAACCTTTTCTTTCAAAAGCCAAGGAGCTGGACGAGGGCCTCGTGCTGCACCTCAAGCACCTCATCCTGAGCCACCACGGCGAGTACGAGTTCGGCGCGCCCAAGCGGCCCAAGACTCCGGAGGCCTTCATCCTGCACTTCGCGGACAACATCGACGCCAAGATGAACACCATGGCCGGGGCCTACGCCGAGCTTGAGGGCACGGACCAGGCCTGGACGCCCTTCCAACGCTACCTGGACCGCTACCTCTACCGCGCCCCGCACACGCCGGACGCCCCCGCGGCGGGCCTTTCCCTGCTGGGCGGCAAGGGCGACGCAGGGGAGAAGAAGCCCGCGGCCAAGCCCCAGGAGGTCGACGACCGCTTCCTGCTCCTGCCCCTGGGATCGGACTAGCCATGTTCATCACCTTTGAGGGCATAGAGGGCACGGGCAAGTCCACGCAGATCGCGCTGCTGAAGTCCCACCTGGAGGCGCGCGGCAGAAGCGTGCTCGTCACCTGCGAGCCGGGCGGCAGCCGCATCGGGCGCGAGCTGCGCCGCGTGCTGCTCTCCCTGGAGAACCGCGACCTGTGCGCCCGGGCCGAGCTCTTCCTGTATCTGGCCGACCGCGCCCAGCACGTGGCGCAAGTGGTGCGCCCGGCGCTGGAAGCCGGGAAGGTGGTGCTCTGCGACCGCTTCGCGGACTCCACCGTGGCCTACCAGGCCTACGGGCGCGGGCTGGACGCGGACATGCTGCACTCCCTCAACGAGCTGGCCGTGGACGGCCTGTGGCCGGAGCTGACCATCCTGCTGGACCTGGACACACGCACGGGAGTTACGCGCGCCGTTGCCCGCAACACCGCCGAGGGCAAGACCGTGGCCGAGGGCCGCTTCGAGGCCGAGAGCCTGGCCTTCCACGAGCGCGTGCGCCTGGGCTACAGGGCCTGGGCCCTGCGCTTCCCGCAGCGCATCCGCACCGTGGACGCCGGCGGCACGCCGGAAGCCATCGCCGCCGCCATCCGCGGCATCGTGGACCAGAAGCTGGAGGCCGCCCCGCAACATGCCTGACGCCCCGCCCCCCCGCACCGCAACGGCAGCATGGCCCGCCCTGCGCGACGGGGCGTGCTTCCTGCTGGCGCTGGCGGGCGTGCTGTGGCTGGTGGCGCACGGGGCGGCGGACCTGGGCTACAACTGGCAATGGTACCGCGTGCCCGCCTTTGTCTGGGGCCCGGACGGCACCCCCGGACCGCTGCTCCAAGGCCTGGCCGTCACCCTGAAGCTCACCGCCCTCTCCGGCCTGGGCGCCCTTGGCGCGGGCGGCATCGCCGCGCTGCTGCGCCTGTCGCGCTCCGTGGCGGCGCGCGCCCTGGCCTGGGCCTACGTGGAGGCCATCCGCAACACCCCGCTCCTGATCCAGCTGCTCTTCCTCTACTTCGTCATCGCCCCGGCCCTGGGCCTGGACGCCCTCTCAAGCGCCGTCATCGGCCTCTCGCTCTTCGAGGGGGCCTACGTGTCCGAGATCCTGCGCGCGGGCATCGTGTCCATCGACCACGGCCAATGGGACGCGGCCCGCAGCCTGGGCATGGGCCGCGCCTCCGCCTACCGCCTGGTCATACTGCCCCAGGCCGTGCGCCGCGTGCTGCCCCCGCTGGCCAGCCAAAGCGTTTCGCTCGTCAAGGACAGCTCGCTGGCCAGCGTCATCGCCATGGCCGAACTGACCTTGCGCGGCGGCGAGATCGTGGCCCATACCTTCCTGAGCTTCGAGATATGGTTTACTGTGGCGGCGCTGTACTGGCTCGTCACCACCGCCCTCTCCGCCCTGGCCGCAGGGCTGGAGCGCGGCCTGGCCTACCCGACCTGACCCAACCGACAATGGAGGATGCCCATGTTCGCACGATTTTCCACCAGCCGCCTGAACACGCTGCTCATGGCCGTTCTGCTCCTGACCGCCGTGGGCTGGGCAACCCTGGGCTGCTCCAAGGCTGAAAAACAGCCCGCCATTGACGAGGCCCCCAAGGGCGGCGCGGTGGAGCAGATCCTCCAGCGCGGCGTGCTGCGCGTAGGCTTCTCCACCTTCGTGCCCTGGGCCATGCAGGACAAGAAGGGCGAGTTCGTGGGCTTCGAGATCGACGTGGCGCGCAGGCTGGCCAAGGACATGGGCGTGGGCGTGCAGTTCGAGCCCACCCAGTGGTCGGGCATCATCCCGGCGCTGCTCTCCGGCAAGTTCGACATCATCATCGGCGGCATGAGCATACAGCCCCAGCGCGGGCTCAAGGTGAACTTCACCATCCCCTACGAGTATTCCGGCATGTCACTCGTGGGCGACAGGCTCAAGACCGGCTCGTTCAAGACCTTGGCCGACTTCGACCGTCCGGACGTCATCCTGGCCATCCGCCAGGGCACCACAGCCGTGGATGTGGCCAAAAAGCACATGCCGAAGGCCCAGGTCCGCCTGTTCGAGCAGGAGGCCCAGACCATCCAGGAAGTGCTGAACGGCCGCGCCCACGCGGTTGTCGCCTCCGACCCCTTCCCGGCCTTCCAGGCCCTGAAGTACCCGGACAAGCTGGCCCT
>JACRDI010000003.1 GCA_016218665.1 Desulfovibrio sp. | reverse complement strand
GCGGCCTTGGCCGGGGCGGAAAATCCGCGCCAAAGGGAGTCCAGAGGGCCTCGTGCCCTCTGGCGGGGTCCTGGGGGCAGCGCCCCCAGGTTCGTCTACTCGTTGTCCTCCAGCATGCTCAGGTCGCCGGGGGCTTCCCCGGTTTCCTCGGCCTTCAGCACCCGGCGCAGTATCTTGCCGCTCTTGGTGCGCGGCAGGGTCTCGCGGAACTCCACGCCCTTGATGACGGCCACGGGGCCGAGCTCCTTGCGCATGTGCTGCTGCAGCGCAAGCACCAGCTCGTCCGAGGGCTGGTGCCCCTCGTTCAGGATGACGAAGGCCTTGGCGGCCTCGCCCTTGATCTTGTCGGGCACGCCGATGACGGCGGCCTCGGCCACGGCGGGGTGCGCGCGGAAGGCGTTCTCCAGCTCGGCGGTGCCAAGCCTGTGCCCGGCGATGTTCAGCACGTCGTCGGCGCGGCCCTGTATCCACAAAAAGCCGTCCTCGTCGCGCTTGGCCACGTCGCCCGCCAGGTACTTGCCGGGGAAGCGGGAGAAGGATTCGAGATAGCGCGCCTTGCCGGAATCGGGTCCGCCGTCCTTGCCCGTGGGGTCGAAGATGCCCGTCATCATGGCCGGCCAGGGCCTGGTGATGACCAGCAGGCCGCCCTTGCCGGTGGGCACGGGCTTGCCCTCGCGGTCCACCACGTCCACCTCGACTCCCGGCAGGGGCTTGGTGACGGAGCCGGGCTTCAGCAGCGAGATGGGCAGGGGCGAGATCATGAACATGCCGGTCTCGGTCTGCCACCAGGTGTCGAGGAGCGGGCATTCGCCGCGGCCGATGTGCCGGTAGAACCACAGCCAGGTTTCCGGGCCGATGGGCTCGCCCACGGTGCCGAGCAGGCGCAGGGTGGAGAGGTCGTGCATGCGCGGGTACTGCGGCCCGAAGCGCATGAGCATGCGGATGAGCGTGGGCGCGGTGTAGAAGATGGTCACCCCGTACTTGCTCACGATGTGCCACATGCGGTCGGCCTGGGGGTAGTTGGGGTGGCCTTCGTAGATGAGCGTAGTGGTGCCGGCCAGCAGCGGCCCGTAGACCACGGCGCTGTGGCCGGTGACCCAGCCGAGGTCGGCGGTGCACCAGAAGATGTCCGTGGGCTTGATGTCGAACACGTGGGTGAGGGTGCGGTGCACGCCCACCATGTAGCCGCCGTGGCAGTGGGAGACGACCTTGGGCGCGCCCGTGGTGCCGCTGGTGTGCAGCAGAAAGAGCGTGTCGTTCGCGTCCATGACCTCGGCGGGCGACTCGGGCCGTTCGCGGCGCACCACGTCGTCGTACCAGAAGTCGCGGCCCTCCTGCATGTCGGTGTCCACCTTGGCGCGGTGGACGACCACCACGGAGTCCACGCAGTCGGCGCAGGCGCCCACAAGGGCCTCGTCCACGATGGGCTTGAGCTTGATGATCTGGCCGTTGCGGTAGAAGCCGTCGGCCGTGACCACGAGCTTGGCCTTCACGTCGCGGATGCGCGAGCGCAGGGCCTTGGCCGAGAACCCGGCGAAGACGAGGGAGTGCACCGCGCCGATGCGCGCGCAGGCCAGCATGGCGATGACGGCCTCGGGCAGGGGCGGCATGTAGATGATGACGCGCTCGCCCTTGGCGACGCCCAGGGTGCGCAGCGCCCCGGCGAAGCGGTTCACCTCGCGGTAGAGCTCGTAGTAGGTGAACTTGCGGGAATCGCCCGGCTCGCCCTCCCAGATGAGGGCCAGCTTGTTCTTGTTGGCCGTCTCTATGTGGCGGTCCAGGCAGTTGTAGACGATGTTGCAGCGCGCGCCGGGGAACCAGCGGTAGAAGGGCGCGTCCGCGTCGTCGAGCACGCGGTCCCACTTCTTGTACCAGTCCAGCTCGTCGGCGGCTTCCTCCCAGTAGCCCAGGGGGTCGTGGGCGGCCTGGCGGCGGAAGCCCTCCAGCTCCTGGGGGTTCACGTTGGCCTCTATGACCAGCTGGGGCAGGGGCCTGAAGACGCGCAGCTCCTGCGCCAGGCTGTCCAGGGTTCCGCTGTTGTCCATGTCCTTTGGTCCTCCTCGGGGCGCGTGATGGGGGTCGCCGCGCGGCCCAAAGCCGGAGCGTCCCGCGTGCTCGCGGTCCGCATGTGCTCGTGTCTACATCAGTCGGCCCGGCCCTGCGCAGCGCCATTCGACGGACGGCGGCGCTGGCGCGGTGAATGGCCGGAATCGCCGTCCATCGCCGCGCCGGGCCCTGCGTCTAGAAGCCCAGCACCTGCTTCAGGCTCGCTATGCGCCTGCGGCTGATGGGCAGCTCGATGCGCGTTCTGCCCGCGGTGCGCAGCATGAAGTTGCTGCCGGGCAGCGACGCGATCTCGGTCACCATGTCCAGGTTCACCAAATACTTGCGGTGCACGCGGAAGAAGCGGTGCGGGGCCAGGCGCTCCTCCAGGTACTTCACGCGGTAGCTGGTGAGGTATTTCTGCTGGGCCGTGTGCACGTAGGAGTAGTCCTCGTAGGCCTCCACGAACACGATCTGCCCGTAGGGCACCAGGAACATGCGGCCGTCCTGGGAGACGGCCAGCTTCTCTATCTCCGGGGTGCGCGCCTGGTTGGTGTCCCAGGCCTGCTTGAGGGCCGAGAGGAAGTGCTCCTGCTCGTCGTCCTCCAGGGGCACGGAAACGGTCTTTTCATCGTCGCCGGACCAGTTGTCGGGCCAGGGGCCGTCGTCGAACGCGGTCTGGGGCGCGGCCTCGGACCACTTGTCCGGCATGGGCACCTCGCGGAAGCGGGCCTTGAACTCCGAAAGCTTCAGGAGGGTCTTCTGGATGCGTTCGTCCGGCGCGGGCCAGATGAGGTAGTCCGTGGCGCCCTGCTCGAAGGCGGCATAGGCGTGGGATTCGCTTGCGGCCAAAAACACCAGCGCGGGCTTGTTCTTCCGGCCGGAGAGCATCTGCGCCAGCTCCAGGCCGGAGACCCCGCCCGGCAGGTCGAGGCCGATGAACAGCGCGCCGTAGGGGATGGCCTCAATGAGCTCCATGGCCTCGAAGGCGGTGACGGCCTCGCCCAGCACCTGCAGAAAGCCCGCATCGGCAAGGGCCCGGCGCAGGTCGCGCCGGACCAGCGGGTCCGGGTGCAGCAGGAGCGTTTTGAGCTTGGCCATGTGCGGGCGGTTCCCGGTAGCAGTGTTGACGCCGCCCGAAACTGAGCCGAAGGGGGGTCGGCGCGGGGGCGAAAGGCGGCAAGCCTCACAGGGACTTGTGCCGCAAAAAATTCTGCGGCGCAAGGCCGGGTTGCGCGCACGTTGCGTACCGGACCGCACTGATGTAGCCTTGAGGCCATGAGCGCGGACACCCCCCGCATCGTCGTCATGAGCGACGTGCACGGCAATCTTGAGGCCCTCAAGGCCGTCCTGGCGGACATGGACGCTCTGGGCGGGAAGATCTCCATGGCCGTGAACCTGGGCGACATGGTGGGCTACGGCCCGGAGCCCGACGCCTGCGTGAAGCTCCTGCGCGAGCGCGGGGTCATGTCCATTCTGGGCAACCACGAGCACGGCCTGCTGGAGGCCCAGGCCAGGGGCTGGTTCAACCCCCAGGCGCGCAAGGCGCTGGACCGCACGCGCGACCTTTTGTCCGAGGACTCCCTCATGTACTTCCGCACCCTGCCGCGCACCTGCGAGGTGGAGGGCGCGCTCTTCGTGCACGGCTGCCCGCCGGGCCTGGTTTCCAAGTACCTGTACGAACTGGACGACCACGCCCTGCGCGAGACCTTCGGCCTGTATTCCCACCGCCTGTGCTTCGCCGGGCACACCCACGAGCTGGAGCGCATCAGCCTGCTGCCCGGGCGGAACCGGCCCCGGATCGGCCGCAAGGCCCTGGGCAAGGGCCTGCACGTGCTGAACCCGGCCGCGCGGCACATCGTCAACGCCGGGGCCGTGGGCCAGCCGCGCGACGGCAACAACAGGGCCAAGTACCTGCTCTGGGAGCCGGGGAATCCGGCCGCGGCCGACAGGCCCGACAGGGTGGAAGTGCGCTTCGTGCCCTACGACATCGAAAAGACCGCCGCGGCCATCATCGAGAAGGGCCTGCCCGCGGTCTACGCCGACCGTCTCTGGTAGCCTAGCGGAAGTCGAACAAGGGGAAGCGCACGCTGACGCGCGTGCCCCTGCCCGGCGCGGAGGCGATGGCCATCTGCCCCTCCAGCTGGTCGGCGGCGGCCTGCAGGCATTGCAGGCCGAAGGAATGCCTGCCCAGCTCCTTGGGGTCTCCCCCCAGTCCGCGTCCGTTGTCGCAAATGGCCAGCTCCGCCTGGCCGCCCTGGGCGCTCATCTCCACCCGCAGCACGGGCGCCTGGGCGCCGGCATCGCCCGCAAAGGCGTGCCGGATGGCGTTGGTCAGGGCCTCGGCCAGGAAGATGCCGCAGGGGATGACCTGCGCCGGGAGAAGCGGCAGGGGGGCCACGTCCAGCTCAAGGGCCAGGCGCGAGTCCGGGGCCTTTTGCGCGTCGAAGAGCGTTGCCGCCAGGCGTTCCACATGGACCTTGGCGTCGCAGGGGCTTTCCGCTCCGCCGGCGGCCATGGTCTCGTGGGCCTTGGCCAGGGCCAGCACCCGTGCTCCGGCGTCGGCCAGGGCGTGGCGGGCCTTGGGGTCCGTGGTCTGGATCTCCTGGATGCGCAGCATGCTGTGCAGGAGCGAGAAGCTGTTCTTGATGCGGTGGTGCGCCTCGCGCAGGCGGAAGGGCGCCGCGGGGTCCATCTGCCCGCGCAGGGCCAGGGCCATTTCTATGGCCGCGCGCACCAGGGTGTTCTGGCAGGGCTTGAGCAGGTAGGCCGCGGGCAGGGCGCGCCGCGCCCGGCGCAGGAAGTGCTCCTCCCCGTGGGCGGAGAGCAGCACCACCGGGATGTTCAGCTCGCGCTGGATGATGGCGCAGGCGTCGATGCCGTCGGTGGGCTGGTCCATGTCGCCGGCGTCGCTCCCGCCGGGCATGACGATGTCCATGAGCACGAGGTCCGGGCGCAGGTCGCGCGCCAGCTCCACAACCTGGGCCGCGGTGGCGGCCACGCCGGCCAGGCGGTAGCCTTCGGCCTCCAGCAGCTCGCCTATCTGCATGGCGATTATGGTTTCGTCATCCGCCACGAGGATGCGCGGGCGATGCTTGTGGTTTTCGGCGCTGGTCATGGCGCTCCTGCGGGCACGTGGCCGGGGCTGGCGCAGGCTGGGGGGGGCAGGCGAAAACCTGATCAGCCAAGCACGCTGAAAAACTAGTCGTTCGCCTCCGGGGTGTCAACGCGGGGCGACTTTTCCGCGCGGCTATGCCAGGGGGATGGGCCGCGCCGCGAGGCGCTCGGCCAGGCGCATGGTGGCCAGCGCGCCGTCCAGGTCCTGGGAGGGCGGCGCAAGCCTGCCCGTGCGGACGAGGGCCTCGAAGGCGCGCAACTGCCCGGCGAACCCGGCCTTGATGCCGCTTTCCTCGGCATCGGGCTCCAGGGTCTGCGTGCCGCCGTCGGCGAAGGTCACGCGGCCGGTCTCCAGGGGGCGGAACTCCACGCTCACGCCCTCGCCCTTGAGCACCACGCCCCAGCCGCCGGGGGAGTGCCAGTTGGCCACATAGGAGCCGAGAGTTCCGCCGGGGAAGCGCAGGCAGGCCGCGAACTGGTCGCCCAGGGGCTCGCGCAGGCTGGCGCACAGGGCGTGCACCTCCTCGGGCTCGCCGCCGAAGTGGCGCAACAGGTCGATGGTGTGCGTGGCGTTGGCGAAGAGCCAGCCGCGCACCACCTCCTCGCTGAAGCGGTTCAGTCCACGCACCACGGCCATGCGCTCGCTGCCCTCGATGTGCACGGCCAGCAGGCGCCCGTGGCTGCGGATGATCTCCAGCCCCTTGGCGAACACGCCGTAGTGCCGGCGGTTGAAGCCCACCATGTTCGGCGTGCCCGCCTCCCTGGCGGCGCGGGCCACGGCTTCGGCCTCGGCGGCGCCGAGCCCTACGGGCTTCTCCAAAAACAGCGGCCTGCCCAGCGGCAGCAGGCGCAGGGCCATGGGAGCCATGGTCTGCGGCGGCACCAGCACCATGAGGGCGTCCACCTGCGCGGCCAGTTCCTCGGGGGTGTCCGCGACGAGGGGGATGGAGAACTCGGCCGCCAGTTCCCCGGCTTTCGATTTCGTGCGCGAGCTGATGCCCGCGGCAACCAGGCCGGGCACGCGGGCCATGGCCAGCAGATGTTGCCGGGCGATGAGCCCCGCGCCGACGAGCCCTATGCGGACAGGTGCGACGCGAACGGGTGCGGAAGGTGTCATCCGGGGCCCTCCCTAGGTGATGGGCACGTCGAGTTTGAGGTCGTCGCCGGCAAGCGGCAGGGCCACGCGCGCGCCGCCCCTGGCGGAAGACAGGTGCGCGGCCAGCACCACGTCCACGGACTCGATGCCCGCGTCCGTCGTGGGGTGGGCGTACGGGCCCAGCAGGTCGGCCAGGCAGTCGGCCGTGGCCTGCACGATGTCCAGCGCCGGGCCGTGGTCCAGGGCCACGGGCTCGGGCTGCACCAGGCGCGTCTTGGCCACGTGGCGCTGGTCCGCCGGGCGGGCCGTGGCGCGGGCAGCGCCCGCCGGGGCCGGGGTGAAGTCGTCGGTCTCGGCCACGCCCTCGGTGCCGACCACGATGCAGCGCGAGGCCCTGGGCACGTCCTCGGAGAGCTCGAAGTCGCCCGTGAAGCGCCAGCCGTCGGCGCACTGGAAGCCCACGCTCACCTGTCCGCCGGGATCGAAGAACTGCGCTCCGCGCACGTTGGGCGCGGGGTCCCGCGTCAGTTCCGCGCTGACCCAGACGGGCCGGGCGTCGAAGAGCCAGGCCGCGTAGTCGAAATAGTGCAGGCCCACGCAGCCCACGCCGCCGCCGCCGATGACGGACCAGAAGCGCCGGGGGCGACCCACAAGCCCGTCGCGCAGGGCCTGGCGGAAGAGCAGACAGCGCGTGAGGAAGCGGCGGCACAGGTTCACGGCCAGGCGCGTGCCGGAGGATTGGCAGGCGTCCGCCATCTCGCGGGTGGCCGCGCCGCTGGTGCTCATGGGCTTCTCGCAGAGCACGAAGGGGATCTTGGCCGCGGCCGCGGCCAGCACGATGTCGCGGTGGCTGGGGCCGTTGGTGGCGATGCACAAAAGGTCCACCGGGCGCTCCCCGGAGGCATGGGCGGCCAGGGCCTCGCGCCAGTCGGCGTAGACGCCCGGCGCGTTGGCGTCGGAATCCGTGCGGGAGGCGGCCAGTTCCGCCGCGGCGGAAAGATTCATGTCGCACAGGGCGGACACGCGCACGGCAATGCCGCGCCCGGCCAGGGCGTCCAGCGCGGCCACGTGCCGGCGGCCCATGCCGCCCAGGCCGATGACCGCCGCGTTCAGTGTCTTCATGGGGGCTCCGTTCATGCGATGCGCCCGGATCGTTTCAGCAGCAGCTCGCAGATGTCGAAATCAAGCAGGTCGTCGATGTCCTGGGCGCGCTCCTTGGGCATCTCAAAGCCGCGGGTCTCCGGGGTCAGGTAGCTTCTGGTGCGCGCCAGCCAGGCGCAGTCGGCCACGTATACGGCCCCGTTGGGCGCGAACACGCGGGGCAGGTCCTGCCTGCGGGTGTGGTAGCGCTCCTGGGGGATGAGGGGCGAGAGCAGGCCGTCCGCGTCCATGTTGAACATGAAGTAGGGGCTCTTGTCCGGCTCGGTGACGGTGAGCACGCAGGGATGCCCGCCGTCCAGGCAGGCGGCGATGCAGCCGTCGATGTCCTCCACCGTGCGCAGGGGCGAGGTGGGCTGCAGGAGCACCACGTAATCGTAGGCGTCGGGCTTCAGCGCCTCCACCGCGTGCAGCACGGGGTCCACGCCGGGGGTGTCGTCGCGGGCCAGCTCCGCCGGGCGCACGAAGGGGGTCTCGGCCCCGTGGGCCCGGGCCACGGCCAGGATGTTCTCGTCGTCGGAGGAGACCACCAGCCTGTCGATGCAGGCCGAGCGCAGGCCCTCGCGGATGCTCCAGGCGATGAGCGGCAGGCCGCAAAGGGGCCGGATGTTCTTGCCCGGCACGCCTTTGCTGCCGCCGCGGGCGCTGATGGTGGCCAGGATGCGCTTGCCTTTGTACATGCACTTCTCCCAGGTTCGCTGGGGCGCACCCTAGCCTTTTTGGCCCGGCCCCGCAATGCGGCCCGCCCGCAGAAGGGAGCAGGGGGCGCCGGCGGCGGGGCCGGGGAAGGGGCGGCCGCGCATGTCCGGGCGGGCGGCCTTGCGCCCGTCCGCGAAACCCGACATAATTCCTCCAGTTCACTGCAACCTGTTTCCCCCATGCAGAGGGCACATGACCGCAATTTTTTCCCGCCGCAGCTTTCTGGGCACCGGAATCCGCCTGGGCCTGGCCGGAGCCTGCGCCTGCTTCTTCCCCGCCTCACTTCTTGCCGCGCAGCAAAGCCCAGCCGGGCTCGACCCCGCCCGAACCGACGGCCTCAAGGCCGAGTTCGCCGGGGTGAGCATGGGGGCCGAGGCCTGGCTTGCGCCGCGCGTGGGGGCGCTGCGCGCGGGCAGGATGGCCAAGGACAGCCGCGAGCGCTTCGCCGCGCTCATCCCGTCCATCCCGGACCTCGGCCCCGGCAACCGCAACCAGGAGAGCCTCATGCAGGCTGTGTGGCTCACGGCCATCACCCAGGCCCTGCGCGAGCACGGCCTGAGGGAGAAGGAGGCCGGACGGCTGATGTACGACCTGTGCGAGGAGGAGATGCGCCGGCAGCCCGCGGAGCGCCTGCGCGCCAGGGGGCAGGCCATGTTCACCCCGCAGGGCCGGCAGGAGCTGGCCGCCTGGGCCAGGGACACCCAAAAGCGCCGCCACCCCGGCGACTGGGTGGGCAAGGCCGTGTTCGGCGAGGGCGCGGGAGGCGGGCCCGCCGGGTTCGACCTGGGCTACGACTACTCCGAGTGCGGCGCGGTGAAGTACTTCCGGGCCAACGGCGTGGGCGCGGTGGCTCCGTATTTCTGCCTCAACGACTTCGTGCTCTCCCGGGCCGAGGGCACGGGCCTTTCCCGCGTGCACACCATCGCCCAGGGCGACGGCCTGTGCGACTTCCGCTACAAGAAGGACGGCCCCGTCACCCAGTCCTGGGACACGGAGGTCCCGCGCTTCGAGAAAAGGCCCGCCCGCAGGGAGGGGTGAGCCAGGCGGCCTTGTGCCGCGCCCAGCCTTTGCTGTACTGTGGCAGAGTGAGACCCCGGCGCTTTCACCTCCAAGCACTGGAGACAGGGATGCTCAAATTTCTGAACATGCTCCTCGGCAGCGGCACGCGGCAGGACTACTCGCGGGACGACGGCGCGGTGAAGCGCAAGTACGAGTACTTCAAGAGCCTGCTCATCAAGAACAACCGCTCGCTGGAGATCCTGACCGAGTTCGAACACCTGCTCTACGAGAACAAGCCCTTCACCCTGGACCATGTGCTGGCCCAGTCGGAAGACCTCATCAGCCTGGTGTACGACCTGGCCGAGGACCTGAACGCGCTTTCCGGCGGCAAGTACCCCGGCCTGTTCGACGCCACCGAGCGCCTGGGCGTGGCCATCCTGAAGGACCTGGTGCACCGCAAGCGCATCAAGAAGGGCGAACTCGTCCTGCCCCTGCGAGCGCTCTCGGCCGAGCTGGCCGACGAGGTGGGCGGCAAGGCCGCCAACCTGGGCGAGGTGGCCAACCGCGCCGGGCTGCCCACGCCGCGAGGTTTCGCCGTCTCGGCCTACGCCTGCCAGCACTTCCTCAAGACCACGGGCCTTGCCGAGCGCATCGAGCGGCGCATGAAGCGCATCGACGTGAAGGACACGGAAAAGCTGCTGGAGATCTGCGAGGAGATCCAGGCCATGATCATGGCCGCCCCTCTGCCGGAGGAGCTTTCGCAGGACATAGCCCGGCTGATGGACGAGCTGGCCGGGCTCTTCGGCCCGGATGTGCGGGTTTCCGTGCGCTCCAGCGCCACTTGCGAGGACTCCGAGGCCACCTTCGCCGGGCAGCACTCCACGGTGCTGAACGTGAGCATCGCCAACGTGGGCCAGGCCTGGAAGGAGGTCGTGGCCAGCACCTTCAGTCCGCGGGCGGTGTATTACCGGCGCAGCATGGGCTACTCCGACGAGGACGTGGTCATGGCCGTGCTCTGCGTCACCATGATCGACGCGCGCGCAAGCGGCGTGATGTACACCAACGACCCCAACCTGCTGGGCGCCGGCGCGCGCCGGGAAGGGGTGGACGACATCTTCATCAGCGCGGCCTGGGGCCTGGGGGTGTGCGTGGTGGACGGCAGCGCCAACACGGATTTCTACGCCGTGCGCCGCAAGGACTCGTCCATCCTGCGGCGCGACGTGGCGCTGAAGGGCCAGCGCCTGCGCCTGCGGCCGGACGACGGCATCCGCGAAGAGGACGTGCCGGAAGACGAACGCCTGGCCCCCTGCCTGGACGAGGGCAAGATCCGCCAGCTGGCGGCCTACGGCGTGCAACTGGAGGAACACTACGGCCAGCCGCTGGACATCGAATGGGCCCAGGACCAGAACGGGCGGCTGTTCATCCTGCAGGCGCGGCCGCTGGGCATGGGCCACCAGGCCACGGACGAGTGCAGCCTGACCCCCGAGGCCGAGCCCCTGCACGGGCGCGAGGTCATCCTGCGCGGGGGCGACATGGCCGCGCCCGGCAGCGCCGCCGGCCCCGCATACATCCTGACCAGCGACCACAACCTGCCCGCAGTGCCCCAGGGGGCCATCCTCATCGCCCGGCAGACCTCGCCCACCTATGTGCCCGTCATGGACCGCATCCGGGCCATCATCACCGAGGTGGGCAGCGTCACCGGGCACATGGCCTCCGTCGCGCGGGAGTTCGGCGTACCCTCCCTCGTGGGCCTGGAGAACGCCACCCTGGCGGTGCAGCCCGGCGAGGACATCACCCTCGACGCCACCAGCCGCATCGTCTACCGCGGCATCGTGCCCGAGCTCATCCGCGACAAGCCCTGCGTGAACCTCATGAAGGGCAGCCCGGTGTACAAGGCCGCCCAGGAAGCGCTCAAGCGCATGGCCCCGCTTACCCTCACCGACCCCAAGGCGCTCAATTTCAGCCCCGAGGGCTGCCGCAGCCTGCACGATGTCATCCGCTTCGCCCACGAGATGGGCATGCGCGAGATGTTCAACATCGGCGGCGAGATGGAGGATGCGGAAGGGGCGGTGCGCCTGCGCGCCGGCCTGCCGCTGAACATCCTGGTGGTGGACCTGGGCGGCGGCCTTACCCCCACGGCGCCCAAGAAGGTGGTGGAGCTGGAGCACATCAAGAGCGCGCCCTTCCAGGGCCTGCTGCACGGCATGACCGACCCCGGCGTGCGCTGGCTGGGCGGGGTGGGGGTCAGCTTCTCGGGCTTCGCCACCATCATGGCCGAATCCCTCATGACCGACCCCAACGCCGACGGCAGCATGGGCGGGCCCAGCTACGCCGTGGTCAGCGACCACTACCTGAACTTCAACACCCGCCTGGGCTACCACTTCGCCGTGGTGGACAGCTACTGCGGCCCCGGCATCAACGACAACTACATCGCGTTCTCCTTCAAGGGCGGCGCGGCCGACATCGCCCGGCGCTCGCGGCGGGCCAACCTCATCGCCCAGATCCTGAAGCGCCTGGGCTTCAAGACCGAGATCAAGGGCGACATGGTGCGCGGGGAGATCAAGAAGTACTCCCAGAGCGACCTGAAGCAGAAGCTGGACATGGTGGGGCGCCTGCTCGGCGCGGTGCGCCTGCTGGACATGCTGCTCTCCGACGACGGGCAGATCGGCTGGTACGTGGACGAGTTCTTCAAGGGCAACTACACCTTCGAGCGGCACGAGGACGGCGCGCAGCCCCCGCAGGACCAGGGTCAGGACATGCCCTAGCCTCTTTGCGGAGTGGAATGTCGCCTTTTTTCTTCCAATGACCGCAGGCTTCTGCCATAGTGTTACGTAGTCTTCCGGCCGGATGCGGCGTACGCCGCCGCATCCGGGCCATGGGACGAAGTCCGGCGGGGCGCACCCCGTGAGGAGACGGCATGAAGCTGAAGCACGCGTTGTTGTCCGTGGCGGCGTTTCTTTTCCTGGCCTTGCCCCGGCCAGCCGCAGCCATCACCTTGAGCGTGGGGGTTGTGCCCCAGCAGTCCGCGGCGGAGCTGGTGAAGGCGTGGGTGCCGCTGCTGGCCTACCTGGGCGAGCGTGCCGGGCTGCGGCTGCAGTTCGAGACCGCCAAGGACATCCCCACCTTCGAGCAGCGCCTGGCCAAGGGCGAGTACGACATCGCCTACATGAACCCCTACCATTACGTGGTGTTCCACGCCGCGCCGGGCTACCAGGCCTTCGCCCGCGAAAAGGACCGCAGGATCCAGGGCATTGTGGTGGTGCCCAAGGCCAGCAAGGCCACCCGCCTTGAGGACCTGGCCGGCCAGGCCGTGGCCTTTCCCGCGCCGGCGGCCTTCGCCGCCACCATCCTGCCCCTGGCGCACCTGAAGACCCTGAACGTGCCCGTGAAGCCCACCTACACCTCCTCCCACGATTCCGTGTACCTTGGCGTGGCGCGGGGCTTCTTCCCGGCGGGCGGCGGCATCAACCGCACCTTCGAGAACATCGCGCCGGAGGTCCGCGACGGGCTGCGCATCCTCTGGAAGTCGCCCTCCTACACGCCCCACGCCTTCGCCGCCCACCCCAAGCTCAAGGAGGACATAGTGCGCCGGCTGCTGGCCGCCATGGCCGCCCTGGACAGCGACCCGCGCGGCCGCGAGCTGTTGGCCGGGGCCGGCTTCAAGGGCTTTGAGGAAGGCCGCGACGCCGACTGGAACGACATCCGCAAGCTGGGCATCCGCCTGCTGGAGAATCTGCACAAGGCCGCCGCCGGTGAGCATTGATGTCCATCCGCATCAAGACCATCCTGGGCATCGCCCTCATCGAGACGCTGCTGCTGTGCTTCATGGTCTGGCACGGCCTGGCCTATCTTGAGCAATCCAACACCGCGGAGCTGGACAAGCGCGCGCGCACCGTGGCCGAGCTCTTCGCCTCCGCCAGCACGGCCGAGGTCGTCACCATGGATCTGGCCACCCTGGAGAGCACCCTGAGCATCCTGTCCAGGGAGCCGGGGCTGGTCTATGCGCGCATCACCAGCGCCTCGCGCGGGGTGCTGGCCCAGCGGGGGCAGGTGCCCGAGGGCGAGCAGGGCGTGCGCTCGTCCAGGGCGGTCATCGAACACGAGGGCGTGGAGCTCGGCTGGGTGGAGGTGGGCTTTTCCGACGAATCCATCGCCCAAACCGTGCGCAGCGCCCGCGGGAAGGCCCTGGCGCTGAGCATAACGGGCATCCTGGCCTCGGCCCTGTTCTCCAGCGTGCTGGGCTATCTGCTCACCCGGCAGCTCTCCCTGCTGGCCCAGGCCTCGGAGCGGATCGCCGCGGGCGACCTGTCGCACCGCGTCCCCGTGCGCGGGCGCGACGAACTGGCCACCGTGTCGCGGGCCTTCAACCGCATGACGGAAGAGCTGGACCGCAGCCACGAGGAACTGGAGCAGCGCATCCGCGAGCGCACGGCCGAACTGGCCCGGGCCAACGAGAGCCTCACCCGTGAGATGGCCGAGCGCCGGCAGGCCCACCGCGACATCAGCCAGATTTTGGGCGCGGTGTCGTCCATGCTGGTGAGCCTGGACGGGGAGAACCGCGTGCGCCGGCTGAACCGCGCCGCGGAGCGGGGCTTCGGCCTCTCCGACGAGCTGGCCGCCGGGCGGAACCTTTTCGAGCTGAGGCTTCCCTGGGAGGAGGCCAAAGTGGCCGAGGCCCTGGAGCGCTGCCGCGCCGAGCGCGCCCCGGTGAAGGCCGGGGCCTTGGGCTACACAAGGCCCGACGGCAGCGGCGGCGTGCTGCTGCTTTCCGCAAGCCCCATGCTGGCCGAGGGCCCGGAGGAGCGGCTGGAGGGCGTGCTCCTGCTGCTGGAGGACATCACCGACCTGCGCACGCTGGAACGGCAGCTGGCCCACGCCCAGAAGCTCGAATCCATCGGCCAGCTGGCCGCGGGCATCGCGCACGAGATCAACACCCCCACGCAGTACGTGGGCGACTCCAACGTGTTCCTGAAGAACGCCTTCAGGGATCTGCTGACGATCATAGAAGCCTACGGGAAGCTGGACAGCGCCGAAGCCTGCAAGAGCCCGGAGGAGCACGAGGCCCGCAGGGCGGAACTGAGGCGGATGCTGGCGGACCTGGACTATGAGTTCCTCATGGAGGAGGTGCCCAAGACCTTCGACATGATCCAGGACGGCATCGGCCGGGTGCGCTCCATCGTGCTGGCCATGCGCCAGTTCTCCCACCCCGGCGACGGCACCCGCAAGGGCGTGGACCTCAACCAGGCCATCGAGAACACCATCACCGTCTCGCGCAACGAGTGGAAGCACGTGGCCGAGCTGGAGACCGACCTGGACCCCAACCTGCCGCTGGTGGTGTGCCTGCCGGGAGAGATGAACCAGGTGCTGCTGGCCATCATGGTCAACGCCGCCCACGCCACCGCGGACGCCGTGGCCGGGACGCAGAACCTGGGGCGCATCACCGTGCGCACCCGCCAGGAGGACGGCATGGCCGTCATCTCCATCGCCGACACGGGCACGGGAATTCCGGAGGCGGCGCGGGCGCGCGTCTTCGATCCCTTCTTCACCACCAAGGAGGTGGGCAAGGGCACGGGCCAGGGGCTGGCCATCGCCTACGACATCGTGGTGAACAAGCACGGCGGCAGCATCGACTTCGAGACCGAGACCGGCCGCGGCACGACGTTTTTCGTGCGCATCCCCATTGGCGCGCGGGAGCGGGAAGACGGACGGGAAGGCTAGGGGGAGAAGCTGGAGCCCATGAACGGAATTGAACCGTTGACCTCTTCCTTACCAAGGAAGTGCTCTACCGACTGAGCTACATGGGCGTATCGGGGCAGGCGAGGGGAAGCCCTATCCTGCCAGGGGCTTGCCGGTCAAGAGGAGAATTGCGCCCAGGCGCGGAGAATGCGGCCGGAGCGGCGTTGCGCGGTCCCGGCTGGTGCGCTGCAACACATTCTCCTCGCTGAAAAGGCCCGGATGGCGGGGCGCCTTCCGGGGACGGTTTCACGCTGCGCTGCCGGCCTGACCCTTGGCGTCCGTCCGCAACCGGCATGACCTGCCGACCCCGCATCCGCAACATCCGTGTTTGCCAATGCGCGCAGGGGGGAGACAGCAAACGCGTCGCCCGCCAGCGCCAGGTCCGGGGTGAATGCCGGCGCTCCCTCTTCTGCGTTTGGAGAGCACCGGTCTGGCCGGGGTCTTTCCACCGCCGCCCTGCTCGTCTCCCCCCACGGACCGGGGTTTTCGGGCTCCTGGATTCCTGGAGTGTTGGACCGGCCCGGGGGGGATCTGCATGCGGCGATGCCCGCCGTGCTGCCGGGAACGCGGGCATTCCGGCTCCCGTGCGCTTCCGGGGCGGGAAAGCGCAGGCGCGGCTTCATCCCCCCACGGTAACGGCGGCAACATATCCGCGCGCGATGCTGGCAAGCTCAAGGACATGGTCGCGGGCTGGCGGGCGAACGCCCGGCATCGGATACTGGCGACCGAGTTGCTCCCACTTGGGTTCGCCCAGGCGGTGGTAGGGCAGGATGTCGAAGCCTTCCACGTGCGCGCCGAGTGTTTCGAGGCCGGCGACAAAGGCTGCGGTGGCCGCGATGTTCTCGCGCGTATCGTTGCAGCCGGGAATGAGCGGCAGGCGAATGCGCATGCGCGCGCCAAGGGCCGCCATGCGGCGCAGGTTGTCCGCTATCAGCGCGTTGGAGACGCCGGTCAGGCTCTTGTGGGCCCCGGCATCCATGTGCTTGATGTCGGTGAGCACGAGGTCCGTCTGCGCGAGCACGGCCTCGAAGGTCTCCCAGGGGCCATGGGCGCAGGTCTCGATGGCAGTGTGCAGCCCGCGCCGTTTGGCCTCGGCCAGGGCGGCGATCAGAAATTCACGCTGCATGCTCGGCTCGCCGCCGGAGAAGGTCACCCCGCCGCCGGAATTCTCGTAGAACTGGCGGTCGCGCTCCACCTCGACCAGGGTCTCATCCACGCTCAAGTAGCGCCCCACGATGCTCATGGAACCCGCGTAGCATGTGGCCACGCACTTGCCGCAAAAGGAGCAGGCGTCGCGCCGGATCACCACCCTGCCATCCTCGTCCATGACGATGGCCTGCTCGGGGCACGCGGACATGCACTTCACGCAGCCGATGCAGTGGTGCGGGATGCGCATGATGTCCGGATGGGGACTCATGGACTCCGGGTTCTGGCACCATTTGCAGCGCAAGGGGCACCCCTTGAGAAAAACCAGCGTGCGGATGCCGCCCCCGTCATGCACGGCGAAGCGCTGGATGTCGAAGACCAGGCCGATGGGACCGGGGCGATCCTTGTCGGCCAGAGAAAAGCTGAATTGCCGCTGCTTCCAGTTCATGCCTCGCCTCCGGAGGGTGGGCGGCCGGCCCTCCCGGAAGGAAGAGCCGGCCGCGTCGTCGGGATGGTGGACTAGAAGGTCTGCTCGGTGCGGGCGATGATGTCGTCCTGCAGGGTCTTGTCCAGGGCGGTGAAGAAGGCGCTGTAGCCCGCGACGCGGACCACCAGCCCCTTGTACTGATCCGGGTTGCGCTGGGCGTCCTCAAGGGTCTCGCGGCTGATGACGTTGTACTGGACGTGGAACCCGCCGTTCTTGAAGTAGGTCTCGGTCACGGCCTTGAGGTTCTCCAGTCCGGTGTCGCCCTCGATGGCCGAGGGGTGGAACTTCTGGTTCAGAAGCGTGCCGTTGGAGGCGATCTCATGGTCGAGCTTGGCCACGGAGAGCACCGAGGCCGTGGGGCCGCAGGTGTCGCAGCCGGAGATCGGAGAGACGCCGTCCGCCAGCGGGCTCCAGGCCTTGCGGCCATCCGGGGTGGCGGTGACCACCGAGCCCAGGGGCACGTTGGCCGAGGCCGGATACAGGCCGGGCTGGAACTTGCCGCCGCGCGGGTTTGTGTAGCGGTTGACCTCGTTGCAGTAGATCAGCGCGGCCTCGCGGGCGATCTCGTCGGCGTAGTCGTTGTCGTTGCCATACTTGGGCGCGCGGTTCACGAGCAGCATGCGCAGGTCCTCGCGTCCCTTGAAGTCGGTGCGCAGCGCCTCGGCCAGCTCCTTCATGGTCAGGGTCTTCTCGTCGAACACCAGATACTTGACCGCGGACAGGGAGTCGCCCGCGTTGGCCACGCCCACGCCCTGGGGGCCGGTGAAGTTGTAGTGCGCGCCGCCCTCCTGCAGCGACCTGCCCTCGGCGATGCAGTCGGCCACCAGCGAAGAGAGGAACGGCAGGGGACACAGCTCGGCGTGGGTCATGTCCACGGCGTTGTCGGCTGCGGCCATGAGCCTCACGAAGTGCTCGGTCTGGGCCTTGTAGGAGGCCAGCAGGTCTTCGTAGCAGGTGAAGGTCTCCAGGCTGCCGCTCTTGGGGCCGATCTGCTTGCCGGTGCGCTGATCCACGCCGTCGTACAAGGCCAGCTCGATGATCTTGGCCATGTTGAAGAAGGCGGCGTCGTGCCAGCCCTCGGTCTTGCCTCCGACCTGGGGCTCGACGCAGCCGATGATGCCGTAGTCGCGGGCGTCCTCCCGGGAAAGGCCGCGCGCCAGCAGCGCGGGCACGATCACGCGGTCGTTGTAGTAGGCCGGGTAGCCCATGCCCATGCGGCTGAGCTTGGCGGCTTCCTTGTACAGAGCGTCAGGGGTGCCCTCGTGAATGCGGATGGACAGCGAGGGCGCGTAGAGGCCGGTGTTGGCGCTGGCCTGCAAGCACATGAACGACAGGTCGTTGGTGGCGTCGGAGCCGTCGCGCTTCTGGCCGCCCACGATCAGGTTCATGAACATGGGGTAGCCGGCGAAGGCCATGGTCGAGCCCTCGTCGCGCACCTTGTTCAGCTCGGCGAACTTGATCCACAGCAGGTCCAGCATCTCCTGGGCCTTCTCGGGCAACAGCCGCGCCTTGTTGGCCTGGAAAAAGGGATCGATGTACTGGTCGAAACGCATGGGCGAGATGGAGTGGCCGTTGGACTCGAGCTGGATGGCCAGATGCACGAACCAGAACGACTGCAAGGCCTCCTGGAGGGTCTCGGCGGGCCTGGTCGGAACCTTGCGGCAGATGCGGGCGATTTCGCGCAGTTCGTCCTTGCGGAGGGCGTCCGCGCAGTCGGCGGCCATCTTTTCGGCCAGATCGGCGAAGCGGGCGGCGTAGGCGATCACGGCCTCGTTGGCGATGATCGTCGAACGCAGGAAGTGCATCTTCTTGAGCTGGGCGGGGTCGGTGTAGTCGAGCTTGGCCAGCTCGGCCTTGGCCTGGGCGATGACCGACGCCAGGCCGCTGTTCAGAACCTTGGCGTAATCGGCGGAGATGTGGCCCACGCCGTTGTAGAAGTAGTTGCCCACGGTGTACACGAGGTCGTTGTGGGCCTCCAGGGCCTCGGCAGGCATGAGCGCGGCGGCCCGCTCGTTGCTGGTGCGGCCCTTCCAGTAGCCGAAGGCCTCGCGCAGCTTGGCCTTGGTCTCCTCGGAGATCAGGAACACGTCGGCCGTGCGCTTCTCAAGCCGGTCAAGCTCGTCCTCGATCCACTGGCAGGAGAACTCGGGGAAGATCGGGGCCGAGCGCGGCTTGCTGGCCTGGTTGCCCACGATGATCTCGTCGTCGCCGATGAAGATGGACACGCCAGCCAGAATGGCCTCCAGGGCCCTGGCGCGCTTGATCGACGAAGGCTGCTGCTCGTTCTGGCGGTAGGCTTCGGTGATCAGCACGGCGCGCTCATGGCAGATGGCCGGGGTGGTGGCCATGAAGCGATCCAGCGAACGCTTCACGCGCTCGGTGGGGCCGCACAGGACAGGAACCGCAGTAAGGGAAGCATGCTTGTTCATGGAAACCTCCGATGGGTTTTGGGTCTGTCGTTCGTTCTTCCCGCCGCAACCGCCCTCGACCGCGACGGAATCCGCAGGAGTCAGGGCAGAGCCCGCTCAGCGTGCCAGGGCCGCGAGGCCGGCCTCGGCGCAGGCGACGTCCTGCTCCACACTGCCGCCGCTGACGCCGATGCCGCCGAGAAGCACGCCGTCGCGCAAGACCGGCAGTCCGCCGCCGAAGCTGACGAGGCGGCCGCCGTTGTCGGTGTTGATGCCGTAGAGCGCGCCGCCGGGCTGGGCCAGCAGGCCCAGCTCCTGGGTGGGCATGCGCACGGCGACCGCGCTGTAGGCCTTGTTCAGAGCCAGGTCGATACTCGCGAGCAGCGAGTCGTCCTGGCGGTGCTGGGCGATCAGGTTGCCGCCAGCGTCCACCACCGCCACGACCATGGGCACCCCGATTTCCGCAGCCTTGCCCAGGGAGGCCGCAATCATGTCGAGCGCGGAGTGAAGGGTCAGGCTCATGGAGAATCTCCTGCCTTGGGGGTTAACGGATGACGTTGAGCATGATGGTGCCCAGGGCGATGGCGCAGGCCGGGGGGTCCACATGGTTGCTGCCGTGGTTCCAGAACATCCGGGCCATCAGCTCCTGCAGGAGCGCGGCAGCGGCGCCGACCAGACCCGCCACGAGAACGGAGTCGAAATACAGGTAGGCCATGGCCGCCAGAATGGCCTGGCAGTGCCACACCGGCACCTTCTGGGTCGCGCCGGAGCCGAATTGCAGCGCCATCAGGCTCATGGCCGCGAGCGACCAGCCGAGGATGAGCGGGATGACGAAGGCGACTGTGGCGGAGACGACCCCCGCAACGACCTTGGGCTCAAGCCACCCCTTGGCTCCCGCGGCGAGGGACGCGGACAGGACGCCCGCCGCGAAGCCGTACAGAAGCATCTTGGGCAGGGGCAGCATCCAGGGCACCCAGGAGATCTTGCGGTCGTCGGTTTTCAGGTAGCCGATGCTGCGGATGGACTCCGCATTTCCCCAGGGCATTTCCCGCTGGAAGGCCAGGCGGGCCAGAACCGCCGTGGAGGCGACGCTCAGCGCCAGCACGTCGGACTTGTTGACCACGGGAATCATGGTGAAGCCCTGGGCCAGCAAATGCCCGATTACGGCCACTATGCCGCCGACGAGCAACACATCCCAGGAGGTATCCATGAGCAAGGAGAGAATGTCCTTGGCCGTTCCGCCCGGATGGTTGCGGCTCACGGCAGCCGCGTAGGTCGAGGCCACAACCCCGGCGGCGAAGCCGCCAGTGTGCGGGCCGAAGATCGGGCCGAGGCCGACTTGGAGCAGCAGGAACTCGGAGCCGCCGCTCATGGCGATCAGGCACCCGGCCATGACCAGAAGGCCGCAGATGACGAACGAAAACAGACCGCCAAGCGCAGCGCCCACCACGCCACCGGCGAAGCACATCGTCAGGGTCTGCCAACTGAAGGGATCCATAGGCCACACCTCTGTTGTTGAAGCGTTGTGTCCGGGCGACGGATGGCGTCGGACCGGAGTTGAGGCGCGCGCCGCCTCCCGCCGTGCACGTCGCCGTGCACCCAGCCCATAGAAAGGTTTGTTCCACACAGGGAAAATCCATTTGCAACAGCCTGTTGTGGTGTGCTCTTCGCGCGGCGCGGCCTTTTCGCCACGTTGCGCGTCAACCCTGGTTGACGAGATTTCTGGCGCTGCGCCCTGGCAATGCGCGTTTGTTTCGGAATTCGTGATGGTTACGGTGATGTTCGTTTGGTTGCCCCCGGACGCGCCCGTGTTGCATTTCCAGCCATTCCTGAGCCTGCACGCGCGCACCGCGAGGAATTAACGCAATGATTTTGAAAAGCTATAAAGGCACCCTGGCCCGAGCCCAGGCTTTCCCGCGGCATGCGATTTGCTTGGGCACAAGGCATGACCGACACCACCTTGCACACACTTGGAAGGGACCTCGCGAGGACGTCGCTCCTGCGTGAGATCGAAACGCTTCGGGCGCGCATCTCCGAATTGGAGTCGACCGCCTCCGCATCGCTTCCGCGTGAGGAGGGCGGCGTTGCTGCCTCAGAAGAGCGGTTCGAAGACGTTCCGGAGTTGCGCTTCGAGGACATCTTCAACCTGGAGGCCATTCAGGAGATCCAGGACGCCTTCGCCGAGGCCACCAACGTGGCCTCGGTCATCACCGACCTGAACGGCCGCCCCATCACCAAGCCAAGCCGGTTCTGCCGCCTGTGCATAGACGTGGTGCGTCGAACCGAGACGGGCCTTCGCAACTGCATGCGCTCGGACGCCTCCTTCGGCACCAACGATCCGCTCAAGCCCATCATACGTCCCTGCCTGAGCAGCGGGTTGTGGGACGGCGGAACCAGCATCCTCGTGGGGAACCGCCACGTCGCGAACTGGATCATCGGCCAGGTGCGCATCCCGCCGCTTAGCGACGAGAGAATGCGCCGCTACGCGCGCGAGATCGGCGCGGACGAAGACGAGTTCCTGGAGGCGCTGTGCGAGGTTCCGATCATGCCGCGTTCGCAGTTTTTGGGCATCTGTCGCGCGCTCTGCCTGATCGCCAATCAGATCTCCACGCTGGCCATGCACAACGCCCTGCAAGCCAGGGCCATCACCCGCCGTCTTGAAATCGAGGCGGCCCTGCGCGAGAGCGAAAACCGCTTCCGCCAGCTTTCGGAGGCCACCTTCGAGGGCATTTTCATCCATAACGCGGGCGAGATAATGGAAGTGAACAAGGTGGGCTGCATGCTCTTCGGCTTCCCGCGCGACGCGTTGCTGGGCCGCAGCCTCGCCGATTTCGCGAGCCTGGACTCGCGCGCCCAGGTCGATGTGTTTTTCGGCAAAGGCGGAGGCGAACCCTGCGAGGCGAGTTTCGTGGGCAGGGATGGCCGGGAACTGATCTGCGAGCTTCAAGAACGCGACATCAGCTTCCAGGGCAAGAAGGTTCGCGTGGTCGCGGTGCGCGACATAACCGAGCGCGTGTTCTCCGAACGGACGGCCAGGGAAAAGCAACAGCAACTGATCCAGGCGGACAAGATGGTCTCGCTCGGCGCGTTGGTGGCGGGCATGGCCCACGAGATCAACAACCCCAACAGCTTCCTGACCCTCAATCTGCCCATGCTCGCGGAGGTATGGGAAGACGTCACGCCGATTCTCGAAGCCTATTACCATGAGAACGGCGATTTTCTGGCCGGCGGGCTGGAGTACTCCGAACTGCGCGACTACATTCCCGGCCTGCTCGCGCGCATGCAGGAGGGCGCGACCCGGATCAAGGGCATCGTCAACAGCCTCAAGAACTACTCCCGGGTCAATCCCGAGGAGATCATGTGGCGTGTCGATCTCAACGACGTGGTGAGCAACTCGCTGGGGCTCGTCCGCAACCTCATCGCCAAGAGCACCAACGTGTTCGACATGGACCTGGACCGCGACCTGCCCAAGGTGCGCGCCAACCCGCAGCGCGTCTCCCAGGTGCTCATCAACCTTCTGGTGAACGCCTGCGAGGCCCTGACCTCCCGCGACCAGGGCATCTTCCTGACCACCAGGAGCGACGCGGAGACGGGGGCGGTGATTGTGGAGGTGCGCGACCAGGGACCGGGCATCCCTCCAGATATCCTGCCCAAGATCATGGACCCCTTCTTCACGACCAAGCGCGAAAGCGGCGGCACGGGGCTCGGGCTGTCCGTCTCCTCGGCCATCGCGCGCGAGCACGGCGGCTCCCTGATCTTTTCCTCCGTCCCCGGAGAGGGGACCGAGGCCAGGCTGGTCATTCCTCAGGCCCGAATGGACGCGACAGATGCAGAATAAAATCGGTTCCTTCCCACTCTATCCCGTGCTGCTCGTCGATGACGAGGAGGCTTGGCTGCAGAGCCTCAAGGCCGTGCTGCGCTCCCGGGGCATCGACAATATCGCACTGTTGACCGACAGCCGCCTGGTGCTGGAAGCCCTGGCCAAGGAGCGCTTCTGCGCCGTGGCGGTGGACATCATGATGCCCCACGTCTCCGGCGAGGAGCTGATTCCGCGCATTCTCGCCGAGCATCCGGAGATCCCGGTCCTGGTCATCTCCGGATTGAATCAGGTCAAGACGGCCGTGAACTGCATCCGGCTCGGGGCCTTCGATTTCATCATCAAGACCGAGGACCGCGATTCGCTCGTGGCCGGCGTGCGGCACGCCATCGAGATCTTCGAACTGCGCCAGGAGAACGACTCGCTCAGAAGGCGCCTCTTCCGGGAAGAGCTCGATCACCCCGAGGTTTTCGCGGAGATCATTACCACCAGCCGAAGAATGCGGGCCGTGTTCCAGTATGTTGAGGCCGTCGCCCCCACGGGCCGCCCGGTGCTCATCACGGGGGAAAGCGGCGTCGGCAAGGAGCTGATCGCGCAGGCCATCCACAAGGCCAGCGGACGGGCGGGACGCTTCGTCCCCGTCAACGTCGCCAGCCTCGACGACAACATCGTGGCCGACACCCTCTTTGGCCACAAGAAGGGCGCGTACACGGGGGCCCATGAGGCCCGCACCGGCCTCATCGAGCAGGCGAAGGACGGCACGCTGTTCCTCGACGAGATCGGCGACCTGAGCCAGGGCTCCCAGACCAAGCTGCTGCGCCTGCTTCAGGAGTACGAGTACCTGCCGCTCGGTTCGGACATCGCCAAAAGATCCAGCGCGCGCGTCATCGCGGCCACGCATCAGGATCTCGCAGCGCTGCAGGAGGAGGGGAAGTTCCGCAAGGACCTGTTCTTCCGGCTGCGCGGACACGTTGTGCACATCCCGGCGTTGCGGGAACGGCTGGAGGATCTGCCCCTGCTCATCGGCCACTTCGTGAGCGAGGCGGGAGAGCAATGCGGACGCAGGATCAAGGCCGACGCCAGCGAACTTGGCGCATTCCTGGCCGGCTATCCATTTCCGGGCAATGTCCGCGAGCTCCAGCAGCTCATCCACGATGCGGCGGGCATCTCCAGGGATGGGCATTTGCGCGTGGAAACCCTTGAGGCGCTGCTCGGCGGCACCATGGTCGGCTACGACCCTGGCATTTCCACTGGCGCACGCAACACCATCAGCTTTGGCGCAGAACTCCCGACGCTCAAGGAGGCCCGGACCAGGCTCATCAAGGAAGCCCTGGCGCGGACCGGCGGCAACCGCTCAGCGGCGGCGCAACTTATCGGCATAACGCGACAGGCCGTGAGCAAGCACCTGAAGACCGGGGAAAAGAGCGGGGAATAGCCTCCTCCGTGCGTCGAAGGGGCATGTCCGCGCCGCGCACCGGGTCATCTGGGGACGAACTCGCTGGCATTGAGCCCGAACTTCTTGGCCTTGTAGGACAGGAGCTGGGGCGATATGCCGAGCAGGCGCGAGGCGAGGCTCTTGTTCCCGGCGGCCCGGCTCAGGGCGTCGCGGATGGCCTTCTCCTCCATGCTCTTGCGGTTGGCCAGCAGCGGCGCCAGGGGTCGGGAAGGGACCGCGTGCGCGCCCTGCGCCGACTGCGCCGCCCCCTCGGACGTCGATGCCGCGCCTGCCCCATGGCCCTTCCCGGCGTCGTGCGCCAGCGCGGGAAAAATGTCCGGGCAGGCCTTGATGAAGTGCCTGGCCTCCAGACGGGAGGCGTTCCTTTCGATGCTCAGGGTGGCCTCCAGGACGTGCTCGAGTTCACGCACGTTGCCCGGCCAGTTATGGCCCGCCAGCAGGGCCATGGCCTCCGGCGACAGATCCGGGGGGGCGCCGTCGTGCGAAGGATTGTGCTTGAAAAGCAGGTGCTTGCACAGCGCGGCAAGGTCGTCCATGCGCTCGCGCAGTGGCGGCAGGAAAACCTTGATGACGCCCAGGCGATAGTACAGATCCGGCCGCAGCACGCCCAGGCCCAGCAGTTCCTTGGGGTGCTGGGCCACGGCGCAAAGGATGCGCACATCGATGCTTCTCTCGATGGCCTCGCCCACCCGCCGGATCTTCATTTCCTGCAGGGTGCGCAGCAGCTTGCTTTGCAGGGAAACGGGCATGGAGTCGATCTCGTCCAGGAAGAAAGTCCCGCCGTTGGCGGTTTCAAAGAGGCCCGGCTTGTCCACGGCGCCGGTGAAGGCCCCCCTGGACGTGCCGAAGAGGATGCCCTCCAGCAGCGCCTCGGGCACCGCAGAGCAGTTGATGGCCGTGTAGGCCTGTGCGGCGCGCGGGCTGCCGTAGTGGATGGCCTGGGCGAAGACCTCCTTGCCCACGCCCGTCTCGCCGATGATCATCACCGACGCCGAGCTGGTGGCGGCGACCTTGGCCATGACCACGGCCTTCTGCAACTGCGGGTTGGCGCCGATGATCGACGCGAACGAATAGTGGCTGGCGGTGTTGTCCGCCTTGGCTGCCGGGCTTAGCGCGCTCCTTCTGTCGTTGATGATGTCCTGCACGTTCCTGATGTGGTTGGCCAGATCCGTGTAACTGATGCTGTAGCAGACGACGCCGATGAGCTTCTTCTTTTTTGTGTGCAGCGGATATATGTCGCAGGAGGCGTAAACAAGGTTTCCAGATCGCGTGCTGTAGTAGTAGACATTGTTTTCTATCGGCCTTTCCGTTCGCAGAACCTGCATGGCAGGACTTGTATTCCTCGTAAATTTATAGACGTTGCACATGTATCTGCCTGTGACTGTGTCCGCCTCAAGCCTGTCTATGCGCGCCTGCGCAGAGTTGTAATACACAATTATTCCGTCAACATCTGCTATGATAATTCCGATGCCGGCATTATCAAAGAGCATTTTGAACTGCTCTATGTAGTTCATGATACTGCAATGATCTTCTCTGGTCTGCTTCATTCAGCACCCCCATCTGTTGGTGTGTGAGTCGCTGGCATTGAGGCGCAGCGTGCCAGAGTCAAAAAAATTTTGCTTTAATAAAAGAATTTTTCATTTGCCAAAATTCGTTTTCAAATCTCCCGCAACAACCCAGATGGCCTTATCTCTATGATTTACTTGATTCTTTCGCTTTCCACTCCTGGGGTGCAACGCATTTGCCCGTGTTTTTTAAGGTTTTTTTAATACCCCATGTGGAATGGAACGATTGTTGCTCATGACGGTGCATAACCGCCTAGAACTTCATGCGCAACAGTATTTCAGAATGTATCGCACAAATATTTTATAATATTAGAAGAGCGTTCTCTGAATATTGGTCGTAGCCAAGCATGCATATTCACAAATTTTTGTTTCTGTTTTTTGCACTTGAGCATACTGATGCGCAAGAATGCGTACAAATGTATGGAACAGTGATCTGTGGCTCTTAATTTTAAGATAGCTGCATTACGTATGAGCTTCCACAACATGACGAGACTGGCGCGGGATGGGGAGACGCTGGCGGATGGCGGCGCGGAGGGGCGCAAGCCCCTGGGCCAAAGCCCGACGCAAGGCCACGGTTCAGGATCAAAGCCACGCGCCGACCTTGTCAGCATCCGGATTGGAGGGCCTTTCCGACATAAACCGTGTTCCCGGCACTAAAGGAGTGCGCCCATGAAACTTGAGATCGGCAACTTTGTTGTGAAAGAGGTGGCCTTCGGAGCCAAAACCGGCTTTGCCGACGGTGTGTTCACCGTGTGCAAGGAGGAGGCTCTCGCCGAAGTCCTGAAGGACGAGCACATCACCGAAGCGGAGTTGCACATCGTCAAACCCGGCGACGAAGTGCGTCTCTGCCCGGTGAAGGAGGCCCTGGAGATCCGCTGCCGCGTCAGCGGCGCGCCGGGCAACCACCCCGGTGTCACTTCCGGGCTGCAATCAGCAGCCACGGGCCGGGTGCACACGCTCTCCGGCGCGGCCCTGCTGGTTGTGGGCAAGCACTGGGGCAGCTTCCAGGACGGCATCCTGGACATGGGCGGCCCCTTTCAGCGCGACACCATCTACGGCTTCCTGAAGAACCTCGTGCTGGTGGCCGACACCGACGAAGAGTTCGAGCGCCACGAGCAGCAGAAAAAGAACCACGCCCTGCGCTGGGCAGGCATGCGGCTGGCCGAGTTCCTGGGCAACACCCTGGCCGGGCTCACTCCCGACAGCGTGGACACCTACGAGCTCGACGCCGTCAACCGCCGGTGCGCCGCCGCCATGGGGCTGCCGTCCGTGGTCTACGTCATGCAGCCGCAGACCCAGATGGAAGCCATGGGGTACAACACCCTCATCTACGGGTGGGACGGCAACCACATGCTCCCCACCTGCATGCACCCCAACGAGATCCTGGGCGGCGCGGTGATCTCCGGCAGCTTCATGCCCTGTTCGTCCAAGATCAGCACCTACGAATTCCAGAACAATCCCACCATCAAGCGGCTCATGAAGGAGCACGGCAAGACCCTGAACTTCCTGGGCGTCATCATGTCCAACCTCAATGTGGTCATGGAGCAGAAGCTGCGCTCCGCCATCATGGTGGCCCAGATCGCCAAGAACCTTGGCGCAGACGGCGCCATCGTGGCCGAGGAAGGCTACGGCAACCCGGACGTGGACTACATCCAGGTCATTGTGGAGCTGGAGAACGCCGGAGTGAAAACCGTCGGCATCTCCAACGAATGCACAGGCCGCGACGGCAAGTCACAGGCCCTGGTGGCCCTGGATCCCAAGGCCGACGCCCTGGTCTCCACGGGCAACGTCTCCGAGCTGCTGCGCATGCCGCCCATGAAGACCGTACTGGGCGAGTTGGACGCCCTGCAGCGCGACGGCCTCTCGGGCGGCTGGGCGGGCTGCGTCGCCGCCGACGGCTCCTGCGTCATCGAGAACAACGCCATGTTCTGCAGCGACCACCCCAGCGGATATTCCGTGAAGCGCTGCTTCGAGTTCTAGGGCCGTGCTGACCGTGCTCCGGTCTGCGCTCCCTGCCGGAGCATGCCCATAGCGTCGACAATCTCTACCCCACGGGGGAAACACCATGAAGAAAAAAGCGGTCCACTACCTCAACCAGTTCTTCGGGCAAGTCGGTGGCGAGGACATGGCGGACTTCGAGCCGGTCCTGCACGACGGCGCCCTTGGCTGCTCCAACATCTTCAACGGCGTGGCCAAGAATGTGGAAATCACCCATACCCTGATCTGCGGCGACAACTTCGTGGCCTCCCACCCGGAAGAGGCCGTAGAGCGCTGTCTGAAGTTCCTTGAAGGCAAGAGCTTCGACCTCTTCATCGCCGGTCCGGCCTTCAAGGCCGGGCGTTACGGCAATGCCTGCGGCCTGGTGGGCAAGGCCGTCTCCGAGAAGTTCCGCGTGCCCGTCATCAGCTCCATGAATGTGGAAAATCCCGGCGTCGAGCTTTTCCGCAAGGACATCTACATCTTCAAGGGCGGTGCGCGCGCCACCACCATGAAGCCCGACATCGAGGCCATGGCCGCCTTTGCCGACAAGATCGCCGCAGACCAGAGGCTGCTGCCCGCCGCCATGGAGGGCTACTTCGGCCGCGGCATCCGCCACCAGGTGTTCCTGGCTGACCTTGGCCTGGAGCCCGTGCCCGCCTGCGACCGCGCGGTGGACATGCTGCTGGCCAAGCTGAACGGCGCGCCGTTCGAGACCGAGCTGCCCATTCCCGCCCAGGATCTGGTGGCCATCGCTCCGGCCATCAAGGACATCAGGAAAGCCAAGATCGCCTTGGTCAGCTCCGGGGGCATCGTGCCTTCGGACAACCCGGACAGGATCGAGTCCTGCTCGGCCACGCGCTGGGGCAAGTACGATATCGCCGCGCTGGAGAGGTTCCCCGCCGGCGAATACAAGACCATCCACGCAGGCTACGACCCCGCCGTGGCCAACCAGAACCCCAACGTGGTGGTGCCCCTCGACGCCATCCGCGAGCTCCAGAAGCAGGGCGTGCTGGGGGAGGTGGACGACTACTTCTACACCACCGTGGGCACGGGCACGACGCAGGGCGAAGCCGCGCGCATGGGCCAGGAGATCTCGGCCGTGCTGCACGCCCGGGGGGTGGAGGGCGTCATCCTCACAGCCACCTGAGGAACCTGCACTCGTTGCGGCGCAACGATCGCGAAGGAAATCGAGCGAAGCGGCCTGCCGGTTGTGGTCATGTGCAACCTGGTCAACATTGCGAGAACCGTGGGCAGCAACCGCATTGTGCCCACCTTTGCCGTCCCCTATCCCCTTGGCAATCCACAGGCCTCCGCCGAGGAGCAGTGGAAGATGCGCATGCACAGGGTGGAGCGAGCCGTCCAGGCCTTGCAGACCGACGTGCAGGAGCAGACGCTCTTTGCCGTGGAGAGGTAACAGACCCCCGGCCCGCCGCTGCCCGGCAGCGGCGGGCCGCCATGCGTGAGCGGTTTGATGTTGAGTCATTGCAGCACTCCACCACAGCACCGCAAAAATTGGGGGAACTATGGACAACGCCGCCAGACAAAAAGGGAAAGATTTCGTCTACTATAGCTCATTGATTGTTGTTGTCGCAGTCGTCCTCATCGGCATCGCAATACCAGTCCAGTTCGGTACATTCACAGGCAGCATATTCTCTTTTCTTACGAAGTACCTTGGCTGGTGGTACATGCTGGCAGTCAACTTCTTCGTCCTGTTCTGCGTCATTATTTCATTCAGCCGATTCGGCAAGCTCAAGATGGGCCACCCAGATGAGAAACCGGAGTTCTCCACGGCCTCGTGGTTCGCCATGCTCTTCGGCGCAGGCCACGGCGTGGGCATGGTCTTCTATGGCGTCGCCGAGCCGCTCATCAACTACGTGGTGCGCCCCTTTGGCGCCACAAGCAATGCCCAGGCCGCCGAGGACGCCATGCGCGCCTCGGTGATCCACTGGGGCCTGCAACCGTGGGCCGTCTACGCCGTCATCGCCCTGAGCCTCGCCTACTTCCAGTTCAGAAAGGGCGCTCCGGGCCTCATCAGCAGCCTCTTTCTGCCCCTGCTGGGCAAGGACGCCGCGAAAACGCCCATTGGCCGCATCATCGACATCATGGCGGTGTTCGCCACCATCGCCGGCGTGGCCACATCCATGGGCCTGGCCGTCGTGCAGGTCAACAGCGGCCTCAACTTCCTGTTCAAGATTCCGGACAACATCACCATTCAGCTTTCGCTCATCGTGGTCTTCGGTTTCTTCTACACCTTCTGCACGGCCACCGGGCTGGACAAGGGCATCAAACTGCTGGCGAACTCCAACCTGACCCTGTGCGTGGCGCTGTCCGCAGGGCTTCTGCTGGTCGGCCCCACCCTCACCATCATCGAAACCTGCGTGGCCGCCATGGGCAACTACCTGAGCAACCTGGTCAGCGACAGCTTCAAGGTGGCGCCCTACGGCGGCCCCTACCGCGACTGGCTGGACAACTGGACCCTGTACTACTGGGCCTGGTGGATCGCCTGGGGGCCCTTCGTGGGCTCCTTCGTGGCCCGCATTTCGCGCGGTCGCACCATCCGGGAGTTCGTGGCCGGCGTGCTCATCGTGCCCACCCTGGGCGGCTTCGCCTGGTTCTCGATCTTCGGCGGCACGGCCCTGCACATCCAGGTGTCGGGCATTGCCGACATCGCCCAGATCGTGAAGGACAACATCTCCGTGGGCATCTACCAGATGTATGACTTCGTGCCCCTGGGCGACATCATGTCCGTGCTGATGATGATCCTGCTCATCATCTTCCTGGTGACCTCCGCCAGCTCGTCCACCTACGTGCTGGCCATGTACACCTCCGAAGGCGCGCTCAACCCTCCAAAGACCCGCATGGCCATCTGGGGAACGCTCCAGGCCGGCCTGGCCTTCGTGCTCCTGCTCACCGGCGGCATAAAGTCCCTGCAAACCTCGTCCATCGTGGCGGCGGCGCCGTTTTCCATCATCATGGTCATGGCCTGCTGGTGCCTGTGGTCGGCCCTGAAAAAGGATTTCCCCGAAGGAACGGAAGTCCGCTAGAGGCACCGCGACGCCCGCGGCGGCATCTGTTCCTCGCACGGCCTGCGGCTGCCCACCCAAGCTGCCGCAGGCCGACACGCCGGACAGGCCCGCAGCCGACGCCCGCCGCCCGAGCGGCGGCCCAGCCCCAACCCCAAGCGAGCAAGGAATCCCCCATGGAAAAACGTGAACTGGTCATCATCGGTGCAGGGCCCGCGGGCCTTTCCGCCGCCATCTACGGCAGGCGCGCCGGTCTGGACACCCTGGTGCTGGAGAAAGGCCGCCCCGGCGGCCAGATCCTGTCCACCAACAGGGTGGAGAACTACCCTGGCATCCTCGACGGCACGGGCACCGGCCTGGCCGACGCCTTCCGCGCCCATGCGGAACTCTTCAAGGCCGAGATCCGTTCGGTTTCCGTGCAGCGGCTGGAGGTGCGCGGCGGCGAGAAGATCGTCACCCTCAAGGACGGCCGAGAGATCGCGGCCGGGGCCGTCATCTTGGCCACGGGGGCGGCCTTCCGCAAGCAGGGCTGCCCGGGCGAGAAGAAATACACGGGCATGGGCGTTTCCTACTGCGCCGTGTGCGACGCCGCCTTCTTCGAGGATCTGGATGTGGCCGTCATCGGCGGCGGCAACACCGCGGTGGAGGAGGCCTGCTACCTCACGGGCTTCGCCTCCAAGGTCTACCTCATCCACCGCCGCGACGAGTTCCGCGCCGACAGGCTGGTGGTGGACTGCGCCCTGGCCAATCCCAAGATTGAGCCCGTCATGGACAGCGTGCTGGAATCCATCGAGGGCGGCGACATGGTGGAACGCATCGTGGTGCGCAACGTGAAGACCAACGAGAGGCGCACCATAGAACTGAGCGGCGTGTTCATCTTCATCGGCCTGCTGCCCAACACGGGATTCCTGGGCGACCTGCTGCGCACCGACGGCGGCTGGATCGTCACCGACGACAGGCTGGCCACCTCGGTGCCGGGCATTTTCGCCGCGGGCGACGTGCGCACGACGCCCCTGCGCCAGGTGGTGACCGCGGCGGGCGACGGCGCGCGCGCGGCCATGTCGGCCTACGGCTATCTGCATGCAGCCCGATGCGGAGGGTAGAACCATGACAACCGTTGGCATCAAGGCTGCGGCCTATTGCCTGAACTTTGCCCCGGAGCTGGCCCTGCACTACGGCGGCACCCCGCGCCAGGAACGCCGCGCCAAGCCCGATTCGGAGTTCCTGCGCGACCTGCCCGGCCGGGCCCAGACCTTCGAGCAGGCCGCGGCGTACGCCCCCAACCAGGCTTACATCGGGGCCATGACCCTGGAAGAGCTGGCCCAGGCCCCGGCTCCCTGGAGCGACAACCCGGTCCGGGAGGCGCGTTTCGGGACTTTCGGCGAAATCATGCCCGAGGACGAGTTCCTGGGTCTCATGGACATCTGCGATGTTTTCGACCTCATCTGGCTGGAGGAGGGGGTTGCCGCGTCCGTGGCCGCCAAGCTGGCCCGCAACCCGGTTCTGGGCGAGAAGCAGCTGGCCCGCCTGGAAAAGGGCAGGCCCCTGGCCGACCTGGAAGAGGCCGTGCGGCAGCACGCCCTGCCCCTGTACCTGCACGGCCGCCTGGCGGGCTGCTGCCGCCGCGCCCACGACACGGACGAAAACCTCGAGGCCGGCGTCATGCTGGAAAACCTGGCCAGCAAGGCCAGCGGCGTGCTGGCCCTGCTGCACCTCATCAGGAACGCGGGCCTGGCTCCGGCGGACATCGACTTCGTGGTGGAATGCTCCGAGGAGGCCGTGGGCGACACCATGCAGCGCGGCGGCGGCAACATGGCCAAGGCCCTGGCGGAAATCGCGGAATGCGTGAACGCCAGCGGCTTTGACGTGCGCGCCTTTTGCGCCGGTCCCGTGGCGGCGCTCATCACGGCGGCGGGTATGGTGGCAAGCGGCGCGCGGCCCAATGTGGCGGTGGTCAGCGGCGGCTCTGTGCCCAAGCTGTACATGAACGCCCGCGACCACGTGAAGAAGAACGTGCCGCCCCTGGAAAACTGCCTGGGCAGCTTCGCCCTGCTGCTGACGCCCGACGACGGCCAGACCCCGGTCATGCGCCTGGACAGCCTGGGCAAGCACACGGTGGGGGCGGGCGCCTCGCCCCAGGCCGTCACGACGGCCCTGACCTTCGATCCGCTGTCGCGGGTGGGGCTCCGGCTCACGGACGTGGACAAGTACGCGCCCGAGCTGCACAACGCCGAAGTGACCCTGCCCGCCGGCGCGGGCAATGTGCCGGAGGCCAACTACAAGATGATCGCGGCCCTGGCGGTCATGAAGGGTCAGATCGCGCGCGGGGACATCGACGCCTTCGTGGCCGAGCGCGGCATGCCGGGCTTCGCGCCCATCCAGGGGCACATCCCCTCCGGCGTGCCCTACGTGGGGCATGCCCTGGAAGCCATGAAGGCGGGCCGGATCAGGCGCGCCATGATCATCGGCAAGGGCAGCCTGTTCCTGGGCCGCCTGACCAATCTGGCCGACGGAGCGTCCTTCATCCTGGAGGCGCCCGGCATGGGCGCTGGGGCCGGGCGGCAGGTTCGCCAGGAGGACGTGACCGAAATGCTGCTCACCGCCCTGGGCGATCTGGCGGCCACCCTGCAGAAGGGCCGGTAGGAGGCGTTTATGGCGAGTCGAGACCATCGGACGGACGCCTCTCGGGTCATGCTGGGCAAGGCCCTGGAAGGCCTGGTGGCCCGCGCGCGCAGCGGGCGCTCGGCCTGCCGCGTCGGCCTCATGGCGGCCGGAGGAGAGCATTCGGACCAGGAATTCCTGGTGGCGGCCAGGGCGGCCATGTGGGAAGACCCGGCCCTGACCGTGGTGGGCGTGGGGCCGCGTCCCGTAGCCCCGCCCCCCCGGGGCATGGACTGGATCGAGACGGGCTGCGACGGGAGCGAGCTGGCCCAGGGCATGGAAAAGGCCCTGGACCAGGGGCTCATCCAGGGTGCCGTGGCGCTGCACTATCCCTTCCCATTGGGCGTGGCCACGGTTGGGCGCATCGTCACGCCCGCCCTGGGCAAGGCCATGTACGTGGCCTGCACCACGGGCATGAGCGCGGCCAGGAGGCCACAGGCCCTGCTGCTCAACGCCGTGCTGGGCCAGGCCGTGGCCAGGGCCACCGGCACGCCCGCGCCCACCCTGGGCGTGCTCAATGTGGACGCTGCCCCGCAGGTGCTGCGGGCGCTGGGCCGCATGGCCCAAAGGGGCTATGCCCTGCTGCTGGGCCAAAGCCAGCGCGGCGACGGCGGTCCGCTCCTGCGCGGCAATGACCTGCTCCGCGGTGCGGCGGACATCTGCGCCGTGGATACGCTCACGGGCAATGTGCTCATGAAGCTCTTCGGCGCGTTCACCTCCGGTGGCGCCTACGAGACCGTGGGCTGGGGCTACGGCCCCGCCGTGGGCGACGGCTGGAACAAGATCGTGAGCATCATCTCCCGCGCATCCGGCGCTCCTGTCATCGCCAACGCCCTGGCCTACACTGCCTCGGCCGTGCGCGGCGAGCTGCCCGTCGTGGTGGCCAGCGAACTGCGCCAGGCCAGGGCCGCCGGGCTGGACGAGGAGCTGGCGCTCCTGGACAAGACCGAGGGAGCCCCGTCCGCCGAAGTCAAGGCGCCGCCAGCCGAACCTACGGACGAGGAAATCCACGGCGTCGACGTGCTGGATCTGGAGCGTGCCGTGCGCTGTCTGTGGAAGGAAGGCATCTACGCCGAGGCCGCCATGGGCTGCACTGGCCCCGTGGTCAAGCTGGCCGCGGCCAAGGCCGCGGGGGCCAGGAAAATCCTGGCCGCCAACGGATACGTGTAACCAGGGCCGCCATCCCGGGCCGCAAGCAAAGCGAGGAATGCCATGATCGTTGTGGACAAGGAGAACTTCGAGGCCGAGGTGCACAAGAGCGCCCTCCCTTGCGTGGTGGACCTGTGGGGCCCCCAGTGCGGCCCCTGCCTGGCCCTCATGCCCGCGGTGACAGAGCTTGCCGGCCGCTACGCGGGCAGGGTCAAGTTCTGCAAGCTCAACGTGGCCGAAAACCGCCGGCTGGTCATGGGCCTGCGCGTCATGGCCGTGCCTACCTTCCTCTTCTACAAGGGCGGGGAGCAGGTGGCCCGCCTGTCCGGCGAAGACGTGTCCATCGAGGCCATCGCCACCGAGACGGACAAATTGCTGTGACCGATTTGCGCCGGTTCCGGGCCAGCCTCCAGCCGGGCCGTAGCCGCGCCAATGGATGTGGACGACGGGCCGCCCCCGGGTCCGGAGCATCGTAACGTCGCAACCGCAAGGAGTGCATGATGGGCAAACTGGACGGCAAGAAACTTCTGCTGCTTGGCGAAAGGGATGGCGTGCCCGGCCCGGCCATGGCCGACGTCTTCGCCGATTCGGGCGCGGAGGTTCTGTTCTCCGCCACTGAATGCTTCGTTTGAACGGCCGCAGGGGCCATGGATCTGGAGAATCAGCAGCGCATCAAGGACGCCGCTGAAAAGTACGGTGGCGAGAACATCGTGGTGGTGCTTGGCTCTTCTGACCCCGAAGGGGCGGAAATCTATGCCGAAACCGTCACCATGGGCGACCCCACCTTCGCCGGATGCTTGGCCGGAGTTCCGTTGGGACTCTGCGTGTACCATGTGCTGGAGCCTGAACTGAAGGAAGCCGCCGACCCCGCCAAGTGGGAGGAGCAGATCGGCATGATGGAGATGGTCCTCAAGGTCGACGCGCTGGTGGCCGCCGTGCGCAAGATGCGCGAGGCCAACAGCAAATTCAGCCTGTAGTCCACATTCTGGCGGCCCGCGCCCACCGGGTTTCCGATCCCCCATGCGGTGCCTCCTCCGCATGGGGGATCTTCATGGTGCGCCCCGGGTCTCGGCAAGAAAGCGGCATAGAAAGCGGCCTGTGGAGAAGCTGCGCAAGCCGCTTCTTCGGGCGCGGAAACGGGGGGGGCAGGCGGAAGTCCAGGCGGATGTCCACCGGCCCCGGCGCGTCGCTTGCTGAGCTTCAGGCCAAGCGGCAAGTCGCCAAGGAGGCCGATACCACTGAAGAACTTCGGGAGCGCTTCGGATGGTCCGTGCCTCGCTGCGCCAAGATCATCCGGGCTGCGCTTGCGGCGGGGAAGTGCCGCCGACGCGAAAAGGGGCCTTGCTGCGGCGCTGACGTGGCGCACTCTCAAGACTGAGCTGATCGGGGCGGGCTTGAGCACGCGCACGCAGCAAACCCCAGGCCGGGAATCAACAGCCTCAGGCCGCGCTGCTCACGGCCATGCGTCGCCTGGGGCAAAAGTACTCGTCGCGTTACCAGTGCCGAATTGCGCGCCGATTCACATCTCCTGTTGAAAACCGCAAAACGTGCTACAAGGCGTGCTACCAAACGAAAAAGCCCGGATGGCGATTGCCTTCCGGGCCTACTCGTTCAATGGTCGGGGCGACTGGATTCGAACCAGCGACATCCTGCTCCCAAAGCAGGCGCGCTACCGAGCTGCGCTACGCCCCGATGCGAAGGCCCTTCCCCTACGGCAAAAGCGCGCGGGCGGCAAGGGCGGCCCGGCCTCCCGGCCTTGCTCGCGGCCTGCTATTCGGGCCGGCTGCCCTTCCACTTGTCCAGGGGCGCGGCCTCCTCCTCCAGCATCACGGGGATATCCTCGCGCACGGGGTAGACCACTGCGCAGGCCGCGCAGAAAAGGCCGTCGCGCCCGGGCAGCAGGGCAAGCTCCCCGTGGCACTTGGGGCAGGCCAGCAGCTTCAGCAGTTCCAAATTGAGCGCCATGCGCACCTCCGCGAAAAATGACTGGAATCCCTATAGCCGACAGCGCCCGCGCGCACAAGCGGGCAGCTTCCCCTTGACGCGCCGCCTGCTTTGGCTGATAGGTAGAGGCAAAAACAGATACCTTCGTCTATGCGAGGCCCTCCATGCATCAGCGCATCGACCTGCACACGCACTCCACCGCCTCCGACGGCACCTTAAGCCCGTCGGACCTCATGCGGGCGGCCAGGGCGGCCGGGCTCTCGGCCATCGCCCTCACCGACCACGACACCTTCGAAGGCATCCCCGAAGCGCGGGAGGAGGCCAAGCGCCAGGGCGTGGAGCTCATCCCCGGCTGCGAGCTCTCCCTCGACTATTCCGGCCTGCCCACGCACCTGCTGGCGCTCTTTGTGGACGAGCGGCCCGGGCGCGTGGTGGCGGAGCTGACGCGCGTGCGCGAGGCCCGCGCCAGGCGCAACGACATCATGCTGGAGAAGCTTAAGGGCGTGGGCGTGCACCTGCGGCGCGAGGACGTGGAACGCCACGCCACGGGCGTGGTGGGGCGGCCGCACATGGCCCAGGCCATGCTGGAGGCCGGCGTGGTGCGCAGCTTCGACGAGGCCTTCAACCGCTTCCTGGGCGCCGGGGGGCTGGCCTACGTGCCCAAGGTCAAGCTCACCCCGTCCGAGGCCATCGGGGCCATCCACGCCGACGGCGGCCTGGCGGTGTTGGCCCACCCCTATCTCATCTCCCAGCAGCCCCGGCAGATCGAGGCCGTGCTGACGGACCTCAAGGCCCAGGGGCTGGACGGGGTGGAGGTGTACTACACGGAGCACTCGGACAAGTACACGGAACTGCTGGCGTCTTTGGCGCAACGCTTGGGCCTGCTCATGAGCGGCGGGTCGGACTTCCACGGCGGGGTGAAGCCCGGCGTGACCCTGGGCCGCGGCCGGGGCGGGCTCTTCGTGCGCGGGGAACTGCTGGACCAGATGAAGCGCGCCCTCAGATACGTACAGTAGTACTCATATTTATATCTTGCCATCTGGCATCACTGTTGGCTATGGTTCTCTGGCCCACTGTCGGTCCGTCCCTCCGGACCGCGGCCGGTCATGGAACAGACGGAGATGCCGCGGATGGAAGTGCAGCAGGATATTGCGCAGGAGAACGGCAATGGCGCCGTGATGGCGGAGGAGCCCAAGGCCTCCGGCCGCGCCATCGACGGCCACGAGGGCAGCAGGCGCGTGGAGCGGCTGCCCGGCGTGCACCTCAAGCTCAAGGTCGGCAACCAGCTCTTCCTCAAATTTCTCTGCGTGGACCAGCGCTACGAGGGCAAGGTGGTGGGCCTGGAGCCCTTCGCCTACAGCATCGTGCAGGTGCGCCTGCCGCAGGACACCATCTCCAAACTCTCCGCCGATCCCGGCGTGGTGGCCCAGCTGAACGCCGGAGGAACCCTGTTCGGCTTCCGCACCGAGGTGGTGAACCGCGTGAGCAGCCCGGCCCCGCTGGTGTTCCTTTCCCACCCCGATTCCGTGGAGCGGCTGGTGCTGCGCCGCACCGAGCGCGTGGACGTGACCCTTCCGGGCACCGTGCACGGCCACTTCGGCGACCATGACGTGGTGCTGCTGGACCTGGCCCCGGCCGGGTGCAGCTTCGCCGCCCGCACAAACCTCAAGAGTCCCCTGCGCCAGGCCAAGCGGGGCGAGCGCGTCATCCTGCGCTGCGACCTGGGCTGCGGCCAGCCGCTCATGGCTCCGCTCACCCTGTGCCGGGTGGAGGAGCAGAAGGGCCGCATCACCATGGGGGGGCAGTTCGTGGACATGAACGAAGACAGCGCCCGCCTGCTGCAGGAGTACCTGAAGCGCATGCGGGGCCTGCTGGGCGAAGAGTAGCGCCCGGCCAGACCCCGCCTTGCCCCCCGTTCGCCAGGGGATTCTCCGCTCCTTTTCCTCGTGGTTCCTTGCGCCTTACAGCCCCTTGCGCTCGATGAAGCGCAGCAGCAGCACGCCGCCGGCCACGAAGGCCGCGATGACCGCCCAGTGCCACACGCCCAGAAGCCCCGGCAGGGTCACCTTGCCGTAGTCGCCCCAGGTGAGCACGCTGGCCTTCAGCGCCGGGTAGGCCTCGGCAAAGACCGCCGCGCCCAGCAGCATGCCGGCCATGCCCGCCAGGGCGTCCACGCGCCCCTCGCCCAGGGCCGCGCCCGCCGTGCCCGGGCAGTAGCCCAAAAGCGCCCAGCCCACGCCGAAGATGAGCCCGCCCAGCACGTTGCCGCCAAGGATCAGCGGCTTGAGGCTGAGCTTGGCCAGGCCCAGGTCCACCAGCAGGTACACGCCCACCATGCCTACAAGAATGGTGCTGAGCATGAACTTGACGATGGTCATGTCCTTCAAAAGCAGCGCGCCTATCTGCCTGTCGAAGCGGATGACCTCCGCCCGCTGCAAGAGCACGCCGAAGCCGATGCCGGTGATGAGTCCGTACCAGAGTTCCATGGCTACCTCCCTTGCCCGCGGCCGCCCTTGCCATCGGCCCCGTATGCCAGCCGGGCCATGACCAGCCCGCCCGCGAAGAACCCGATGAGGGACACGAAGCCGCTCACCGCCAGTTGCAGCGAGCCGGACAGCCCGTGCCCGCTGGGGCAGCCGTCGGCCAGCCTGGCCCCGAACATGGCCACCGCCCCGCCTATGAACGCCAGCAGGAAGCGCAGGGCCCTGGCCTGGCCGAAGCGCTCGGCGAAGCGGTCGGGCACGGCCTGCACGCGGAAGGTGTTGCTCAAAAGCGCGGCCGCCAGCGACCCCAGGCCGATGCCCACCACGAAGAGGAACTGCCAGTCGATCTTCGGGGCCTCCTTGACGAAGTAGGCCATGGCCGACACACGCTCGGCGTCCACCACGCTCTCCACCATGCCGGCCGCGCGCACATAGGTGGTGGATGCGCCGAAATACTTGCCGGAGACGTACACCGACAGCACCAGCAGCAGGCCCGCCAGGGCCCCGGCGATGTATGGATTCCATGGACGGGAGGGCGACTTCGGTTCCATGCTGTTCTCCTTCTGTTCAGGCGTGAATACCCTGTGGGGGTATAGTTGCAGTGCTTAAAATATCCATTCCCGGCCGTACGTCAAGCGCTGCGGGCAGGCGCGACTGGATTAAAAAGCGATTCCCGGTGGTGCGCTTGCTATTTTCCGGGTTTGCAGGCAAAAAATGAGTATCGTTCAGGCAGATACGCCATAAACGCAATCGAGGTCGCCATGCCCGCAAAAAAGCCCGCCGCCGCGCCCAAGCGTGCCCCCAAGGTCAAGCCCCAGGGCCAGATCCAGGCCAACAAGGTCGAAGAGCCCATCGTGCCCCCGGCCCAGTGCTCCCCGGTGGAGAACCTGAAGGAGGAGATCCGCCGGCACATGTTCGCCTTCCTCGGCAAGGACATCACCCGAGCGGGCATCCACGACTACTACACCGCCCTGGCCTACACCATGCGCGAGAAGATGGCCGAGCACTGGATCCGCACCCAGCGATCCTACTACGACGCCAGCGCCAAGCGCGTGTACTACCTCTCGCTCGAATTTCTGGTGGGCCGCTCGCTGAAGAACAACGTGCTCTGCCTGGGCATGGAGGAGCAGGTGCGCGAGGCCCTGGCCGAGATGGGCCAGGACTTCGACGAGGTGGCCGAGACCGAATGGGACGCCGGCCTGGGCAACGGCGGCCTGGGGCGGCTGGCCTCCTGCTACCTGGACTCCCTGGCGACCCTGAACATCCCCGGCTACGGCTACGGCATCCGCTACGAGTACGGCATCTTCCACCAGAGCATCCAGGACGGCTGGCAGGTGGAGCGCCCGGACAACTGGCTGCGCTTCGGCAACCCGTGGGAGTACGACCGCGCCGGCTACCTGTACCCCGTGCAGTTCGGGGGCGAGGTGCGCGCCTACACCGACGACCAGGGCCGCCTGCGCGCCGTGTGGGAAGGCGGCGAGAAGGTCATGGCCATGGCCTACGACATGATGGTGCCCGGCTACGAGAATGGCAACGTCATCAACATGCGCCTGTGGAGCGCCAAGAGCAGCCGCGACTTCGACCTGGAGTTCTTCAACTCCGGCGCGTACCTGCGCGCCATCGAGGACAAGGCCAAGAGCGAGAACATCTCCAAGGTGCTCTACCCCACGGACAGCTTCGCCGAGGGGCAGGAGCTGCGGCTCAAGCAGCAGTATTTCTTCGTGGCCGCCACCTTCCAGGACATCGTGCGCCGGCACCTGAAGCACCACCAGGGCTTCGAGGATCTGCCGAACCTGGTGGCCGTGCAGCTGAACGACACCCACCCGGCCATCGCCATCCCCGAGCTCATGCGCATCCTGCTGGACGACCACCTGCTGCCCTGGGAAAAGGCCTGGGAGATCTGCGTGGGCACCTTCGCCTACACCAACCACACCGTCATGCCCGAGGCCCTGGAGCATTGGTCCGTGGATCTCATGGCCCGCGTGCTGCCCCGCCACATGCAGATCATCTTCGAGATCAACCGCCGCTTCCTGGACGACATCCGCAAGCACTACCCCGGCGACGACGCGCGCCTCTCGCGCATGTCCCTCATCGCAGAGGACTACGGCAAGCGCGTGCGCATGGCCAACCTGGCCGTGCTGGGCTCGCACTCGGTGAACGGCGTCTCCGCCCTGCACACCGAAATCCTGAAGGCCAGCACCTTCCGCGACTTCGCCGAGCTGTTCCCCGAGCGCTTCAACAACAAGACCAACGGCATCACCCCCCGGCGCTGGCTCAGGCAGTGCAATCCCGGCCTCACCGAGCTCATCGGCGAGGCCATCGGCGGCACGTTCATCACCAAGCTTGAGCGCCTGCAGGAGCTCAAGCCCTTTGCCAAGGACGCCGAATTTCGCGCCCGCTGGGCCAAGGTGAAGCACCGCAACAAGCAGCGCCTGTCCGAGTACGTGCTGCACAAGATCGACCGCAAGCTGGACCCGAACAGCCTCTTCGACGTGCAGGTGAAGCGCATCCACGAGTACAAGCGCCAGCTCCTCAACGTGCTGCACGTGGTGAGCCTGTACGACGACCTGCGCTCCGGCAAGCTCGGCCGCGACATCGTGCCGCGCACGGTGCTCTTCGGCGGCAAGGCCGCGCCCGGCTACCGCATGGCCAAGCTCATCATCCGGCTCATCCACGCCGTGGCCGAAACCATCTCCCGCGAGCCCAAGTGCCGGGAGCTCCTCACCGTGGCCTTCCTGCCCAACTACTGCGTCTCCAACGCGGAGAAGATCATCCCCGGCACCGAGCTCTCCGAGCAGATCTCCCTTGCCGGCACAGAGGCCAGCGGCACCGGCAACATGAAATTCGCCCTGAACGGAGCCCTCACCATCGGCACCCTGGACGGCGCCAACATCGAGATACGCGAGCGCGTGGGCGCGGAGAACTTCTTCCTCTTCGGCCACACCACGCCGGAGGTGAACGAGATCAAGGCCCGCGGCTACAACCCCTGGGACTGCTACAGCAAGGACGAGACCCTGCACCGCGTGCTCGACCTCATCGCCTCCGGGCACTTCTCGCCCCTGCAGCCCGACCTGTTCCGGCCCATCGTGGACAGCCTGCTCAAGGACGGCGACCGCTGGATGCTCCTGGCCGACTTCCGCTCCTACGTGGACACCCAGAAGGAAGTGGCCAAGCTCTACCGCAGCCGCGAGCTGTGGCTGGAAAAGTCCATCCTGAACACCGCGGGCATGGGCTACTTCTCCTCTGACCGGGCCATCGCCGAGTACGCCAGGGATATCTGGGGCGTCCAGGTGTAAGCGGGGAGGGGAGAAGAGAATATTTGCGGGGGGAGCATGCGCTCCCCCCGCGCCCCCCGCAGGCCAAGCGTCAGGGCCGGGTTCGAGCATGCGCTCGAACCCGGCCCTGACGCTTGGGGCGGTGTCTGGATGTGGGCGTCTCCCGCGCCATCACGGACGTGGGATCGTCGGCCTCGCCAGACACATCATGCGCGAAGGGCGCGTCCGGCCTTCGCCGAACGCGCCCTTCGCGCCATGCGGGTCCAGGGGATGCACATCCCCTGGCGGGGGACTGGGGGCAGCGCCCCCGGATTCGTCATACAGCCGGGGCGGGGGCAGCGTTCCTGATTGGCTCGTGGATTGGCGTCCAGCGGTTGTGGGGCAGGCACGCGTGCCAAACGGAAAAGGGCCGGCGTCTGTGCAGACGCCGGCCCGTATGGGGCAGGGAAGGCTGGGCCGTTCGGCTTAGCGCTTCGAGTACTGGAAGCGAGCGCGGGCGCCCTTCTGGCCGTACTTCTTGCGCTCCTTCTTGCGGGCGTCGCGGGTGAGGAACCCGGCGCGCTTCAGGGTGCCGCGAAGCTCGGGGTCGACCAGCAGCAGCGCGCGGGCGATGCCGTGACGCACGGCCTGGGCCTGGCCGGCCACGCCGCCGCCGGACACGTTGACCTTGATGTCGAACTTGTCGGCGTTCTTGGTCAGCTTCAGCGCCTGCTGCACGATCATCTGCAGGGTCTTGCGCGGGAAGTAGTCCTCGTAGGGGCGGTCATTGATGGTGATCTGACCGGTGCCCTGGTACAGGCGGGTGCGGGCGACGGCGTTCTTGCGCTTGCCGGTGCCGTAGTTGAAATCGGACATGGGTTCCGCTCCTCTTTACAGGTCCAGAGCCTGGGGCTTCTGGGCGGCATGGGTGTGGTCGGGACCGGGGAACACCTTGAGCTTCTTGATGATCTGGCGGGACAGGCGGTTCTTCGGCAGCATGCCGCGCACAGCCTGGATGATCACCAGCTCGGGGTTCTTCTCAAGCATTTCCTTGAGGGTGCGGCTCTTGATGCCGCCGGGGTACAAGGTGTGCTTGTAGTACATTTTCTGGTTCATCTTGTCGCCGGTCACCTTGATCTTCGTGGCGTTGACCACGACGATGAAGTCGCCGCCATCCATGTGGGGGGCGAAACCGGGCTTATGCTTGCCGCGCAGGCGGTGGGCGATGGCGGTGGCCAGGCGGCCGAGCACCTTGTCCGTGGCGTCGACCACGAACCACTCGTGCTTCAGGTCCGCAGGAACCGGGCTGTACGTATTCATTTGGGCTGCTCCTTCATCCAAACTGGAAACAGGGCTCTTACTGAGTTTGGCCTGGCCTGTCAACCAGAAATCCACTTCTTTTGTTCGGGCGGCGCCCGGAACAGGAGGGTGGATCTCCGCTAGGCCTTGGCAATCATTTCCTTGAGCTTGGCGATGGCCTTGTCGATGCCGGCCGCATCGGTGCCGCCGGCCTGGGCCATGTCGGGCCTGCCGCCGCCGGAGCCGCCGACTTCCGCCGCCACGTCCTTGATGAGCGACGGGGCGGTGAATTTGGCGTGCAGGTCCTTGCTGACGGCGATGAGGATGGCCACCTTGCCGTCGTCCGTGGGCGCGGCGATCATGGCCACGCCGGAGGGCAGCTTGCTCTTGAGCGCGTCCATCTGCTCGCGCAGGCTCTTGATGCTGGCGGCCTCCGCCTTGACGGCGATGACCTTGACCCCGGCGATGTCCTCGGCCTCGGCCATGCGCGCGCCGCCCTCGCCGGAGGCCAGCTTGGTCTGCAGGCGCTCCACGTCCTTCTGCAGGGCCTTCACCTGGGCGGCCATGGCCTTGGTGCGCGCGGCCACTTCCTCGGGGCGGGCCTTCAGCACGCCCTGGACTTCGGCCATCTCCTGGCGCAGGGCCTGCAGGTGGGAAAGCGCGTTCCAGCCGGTGGCGGCCTCGATGCGGCGGATGCCAGCGGCCACGCCGGTTTCGGACAGGACGACGAAGCTGCCGGCCTGGCCGGTGCTGCGTAGGTGGGTGCCGCCGCACAGCTCCATGCTCACGCCGGGCACTTCCACCAGGCACACGGTGTCGCCGTATTTTTCGCCGAACAGCGCCATGGCGCCGCGGGCCACGGCCTCCTTCTGGCTCACGAACTCGCGGCCCACGGGCAGGTCGTCCAGGATGGCCCGGTTGACGATCTGCTCCACGCGGGCGATCTCCTGCGGGGTCATGGGCGCGATGTGCGTGAAGTCGAAGCGCAGGCGCTCCGGCCCGACCAGCGAGCCGGACTGCTTCACGTGGTCGCCCAGCACCTGGCGCAGGGCGGCGTGCAGCAGGTGGGTGGTGGTGTGGTTGCGCGAGCTGGCCATGCGGCCGCGCGCGTCCACGGTGAGGTCGGCCGTCTGGCCGTTCTCGATGTCGCCGTCGTTGACGAAGATCTTGTGCACGGTGAGGTCGCCGGCGGGCTTCACGGTTTCCAGCACGTCGGCCGCGCCGGTTTCGGTGTGCACCTCGCCCTGGTCGCCCTCCTGCCCGCCGGACTCGCCGTAGAACGGGGTGCTGGCCGCCACCAGGAAGCCGCCCTCGCCCTGCTCCAGCTTGTCCACCAGGTCGCCCGCGCCGTTCAAGAGGGCCACGATGCGGCCCTGGTCCTCGAACTGCTGGCTGCCGGTGAAGCGGGTCTTCATGCCCGCCTCAAGCAGGGTCTGGAACATGCTGGCCACGTCCTTCTCGCCGGAACCCTTCCAGGCCTTCTTGGCGCGGGTCTTCTGCTCCTTCATGCAGGCCATGAAGCCGGGCTCGTCCACGGCCACGCCCAGCTTGCCGGCCACGTCGTTGACGATGTCCAGCGGGAAGCCGAAGGTGTCGTAGAGCTTGAAGGCGAATTCGCCGGAGATGCCCGCGCCTTTGCCCTCGGCCTTCAGGCGGGCAAGCTCCTCCTCCAGAATGGTGAGCCCCTTGTCCAGGGTCTGGGAGAAGCGCTCCTCCTCCTCGCGGATGACCTTGGCCATGAACTCCTGGTTGGACAAAAGCTCGGGGTAGGCGTCGCGCATGTGCGCCACCACCTGGCGGGCGGTCTCGTGCAGGAAGGGCTGGGTGAGGCCGATCAAGCGCCCGAAGCGGAAGGCCCGGCGGATGAGGCGCCTGAGCACGTAGCCGCGGCCCTCGTTGCTGGGCAGGATCTGGTCGGTGATGAGAAACGCGATGGAGCGGCTGTGGTCGGCGATGACCTGCAGCGCGGTGTCGGTGTCCTTGTCCTTGTGGTACTTCACGCCGGCCTTCTCGGCCACATAGTCGATGAGGGCGCGGAAGATGTCGGTCTCGAAGTTGGAGCGCTTGCCCTGCACCACGGAGGCGATGCGCTCAAGGCCCATGCCGGTGTCGATGCTGGGGCGGGGCAGGGGGGTGCGGGTGCCGTCGGCCGCCTGGTCGAACTGCATGAACACCAGGTTCCAGATCTCCAGGAAGCGGTCGCAGTCGCACTTGCCGATGCCGCACTCCGGGCCGCAGGACATGTCCGCGCCCTGGTCCACGTAGATTTCCGAGCAGGGGCCGCAGGGGCCGGTGTCGCCCATGGACCAGAAGTTGTCCTTCTCGCCCAGGCGGAAGATGCGCTCCGGGGCCACCCCGGCCACCTTCTGCCACAGCTCGCCCGCCTCGTCGTCGTCCTTGTAGATGGAGACGTAGAGCTTGTCCTTGGGGAGCTTCAGCTCCTCGGTGATGAAGGCCCAGGCGAACTTGATGGCGTCGGCCTTGAAGTAGTCGCCGAAGGAGAAGTTGCCCAGCATCTCGAAGAAGGTGTGGTGGCGCGCGGTGCGGCCCACGTTCTCCAGGTCGTTGTGCTTGCCGCCCACGCGCAGGCATTTCTGGCTGGTGGTGGCGCGCACGTAGGGGCGCTTCTCCTGGCCGAGGAACACCTTCTTGAACTGCACCATGCCCGCGTTGGTGAACAGCAGGCTGGGGTCGTCCTTGGGCACCAGGGTGGAGGACTCCACCACGGTATGGCCGTTCTTCTCAAAGAATTTCAAAAAGCGGGAGCGGATTTCTGCGGCGTTCATTCGGGGTATGCTCTCCAAAAAATAATGTATGGGGCGGGCTGTGCGTGCTGCCCGCGTGCTAGTCGTCCATCTCCGCGGGCTCTTCGCCGGCGGGGATGAAGGCGGGCGGGTTCATGCCCAGGTGTTCCTTGATCTTGTCCTCGATCTGCTGGCGCAGCTCGGCGTTTTCGGCCAGCATGGCGCGCACGTTCTCCTTGCCCTGGCCCAGGCGCTCGTTGCCGAAGGCGAACCACGAGCCGCTCTGCTCGATGATCTTGTGCTCCACGCCCAGGTCGATGATCTCGCCCTCGCGGCTCATGCCGGTGCCGTACAGGATATCCACCAGGGCCTCGCGGAAGGGCGGGGCCACCTTGTTCTTGACCACCTTGATGCGCGTGCGGTTGCCGTAGGCCTCTTCCTTGTCCTTCAGGCTCTGGATGCGGCGGATGTCCATGCGGATGGAGGCGTAGAACTTGAGCGCGTTGCCGCCGGTGGTGGTTTCCGGGCTGCCGTAGCCGGTCATGCCGATCTTCATGCGGATCTGGTTGATGAAGACCACCACCGCGCGCGACTTGTGGATGGTGCCGGTGAGCTTGCGCAGGGCATGGCTCATGAGGCGCGCCTGGCCGCCCACCTGGGTCTCGCCCATCTGGCCCTCAAGCTCGGCCTGGGGGATGAGCGCGGCCACCGAGTCGATGACCACCAGGTCCACGGCGTTGGAGCGCACGAGCAGGTCGGCGATTTCGAGCGCCTGCTCGCCGAAGTCCGGCTGGGAGATGAGCAGCTCGTCGGTCTTGACGCCCAGCCTGCGGGCATAGGCCATGTCCAGGGCGTGCTCGGCGTCGATGAAGGCCGCCGTGCCGCCGCGCTTCTGGCACTCGGCCACCAGGTGCAGGGTCAGCGTGGTCTTGCCCGAGGACTCCGGGCCGTAGATTTCCGTCACGCGGCCCTTGGGGATGCCGCCCACGCCAAGGGCCAGGTCCAGGCCGATGGAACCCGTGGGGATGACCGGGATGGCCGCATGGGCCGCGCCGTCGTCCATGCGCATGATGGCGCCCTTGCCGAACTTGCGCTCGATGGTGGTGAGCGCCGTGGAAAGCGCCTCCTGGCGCAGTTCTTCAGGGGTCGAGGCGGGCTTCTTGGCCATGTATGGTCCTCCGGAGTGACGATTTGACGTAGAGAAGTGTCGTTACCAGAAGCCCGGCCCGGCGGCAACAGTCGATACACCCCCCACCCCGGCCGATGGCCCGCTCCCCCGCCAGAGGGCACGAGGCCCTCCTACTCCCATGGGCTTGGATTTCCCCGCCCCGGCGCAAGGCCGCCGGAACGGGAAATCCGCGCGGCGGGTCCAGGCCGCAACGCAGAAGCCTCGCCTGTTTTTTCAAGTGAGAACTGCGACTCGGAACACCTGCGCGCCACCGCGAAGGGCAAGGCCCGGACCGAGTTCCTCGGTCCGGGCCTTGCCCTTCGCCACGCGGGTCCAGGGGGCGCATGCCCCCTGGCGGGGGCCTGGGGGCGGAGCCCCCAGCGGGGCGCGGGGCGGCGCCCCCGCCGGAGTTCGCAGGGACGCCCGCCGCCCGCCGGAGAAAAGGGACGCAGGGAGCCGGAGCCCCCTGCGTTTCCCGTTGCTACTTCTTGGCCGGCTTGATTCCCAGGGCCTTGGCCACGCCTTCGCCGTAGGCCGGGTCGGCCTTCATGCAGTTGCCGATGTGCCGCAGCTTGATCTCCTTGGGCGCGTCGGCCATGGCGCGGGCGGTGTTCTCGAACAGCCCCTGCTGCTGGGCCTTGCTCATGAGCCGGAACAGGGCGCCCGGCTGGGAGTAGTAGTCCGCGTCGTCCTCGCGGGCGTTCCAGTGCTTGGCCGCGCCGGAGAGCTCCAGGGGCGGCTCGCTGAAGTCCGGCTGCACCTGCCACTCCCCAAAGCTGTTGGGCTCGTAGCCCAGGGTGCTGCCGTGGTTGCCGTCCACGCGCATGGCTCCGTCGCGGTGGTAGCTGTGGAAGGGGCAGCGGGCCGCGTTCACGGGGATGAGGTGGTGGTTCACGCCCAGGCGGTAGCGCTGGGCGTCGCCGTAGGAGAACAGCCGGCCCTGGAGCATCTTGTCGGGCGAGAAGGAGATGCCCGGCACCACGTTGGCCGGGTTGAAGGCGGCCTGTTCCACCTCGGCGAAGTAGTTCTCGGGGTTGCGGTTCAGTTCAAGCACGCCCACTTCCATGAGCGGCGCGTCCTTGTGCTTCCACACCTTGGTGAGATCGAAGGGGTGGTAGGGCAGGGCCTTGGCCTGCTTGTCCGTAAGGACCTGGACGAACATGGTCCAGCGGGGGAAGTCGCCGCGCTCGATGGCTTCGTACAGGTCGCGCTGGTGGCTTTCGCGGTCCTTGGCCACAATGGCCTCGGCCTCCTCGTCGGTGAGGTTCTTGATGCCCTGCTGGGTGCGGAAGTGGAACTTGCACCAGAAGCGCTCGTTCTTCTTGTTGATGAAGCTGAAGGTGTGGGAGCCGAAGCCGTGCATGTGCCGGTAGGTGGCGGGCAGGCCGCGGTCGCTCATGACGATGGTGACCTGGTGCAGGGCCTCGGGCAGGCTGGACCAGAAGTCCCAGTTGTTCTTGGCGCTGCGCATGTTGGTGCGCGGATCGCGCTTCACTGCGTGGTTCAGGTCCGGGAATTTCAGGGGATCGCGCAGGAAGAACACCGGGGTGTTGTTGCCCACCAGGTCCCAGTTGCCTTCCTCGGTGTAGAACTTGATGGCGAAGCCGCGGATGTCGCGCTCGGCATCGGCCGCGCCGCGTTCGCCCGCCACGGTGGAAAAGCGCAGGAACAGGTCGGTCTTCTTGCCAATCTTGCTGAAGATCTTGGCGCGCGTGAACGTGCTGATGTCGTGGGTGACGGTGAAGGTTCCGTAGGCTCCGGAGCCCTTGGCGTGCATGCGCCGCTCCGGGATGACCTCGCGGTCGAAGTGGGCCAGCTTCTCCAGGAACCACACGTCCTGCAGCAGCATGGGGCCGCGCGGCCCGGCGGTGAGGACGTTCTGGTTGTCGGGCACGGGCGCGCCGGCGTTGGTGGTCAGCTTCTTCTTGGCCATGTTCGCCTCCGTTGGGGTTGGGGGGTGCTTTTCGGGGTTATGGCAAGCCATAGCAGAGCGGACATGGTATGCAAGGATCTGTGGGCACCGATGCAAACCTTATGGAGAATCATTATCCATAGCGAGCCGGTGTTGTCAATCGCCAGGGGAAAAAGAACGGCGGGCAGGACGCCTTGCCCTGCCCGCCGTGTTGGGAGCCGTGTGGAAGTGGCCTGCTAGCCGGCGCCGCCCGCGGCTCCGGGCAGGGCGAAGCCCTTGGTGGTGCCGCCCGTGGAGGACGGCGTGCCGGCGATGCGCGCCAGGTAGGTGTCGCCCAGTGTCTTGATGTGGTCGGCCACGTTGTCGAAGTGGTTGTAGTGGATCTGCTCCTCGTCGATGATGGCCTGGAAGAGGTTGGCGCTGATGTTGTCGCCGTTCTCCCGGCAGATCATGAGGAACTGGTTGTAGGCGTCGATGGTGGCGTCCTCCAGGGCGGCGTCGAAGGGGAAGATCTTGCGCACGTCCTGGCCCTTGGTCACTTTGCCGTCGCCGCTGGTGACGGGCTCTCCGCCAAGTTCCTTGATGCGCTCGGCGAACATTTCGGCGTGGCGCATCTCGTCGATGGCGATGAGTTTCATGTTGGCGGCCATCTCGCCCATGTCCTTGTCGTCCAGATTGTAGTGCTGGTTCATGTACTGGCTGATGGCGTACAGTTCCATGGCGCGTGCCTTGTTCAGCACCTCGATGACCTTGGCTTTGCGCTTTTCACGATCAGAGACGGGCATATGCATCCTCCTGGGGTGAGAGTCGTTTCGCACAAGCCTGGAAAGTCAGGCTGATCCAGTAAAAACGTTTGTATTGGATTGCATGCCCGGAGGCAAGGGGGGATCAGCCCTTGGCGCGGCACCGAGCGCACAGGCCGAAGAGATCGAAGCGGTGGGAGCTGACGGCGAAGCCCGCGCGTTTGGACAGGGCGGCCGCAAAGGCGGCCACCTCGGCGGCCACCTCGGCGGCCATCGTGTCGGCCACCTCGTCCGAAAATCCCGTGCCCGCGTCCTCCTGGCCGGCCGCGGCCGGATCGGCGATGGTTCCGCACCGGGTGCAGATGAGGTGCGGATGAGGTTCAGGGTGGCGGCCGTCGTAGCGGCTGCCCAGCTCGCCGAAGCCGAGTTCCAGCACCTCGCCGTGTTCTTTCAGCAGATGGATGGTCTTGTACACCGTGGCCAGGCTGGTGGCGGGGTAGCTCGGCAGGATGGCCGCGTGCAGCTGCTCCACGCAGGGGTGGTCGGTGCGGGAGACGAGCTCGCGCAGGATGGCCACCCGCTGCGGCGTGAGGCGGTGGCCCCGGGCCCGCAGGCGGGCGATGAGGCCGTCCAGGCGGCGTGAGGCTTCGGCGTTCATGCGGGGAGTGTACGGCAGGGCGCGGCGGTGGGCAAGGGAGGAGGGCAGTGTTGCATTTATTGTTGAGATGTATATTCTTGGCCCATGACCGCACGCACTGCCGCCAAAAGCGTCGCGACACCGAAACCGAAGGTTTCGGAGTTGAGGGAACGTTTCGAGTTCATCAAGGCCTCCTTCGCAATCGAGGGCATCCAATTCAGTCAGGAAGAACTTTGCGCAATCGAAGAATCCATCCGCAAGCGTCATCGTGGTCCGGGCTTCATCTCAGGAGTCTGGGCCTTGCTCGATAAGCGGAGAGCCCGATGTGGATGACGTCTATTCCCCAGAAGATCATTATTGCTACGCGAACTCGGCGGTTCTAAAAAATCGTCTGGGGCTGAAAACCCTTTCCGAACTTGAGCAAGCGGAAAGGCTCTTCGTCAATGCGCGCCTCATTGAGATGAATGGCGTGCCTCGCACCTTCGACCATACCCACTTTCGCGCGCTGCACTTTCACATGTTCCAGGATGTTTATGACTGGGCAGGTATGGAACGCGATGTCTTCATCATCAAAGGCCAGTCGCCTTTTGCAAGCCCCCTGCACATCAGACAACACTGTATCCGGATTCTTTCAGAGCTTCGTTCCGAGTTGCTTGCCAAACGGCACGACTTTGGGGCATTGCCCGCAATTCTTTCTCGCTTTGTGAACGAAATGAATGTCGTCCATGCGTTTCGCGAGGGAAATGGAAGACATCTGCGCGAGTTCGTGCGCCAGGTTCTTGAAGAACTTGGGTGCGGCTTTGCGGCGGGAGTTTTGCAGCGGGAGCGCTGGATTCCCGCTGTCATTGCTGGTTTCAAGGGGGACGAGAGCCCCATGGCAGCGTTGCTGGAAGAGGCCATCATCACGCCTGCCACCAACAGGGAAAAGTTGTTCGCCCCATTGTCAAAGGAAAAGCGCTCGCATCTGTGCGCCCTCCTTAAACGGAGCGGCTACCCTGCGGACATTATGCGGGAGTATCGCGCAACACTGCGTTGCGAATAAAAAGGGGGGCCAAAGGGCCCCCTTCTTCTGCGCAGGTGCAGGATCCCGCCTTACTTGGCGTAGCCCACGGCGCGCTTCTCGCGGATCACCGTGACGCGGATCTGGCCGGGGTAGGTCATGTTGCTTTCGATCTTGGCGGCGATGTCCTTGACCAGAAGGTAGGTCTGTTCGTCGGGCACGCGCTCGGCGTCCACCATCACGCGCACCTCGCGGCCGGCCTGGATGGCGTAGGCCTTGGACACGCCGTTGAAGCTGGTGGCGATGCCTTCCAGCTCCTCCAGGCGCTTCACGTAGTTCTCCAGGAGCTCCTTGCGGGCGCCGGGGCGCGCGCCGGAGAGCGAGTCGGCCGCCTGCACCAGGGTGGCGATGGCCGTCTGGGGCGGCACGTCCTCGTGGTGGGCCTGGATGGCGTGGACGATGTCCTGGCTTTCGCCGTGCTTCTTGGCGATGTCCGCGCCGATGACGGCGTGGGGGCCCTCGATCTCGTGGTCAACGGCCTTGCCCAGGTCGTGCAGCAGGCCGGCGCGCTTGGCCATCTTCTCGTCCAGGCCCAGCTCAGCGGCCATGATGCCGCAGAGGAAGGCCACCTCGATGGAGTGCTGCAGCACGTTCTGGGAGTAGCTGGTGCGGTAGTGCAGCTGGCCCAGCAGCTTCACGATCTCGGGGTGGATGCCGTGCACGCCCACGTCGAAGGTGGCCTGCTCGCCGATCTCGCGCAGCTTCACGTCCATTTCCTGCTCCACCTTGCGCACGATGTCCTCAATGCGGGCGGGGTGGATGCGGCCGTCGTGGATGAGGCGCTCCAGGGACTGCTTGGCCACTTCCCTGCGCAGGGGGCTGTAGGCGGAGAGAACCACCGTCTCCGGCGTGTCGTCGATGATGAGGTCCACGCCGGTGGCGGCCTCCAGGGCGCGGATGTTGCGGCCCTCGCGGCCGATGATGCGGCCCTTCATCTCCTCGCTGGGCAGGGTCACGGCGGTCACGGTCTGCTCGGAAACATAGTCGCCCGCGTAGCGCTGTATGGCCAGGGAGAGGATCTCCTTGGCCTTCTTGCCGGCCACTTCCTTGGCCTCGGTCTCGATGTTGCGGATCATGCGCGCGGCTTCGTGGCGCGTGCGCGACTCGACCTCGCTCATGAGGCGTTCCTTGGCCTCCTCCACCGTCAGGCCGGAGATCTCCTGCAGCTTGCGCTGGTGAACGTCGTTGGCGGCGTCGAGTTCTTCCTGCTTCTCGGCCAGGGTCTTTTCGAGCTTGATGAGGCGTTTTTCCAGCTCCACCACGCCCGATTCCTTCTGGGCGACCTTTTCGAGCTTGGCCTCCAGGCGTTCTTCCTTCTCCTGCAGGCGGGCCTGCTCACGCTTCAGGGCCTGCTCGCGGTCCTTGTGCTCCTGCTCCTGCTCCTTCTTGAGGGCGAAGAGCTCGTCCTGGGCCTGGTGGCGCGCCTCCTTGCGGGTGGCCTCGGCCTCCTTGCGGGCCTCCTCCACTATGCGGGCGGCCAGGTCCTGGGCATCCTGGTTGCGTTTGCGGGAAATGTAGCTGTTGAAGTAGTAGCCGCCCAAAAGGCCGACGATGAGCGCCAGTCCGTCGAGGGCGATGAGCAACAGGCTTGAGTCTGTCATGCGCTGCTCCTTACCGGTTATATGGACAGGCCATGCGGGCCTGATTCGCGCGAGGGCGCCGGAGTCTCGCTCCGGGAGCCGACGCTCGCTCGTGAACCGTTCGGGGCAGGGTCTTGGCGGCGGGGGGGCTTGCGTGGGCGGAAAAGAACGGAAAACGCCAATGGCCGCCGGGGCCATTAGCCCCGGGGCGCCGTGTTGCTCTTGGAGTTTTGAACCTCGTTTAACGAGGGGGGCTCCTCCGTCCCTCCGTCAGGCTGCCCGCTCAAGAGGCGGGTATGCACACGGGAGGGCGCTGGCGGATCCCATTTGATGCATATTGGCTCAAGAACTCAAAAACAATCACGAACTCCCCAGGGTTTATCCCGCTTTTCCTATGCGCAAGGCTGCGTAGGCCAGCCTGTTATCGCCTCTCCAAGAGTTCCTGCATGCGGGCCTCCAGACCCGCAAGCTTCCTGCGCGTTTCGAGATAGTCGTCCGCCATCCCCAGCGCCAGAAGCGAAAGCAGTTTCTCCCTGCTTATATACCGACCACCCTTGCTCAGCTCGGCGAAGCGTTCTTCGAGCAAGGCCTGGGCTGCCTGGATGCGTGAACCGTCCGCATCCGTCTTGAAAGAGATTTCCAGTCCGTTGACCGTGATGGTGTAGCTCGGCATGACCGACTACCGGGGCTCTTGCCCGCCAAGCGACGCCTGCACCTTCACCAGCAAGGCCTCGACACGGTTCTGGATCTCCTGTCGTTTTCCGGCCTCCGCCGCAGCTTGCGCGGTAAGGGCCCGGTTTTCCTCTTCCAACTGCCGGACGCGCGCCATGAGCTCGTCAAATCGCGCCTCCAGCCTTTCGATAAGTTCCATAGTCAGCAATGTAACGCTTCCGGCACATGAAATCAAGGCTTCTTGCCGCGGCCTTCCAGATTGCTCTGCTTGCCGCGTGCAATGGCCAGGGCCTGGTCCGGCACGTCCTTTGTAATGACCGAGCCCGCGCCCACCAGTGCGCCCGCGCCCACCGTGACCGGAGCCACAAGGGCGGTGTTGCTGCCGATGAAGGCGTTCTTGCCGATGTGCGTGGCGTGTTTGTTCTTGCCGTCGTAGTTGCAGGTGATGGTGCCCGCGCCGATGTTGGCCCCGGCGCCGATGCGCGCGTCGCCCAGGTAGGAGAGGTGGCCGGCCTTGGCGCCGGGCCCCAGCACGGACTTCTTCATCTCCACGAAGTTGCCCACGTGCGCGCCCTCCTGCAGTTCCGCGCCGGGCCGCAGGCGGGCGAAGGGCCCGCAGTCGCTGCCTTGGGCCAGGTGCGCGTCCTGCAGGTGGCAGTGCTCGCGCACGGTGCTGCCGGGTTCCAGCACGCTGTCCGTCACCTGGCTGAAGGCCCCGACGCAGGCCCCGCGCGAGACACGGCTTGCGCCCAGCACACGGCAGGGCCCGGTGAGCTCCGCCCCGGGCTCGACCACGGCCTTGGGGCCCACCACCACGCTGTCCGGGTGGTGCACAATGACCCCGGACTCCAGCAGGCGGGCGGCTGTGGCGGCGCGCAGGCGTTCCTCGGCCTGGGAAAGCTCCAGGGGCGAGTTGATGCCCAAGAGGTCGAGGGCACCCTCGCGCTTCAGGGCGTGGACCTTGAGGCCCTCGGCGATGCCGTTGCCCACCAGGTCGGTGATGTAATATTCCCCCGCGCGGTTGGCGCTGGTGAGGGTGAAAAGCACGGACTCCACCTCGGCCACGGAGAGGCAGAAGATGCCGGTGTTGACCTCGCCGGTGTCGGCCCCGTGGCGCGCGGGATCGAAGTCCTTGGCCTCCACGATGCCCGTCACCTGCCCGTCCGGCCCGCGCAGCACGCGGCCGAAGGCCCCGGCATCGGGCAGCACGGCGGAGAGGAAGGCGATGTCCGAGCCTTCGCGCGCGGTGTTCATCAGTTCGTCCAGGTCATCGGCCGTGATGAGCGGGGCGTCGGCGTTCAGCACCAGGCAGTGCGCCGCGCCGCTTGCGCGCACCGCGTCCCAGGCGGCCTGCAGGGCGTGGCCCGTGCCCTTCTGCTCCGCCTGGAGCACGAAGCCCGACGCCAGCTCCGGGTGGGCCTTGCGCACCAGCTCGTGTCCGTGGCCGATGACGGTGATCACCGACTCCGCGGCGGCGGCAGCGGTGCTGGCCACGTAGTGGAGCATGGTCTCGCCCAGAAGCGTCTGCAGGGCCTTGGGCTTGTCCGAGTGCATGCGCGTGCCTTTGCCCGCGGCGAGGATGACGGCGACGGTGTTTTCCTTGGACATGGCGGCTCCTGAAAGGTGATGGGCTGGCGCGAGATTTCGCACGTTTTCGGGCAAAAGAAAAGGCAGGCCGGACGAATCCAGCCTGCCTTGTTTGGGTTGCTTTGCGCCGTATCGGGCGTTTCGGCTAGCAGGTGCCAGCCTTTTCGCCGGAGTTGCGGCAGCTCAAGCGCGCGATGGAGCGGCGCAGCGCGGCCTGGGCACGCGCATGGTCGATCTTCTCCTGGGCACGCTGGAGGCGCTGCTGGGCGCGATCCTGGGCCTTGCGGGCGCGTTCCAGGTCGATGTCCGCCGCCTTTTCCGCCGCCTCCGCCAGAACGGTGACCTTCTCGGGGCTGACCTCGGCAAACCCGCCGCTCACAAAGACGTAATGGGTCTTGCCATCGTCCTTGTAGTACAGGTTGCCGATGCCCAGCGCGGACAGGAAGGGGATGTGGTTCGGCAACACACCGAACTCGCCCAGCGCGCCGGGAGCGCCGACATAGTCAACGTCCTGCGAGAGGACCTTGCGGTCGGGCGTCACGATTTCAAGCAGCAGCTTCTTGGACATGGCGTCCTACCTATCCCTGCTTGGCCTTTTCAATGGCCTCGTTGATGTCGCCAACCATGTAGAAGGCGCTCTCCGGGATCTCGTCGTGCTTGCCGTCGATGATCTCCTTGAAGCCCTTGATGGTGTCTTCGAGCTTGACGTAGCGGCCGGGCTTGCCGGTGAAGGCTTCGGCCACGTGGAACGGCTGGGACAGGAAGCGCTGGATGCGGCGGGCGCGGCCGACGAGGAGCTTGTCGTCGTCGGAGAGCTCGTCCATGCCCAGAATGGCGATGATGTCCTGCAGTTCCTTGTACTTCTGGAGGATCTGCTGCACCGCGCGGGCAACAGAGTAGTGCTCCACGCCCAGGACCAGGGGGTCGAGGATGCGGGAGGTGGAGTCCAGCGGGTCCACCGCGGGGTAGATGCCCAGCTCGGCGATCTGGCGGGAAAGCACGAGGGTGCCGTCCAGGTGCGAGAAGGTCGTGGCCGGGGCGGGGTCGGTCAAGTCGTCGGCGGGCACGTAAACGGCCTGCACCGAGGTGATCGAACCCTTGGTGGTGGAGGTGATGCGCTCCTGCAGTTCGCCAAGGTCGGTGCCCAGCGTGGGCTGGTAACCCACCGCGGAGGGCATGCGGCCAAGCAGCGCCGACACTTCCGAACCCGCCTGGGTGAAGCGGAAGATGTTGTCGACGAAGAGCAGCACGTCCTGGCCGTCGGCATCGCGGAAGTTCTCGGCGATGGTGAGGCCGGTGAGGGCCACGCGGGCGCGGGCTCCCGGGGGCTCGTTCATCTGGCCGTACACAAGGGCGGCCTTGTCCAGAATGCCGGCTTCCTTGAACTCGTGGTAGAGGTCGTTACCCTCGCGGGTGCGCTCACCCACGCCGGCGAAGACCGACAGACCGCCGTGGTGCTTGGCGATGTTGTTGATCATCTCCATGAGAATAACGGTCTTGCCCACGCCGGCGCCGCCGAAGAGGCCCATCTTGCCGCCCTTGGGGAAGGGGATCAGGAGGTCCACGACCTTGATGCCGGTCTCGAGCACTTCAACCTTCGTGTTCTGATCCACGAAGGGAGGAGCCGAGCGGTGGATGGAGAGCATCTTGTCGCTGTTGATGGGGCCCATTTCGTCCACCGGGCGACCCACGACGTTGATGATGCGGCCGAGGGCCGGAAGGCCGACGGGCACCTGGATGGGCTTGCCGGTGTCGGTGGCGGACATGCCGCGGACCAGACCCTCGGTGGCGTCCATGGCGATGGTGCGGACGACGCTGTTGCCCAGGTGCTGGGCAACTTCGCAGATCAGGTCCGGAGCATCGGTGTTGTTCGGATTGGTGATTTGCAGCGCGCTCAGGATCTGAGGCAGCTGTCCCTCAGGAAACTCGACGTCCACGACGGCGCCGATGACCTGAACGATTTTACCTACGTTAGCACTCATTTTCTTTCGCCCCCTTGATTATCCTTTCAGCGCCTCAGCGCCGCCGACGATATCCATAAGGTCCCTGGTGATGGCGGCCTGACGGGTCTTGTTGAAGAGAAGCGTCAGGCTGCCGATCATGTCGTCACAGGCGCGCGTGGCGTTGTCCATGGCGCTCATGCGGGCAGCATGTTCGCTGGCGGACGTGTCGAGCATGCCGCGGTACACCTGAACCTTCACGAAACGGGGCAGGAGCTCGGCCAAGAGACCCTCGACGGAGGGCTCGTAGACATACTCCTTGCCTGAGGACTTCGACTCGCCAGGGGTGCCGCTGATGGGCAGCACGGTCTGGCTCACCGGCACCTGCCGGGCCATGCTGATGAACTCGCCGTAGACCAGGACCACCTCGTCCAGGGTGCCGTCGAGGAAGCTGTTGATGAGCTCGCCTCCCAGCTTGCTGGCCAGGGTGAAGTCGAAGCTGTTCATGACGTCGCGGTACTGGACCACGATCTCATGCTCGGCCTTGCGCACGGCGTCGCGGCCCTTCTTGCCCACGCAGTAGAACTTCACGCCCAGGCCCTCGGCCTTCTTCTCACGGGCCAGCTTGAGGGCGGCCTTGATGAGGTTGGCGTTGAAGCTGCCGCACAGGCCGCGGTCAGAGGTGACGATCACAATGCCAACGGTCGTTTTTTCCTCGCGCTTGGCCAGAAGCGGATGGACCGACTCGTCCGCCCCGGCGGCAAGATCACCAAGCATCTCGAAGAACTTCTGCGCGTACGGCTTGAACCGCTCGATGCGGCTCTGCGCGTTGCGCAGCTTCGCCGAGGCCACCATGTTCATGGCCTTGGTGATCTGCTTGGTCTTCTTGACCGCGCCTATTTTGGTTTTGACATCCCGTAAGGAGGCCATTGTTCCCTCCGGCGCCGGTTAGGCGCGGAAACCCTTCTTGAACTCTTCGATGGCGGCCTTCAGGCGGCCTTCGATGTCGGCGTCCAGGGCCTGCTTCTCGGTGATGGATTTCACCACGTCGGCCTTGGAGTTGCGGACGAACTCGAGCAGTTCGCTCTCGAACTTGCGCACGGCCTCCAGCGGCACGTCGTCCATGAAGCCGCGGGTGCCGGCGTACAGGGAGATGACCTGCTCAACGGCGCTCATGGGCTGGTACTGGGGCTGCTTCAGCAGTTCCACCAGGCGGGCGCCGCGGTTCAGCTTCTGCTGGGTGGCCTTGTCCAGGTCGGAGCCGAACTGCGCGAAGGCGGCGAGCTCACGGTACTGGGCGAGGTCGAGGCGGAGGGTACCGGCGACCTGCTTCATGGCCTTGATCTGGGCGGCGCCGCCCACGCGGCTGACGGACAGACCGACGTTGATGGCGGGGCGGATGCCGGCGTTGAACAGCGCGGGCTCCAGGTACACCTGACCGTCGGTGATGGAGATGACGTTGGTCGGGATGTACGCGGACACGTCGCCGGCCTGGGTCTCGATGATCGGCAGGGCGGTCAGCGAACCGGCGCCCAGGGAATCGTTGACCTTGCAGGCGCGCTCCAGCAGGCGGGAGTGCAGGTAGAACACGTCGCCGGGGAACGCTTCACGTCCCGGAGGACGGCGGAGCAAGAGCGACATCTGGCGGTAGGCCACGGCCTGCTTGGACAGGTCGTCGTAGATGATCAGCGCGTGCTGGCCCGAGTCGCGGTAGTACTCAGCCATGGTGCAGCCGGAGTAGGCGCCGATGAACTGCAGCGGCGCGGGCTCGGAGGCCGTGGCGGAGATGATGGTGGTGTACTCCATGGCGCCGTAGCGGCGAAGGGTGTCGGCCACGAGGGCGACGGTGGCCTTCTTCTGACCGATGGCGACGTAGAAGCACTTCACGTCGCCGCCCTTCTGGGCGAGGATGGCGTCGATGCAGACCGCGGTCTTGCCGACCTGGCGGTCGCCGATGACGAGCTCGCGCTGACCGCGGCCGACCGGGGTCATGGCGTCGACGGCCTTGAGGCCGGTCATCATGGGCTGGTGGACCGACTTACGGGCGATGATGCCGGGGGCCTTCAGCTCCACCGGGCGGGTCTCCTTGGCCTGGATGGGGCCGAGACCGTCGATGGGGTTGCCCAGGGGGTCGATGACGCGGCCGAGCACGGCCTCGCCGACGGGCACGGAGAAGATCTGGCCGGTACGCTTGACCGGGTCGCCTTCCTTGATCTCGGTGCAGTCGCCCAGGAGCGCGACGCCGACGTTGTCCTCTTCGAGGTTGAGCACCATGCCCTTGAGGCCGCCGGGGAACTCCAGGAGCTCCATGGCCATGGCGTTCTTCACGCCATGCACGCGGGCGATGCCGTCACCGACGTAGAGCACGGTGCCGGTCTCGCTCATTTCCACGCGGGACTCGTAATTCTGGATTTGTCCCTCAATGATTTTGCTGATTTCTTCCGCTTTGATCTGCATGGCCCTACTCACCCCTCTTGATGGTTTCTTTCAAAATGTTCAGCTGAGCGCGCAGGCTGGCGTCGAGCACCGAGTCGCCGATCTGCAGCACGATGCCGCCGAGGATCTCAGCGTCGGTGCCGAAGTCGAGGACCAGCTTCTTGCCGGTCTGCTTCTCAAGCCGATCTTTCAATTCCACCTTCCGGGCATCGGAAAGCGCGACCGCGGTGACGAGCTTGCCGGCCACGATGCCGCTCTTCTCATCAAGCATTGCGCCGAAGTCCGCGGCGATTTCAGGCAGGGAGACGAGGCGGTTCTTGTCGGCAAGCAGGCTCGCGAAGTTCACCAGGGTCTGACCGACGCCCAGCTTGTCCGTGATCTGCTTCAGAACGGCCTTCTTCTCCTCGACGCTGAAGACCGGGTTGCGGAAGAACCGCATGGCCTCCGGCGACTCCGCCAATGCCCCAGCCAGCCCGGCGAGCTGCTTCCCGTAGGTCTCAAGCTCGGCATCGCCTTGCTTCAAGCCCACGGCGAACAGCGCCTTGGCATACCTGCGTGCGACGATGTTCCCGCTCAATTGAGCACCACCTTTGTTAAGTATTCATCCACGAGGCGCTCATGGTCTTCAGCAGTGAGCTTCTCGCGCACGATTTTGGTAGCTTCGGCGACGACCTGGTCGGCCATCTCCGCGCGGACGCGATCGAAAGCGGCGCGCGCCTCGTTCTCGGCGCTGGTCACCGCCTGGGCCTTCATGGCCTCGGCGTCCTTGTGGGCCTTCTCGATGATGGCGGCCTTGATGGCATCGCCCTGGGTCTTGGCCTCGGCCAGGATGGCGGCCTTCTCCTGCTCCAGGTTGCGGATGCCGTTCTCAACGTCCTTGAGGCGCTTTTCGGCCTCGGACTTGCGGCTCGCCAGATCCTCCAGGTCCTTCTTGATCTGCGTGCGGCGGCCGCCGAAGAAGGCCGCAGCCTTGGCGCCGGCGAACTTGTAGAGCAGGAAGATGAAGATGACGAAGTTCAGGACGCGCCAGCCATAGTTGGCCCAGGGCAGTCCTTCATGGGCTTCGCCGCCCTCGCCCCCGCTGGCGTAGGCCAGCGCGGTGAACGCAAGGACGCCGATCAGGGTCAGTACTGTGTGCCGTGCAACTTTCAAAATGTTCCCCCTCCTTCTTCCTTTCGGCTTAGGCCTTGCCAAGAATCTTGGCGGTGGCCTTCTGCGCGAATTTCTCCACGTCGGCGGAAAGGGCCTG
>JACRDI010000040.1 GCA_016218665.1 Desulfovibrio sp. | reverse complement strand
GGACCCGCGGGCCGCCTATCGGGGGCACGGCCCGGGATCGGCGGAGGGCGTCATGTCGATTGCGATGGACTCAAGCGCTGCGTTTGGACGAGAGACTTGCCCAACCCTAATGGGATTCCAAAGGGCGAATGCCCTTTGGCCCCCGGAGGGTATTCTCTTTTCTTCTCTTCTCTTGCTCTTACAGCCCCAGCTGGCCCCACAGCGCGTCGACCTTGGCCTTCACGCCCTCGTCCATGCGCAGGGAGTGCGGCCATTCGCGGTGGTGTCCGTCCTCGGGCCCCTTCTTGGTGGCGTCGATGCCCATCTTGCCGCCGTAGAAGGCCAGGGGCGAGGCGTGGTCGAGGGCGTCCAGCGGGCCCTCCAGGATGGCGATGTCGCGGCGCGGATCGACGTTGTTGCCGATGCGCCAGAGCACCTCGGACACGTTCTGCACGTTGATGTTCTTGTCCACCACCACGATGATCTTGGTGAACATCATCTGGCCCATGCCCCACAGGGCGTACATGACCTTTCTCGCCTGGCCGGGGTAGCGCTTGTCGATGGAGACGAAGCACAGGTTGTGGAACACGCCCTCAAGGGGCAGGTTCATGTCCACCACCTCGGGCAGCTGCTTCTTGATGAGCGGCAGGAACAGGCGCTCCGTGGCCTTGCCGATGAAGCAGTCCTCCATCGGGGGCGGGCCCACGAGGGTGGCCGGGTAGATGGCGTCGGCCCGGTGGGTGAGGGCGGTGACGTGGAACACCGGGTAGTCGTCCGCCAGGGAGTAGTAGCCCGTGTGGTCGCCGAAGGGGCCCTCGCGGCGGCGCTCCTTGGGGTCCACGTAGCCTTCCAGCACGAACTGGCTGGTGGCGGGCACCTCAAGGTCCACGGTCTTGCACTTGACGAGTTCCACGGGCTGGTTGCGCAGGAAGCCCGCGAAGAGCATCTCGTCGATCTCGTCGGGAATCGGCGCGGTGGCGGCGTAGGTCACGGCCGGGTCCGGCCCGATGGCCACGGCGACCTCAAGGCGTTTGCCCGCCTTCTCGGCCAGGTGGTAGTGGTAGGCCCCGCCCTTGTGACGGTGCCAGTGCATGCCGGTGGTGTTCTTGTCGAACACCTGCATGCGGTACATGCCGGCGTTGCGCACGCCGGTCTCCGGGTTCTTGGTGAACACCACGGGCAGGGTGATGAACGGGCCCGCGTCGCCGGGCCAAGTGGTCAACACGGGCATGATGGACAGGTCCACCTGGTCGCCGGTGTAGACCACGTCCTGGCAGCAGCCCTTCTTCACGTGGTCGGGGAAGATGTTGGTGAGCTTGCTGATCTTGGGGATCATCTGCAGCTTCTTGATGATGCCGTCGGGCCGCTCGATCTCCAGGTACTCGTGGATGCGCTCGCCCAGGGCGTCCAGGTTCTCGGAGTCCAGCGCCATGTTCATGCGCGCGTAGGAACCGTACATGTTGGTGAGCACGGGGAACTTCGCCCCCTTGGCCTTCTCGAAGAGCAGGGCCGGGCCGAACTTCTTGCTCACGCGGTCGGTGACCTCGGCGATTTCAAGGTAGGGGTCGAGCTCGGCGTTGATGCGCTTCAGCTCGCCCTTGCGGTCCAGATGTTTCAGAAATTCCTGTAAATCCTTGTAGGGCATGAAATCCTCGCAGGTTCGCGTTTCCCATACACTACCAAAGCGGTGCCCCTCCTGACAAGGGAGCTGGCGCGGGCGGATGGCCTTGACAAGCCGGAAACAGGGATTTAAACATTGTTTCAAAGGGGCCTGGCCCATTCCGGCAGCCCCCGACGCCACAGAGGGAGAGAGCCATGGCGACACAGAGCGACACCGGCACCAAGGCGCGGCTGCTGGCCGCCGCGCGCGAGCACTTCGCCCGGCGCGGGGTGAAGGAGGCGACGGTGCGAGACATCTGCGCCCAGGCCGGGGCCAACGTGGCCGCGGTGAACTACCATTTCGGCGGCAAGGACAAGCTGTTCATCGCCGTGCTGATGGAGTTTCTGGAGCAGGCCCAGGCCAAGTATCCGGTGCACATGGGCCTCGGGCCGGAGGCACCGGACGAGGCGCGCCTCAAGGCCTACATCCGCTCGCTGCTGTACCGCGTCATGGGCGATGGCGACCCGGTGAACGAGAAGCTGGGCCAGCTCCTGAGCGCCGAGTTCATCGAGCCCTCGCCGGACTTCGACATCATCACCGAGCGCCACATCACCCCGCACCACGAGGCGCTGCTGGGCATCATCCGCGAGATGCTGCCCGGAGCCGAGGAGCGCACCGTGCACCTGTGCGCCGCCGGGGTGGTGGGGCACTGCATCCTCTTCGACAACGCCAAGCAGCTCATCCGCCAGATGTACCCGGAAATCGCCCTGGAGAAGCTCGGCGTCGAGTTCGTGGCCGACTTCATCCACGAGTACGCCCTGGCGGGCATTGCGCGGATGGGGCGCACGGCACGCGGCGCGTAACACCCCTCCGGGCGGCTCTTCTTCCTTCGCATTTTCCTCAAAAGCGAGCCCCTGCCTGGGCGTTACAGGCAGGGGCTCTGGAGTGAGGGCGGCTGGTCGGGTCCCTCTTCCCTCCCAGCCGCGCCGCAAGGGAGAGACTTGGGTTTTAGACGGCCGCCTCCCCGCGCTCGTTGGTGCGGATGCGCACGGCGTCCTCGATGTCGATGACGAAGATCTTGCCGTCGCCGATGCTGCCGGTGTTGGCGGCGGTGCGCACGGCCTCCACCACGTTTGCCGCTATGGCGTCGTTGACCACGACCTCGATCTTCACCTTGGCCTTGAACACCACCTGGTATTCGGCCCCGCGGTACATTTCCACATGGCCCTTCTGGCGGCCGTAGCCCTTCACCTCGGTCACGGTCATGCCGTGCACGCCGGCCTTGTCCAGGGCCTCCTTCACGTCATCCAGCTTGTGAGGCTTGATGATGGCTTCAATCTTCTTCATTGCTGCCTCCTTCCCGGCCCCGTTAGCGGTGCGTCTTGTTGATGGAGAACTCGGGGTAGCCGATGACGGCCACTTCAGCCATGTCCAGGCCTTCCTGCTCAACTTCGGCAGGCACGCGCATCTTGGCGATCTTGTCGGAGATCTTGAAGAAGACGTACATGACCACGAAGACGAAGATGAAGTTCACGGCCACGGCGATGAGCTGGGCCACGAGCTGGGAAGGATCGCCGTAGAACAGGCCCTTCACGGTGCCTTCCACGCCGTTGAGCTTGTCGCCGTAGGTGCCGTCGGCGAAGAGGCCGAGGGCGATCATGCCCCAGGCGCCGTTGACGCCGTGGACCGAGATGGCGCCCACGGGATCGTCGATCTTGAGGGTGTTCTCCACGAAGAGCACGCTGACGCAGAGCAGCACACCGGCGACGACGCCGATGAACACGGAGGCGATGGGGTTCACGAAGCCGCAGGGCGCGGTGATGGCGACCAGGCCGGCAAGCATGCCGTTGGCGGCCATGGAGATGTCCGGCTTGCCGTAGCGCAGCCACATGTACATCATGGCCGACATGGCGCCGCCGGCCGAGGCGAGCATGGTGTTCACGGCCACCACGCTGATGCGCAGGTCGCCGCCGGCCAGGGTGGAGCCGGCGTTGAAGCCGAACCAGCCGAAGGCCAGGATGAGACAGCCGGCCAGGGCCATGGGAATGTGGTGGCCGGGCAGGGCGTTGGGGGTGCCGTCCGCGCGGAACTTGCCCAGGCGGGGGCCGATGATGATGGCGCCGGCAAGAGCCGCCACGCCGCCGGTCATGTGCACCACAGAGGAGCCCGCGAAGTCGAGCACGCCGTGGCCCAGGCCGAAGTTGCTGCCCAGGGTGGACAGCCAGCCCGCGCCCCAGACCCAGTTGGCGTACAGCGGATACACGAACATGGAGATGAAGAAACCGTAGATCACGAAGTTCTTGAAGGTCCAGCGCTCGGCCATGGAGCCGGTGGGAATGGTGGCCGTGGTGTCCATGAAGACCATCTGGAAGAGGAACATGGTCAGCACGGTGGTGTCGTAAACGTCCTCGCCCAGCAGGAAGCCCTTCATGCCGAACAGGCCGAAGTCCTTGCCGAAGAGGGTGATGGTGAACTCGGAATTGAGCAGGGTGCCGCCGCCCAGGGCCGCCGCGCCGCCGCTGCCGCCCATCTGCAGGGCGAAGCCGGTGAGCCAGAAGCCGAGCATGCCGATGCCGTAGACCATCATGTTCATGCCCATGGTGTGGCCGGCGTTCTTGGCGCGGGTGAAGCCCGTTTCAGCCATGGCGAAACCGAGCTGCATGAACATGACCAGGAAGCCGCAAATGAGCGTCCAGACCATGTTGATGGAGATGCGGTTGTGGCCGACGACGTCGGCAAGCTTGGTGGCCAGGGGTTCGGTTTCCTTGTACTTCTCCATGTCTACTTCGGTGGGTGCGCCGGAAGTGGCGTTGACCACGTCAGCTGCGGTGCCGATGGTGGTGCCGGCAGGATCCGGCTTCGGAGGGTCATCGGCCGCGAAAACCGTGGCCGATCCGACCAGGACCACCAGTGCGAGGGTAAGTGCCATTGCGATACGCTTCATCATGCTGCCTCCAGTGAATGAATTGGGATGAGCTTGGTCGTCACTAGGGCAAGAAGCGGGCCATTCGTCGCAACATGCTGGTATACAAGTGTTTGTATTTGCTCTGTGGCGGCTTGGTCTAGTGTAAAAATAACATTAGTGGCAAATTTTGATAAATTTGTCATGCGTGGCCTGCAGAAGTTGATCCTCTGGGAAAACCATCGGTCGCTTGTTTTCATCAGCGTTGCTACGCAGGCTGTCGAAAGAAGTTTGTTGAGAGGTCTCGGTTCGGAATTTGAATTCCTGAATGCGATTCCAATTTTGTCAATATACTTTTAGGCAGATTGCGGGCTGTAGCTCTGTGCGCCAGGTTGTTAGAAATGGCTGTGCTCGATTACATTTTGTTTTATTTCGTATGGATAAGAGGAGTTCTTCGGCGCGTTGGGGTTGGCTGGCCGATTGTTGAGTAAATATTCTGAAAATGTAAAACAGTGGCTTGCGGCAGGCGGTAACGGGGCGGAAAGGGGGAGGGGCGGCGCTGGCGGCGTGAAAGACGGCGGGCGCGAGCCGGCGAAGGGGGGGGCAGGCCGTTGTGCGTGCCGCGCTCCTTGACTTTCCGCGCTCCGGGCACCACCTTTGGGGTGTGTGGGGGAGAGTTTCTTCCCGTGCCCGTGCCGGGAGGACGCCGGGCACACGGCGAATATTTTGCCGCCACCTGCGCCGGGGGGTTTTACAAAACTCCAGGTGTAGGATAAATCAGGATTCAGCCAAACCTTTGGAGGACATCATGCTAGGCGAACTTTTTCAGCCCATGCATCTGCTTTTGATCCTGGTCATCGCCCTGTTGCTGTTCGGTCCCGGCAAGCTGCCGCAGATTGCCGCCAACATGGGCAAAAGCATCCGCGAGTTCAAATCCGCGCTCTCCGCCCCGGATGAGATCAAGGTTGCCGCTCCGCCCCAGCAGGAGGCCCAGGCCGCCCAGCCCCAGCCCGCGCAAACTGCCGCGCAGCCCGCCCAGGGAGCCGCCCAGTCCGCACAGGCGGAGGCTCCCAAGCAGGAGCAGAAGAGCGCGTAGTGATTCCGGACATGTTCAGCCTTACGCCAGTGAACGGCAACGGCCCGGACCGGCTCTCCGAGCGGAGATGCTGGTCCGGGTCTTCTGCTGTTGAAACGCAGGCGCCCACAACGGAGGCGGCGGCGTGGATCTGACTCACATGCTTTCCTCTTACGGCTACCTGGCCCTGTTCATCGGCACCTTCCTCGAAGGCGAGACCATCCTCATCATCGCCGGATTCGCCGCCTACAACGGGCACATGTCGTTGCCGCTGGCCATTCTCTCGGCCTTTCTGGGCAGCTTCGCCGGCGACCAGACCGCCTTTTACGTGGGGCGCTACAACAAGAAGTTCCTGGAGACGCGCCTCAAGAAGTGGGAATGCCGCATCGAGAAGGTGCACCGCCTGCTGGAGAAGCACCAGGTGCTGGTGCTCATCTCCTTCCGCTTCTTCTACGGCTTCCGCAACATCACGCCCTTTGCCGTGGGCACCTCCAACATCTCGCCGCTGCGCTTCTTCTGCCTGAACGGCATCGGCGCGGGCATATGGGCCGTGGCCTTCGGCCTGGGCGGGTATTACCTGGGAGACGTGCTGGAGCACTTCCTTCAGGAAGCCAAGTGGTGGGTGGCCGGGGGACTCATGGCCGTCATCGTGGGCGCGTGGTGCTTCAAGACCATCCGCAGCCGCCTGCGCGCGCCGCGCTGCTGATCTCTACGGCCGGGCGAAGCGGACGATGGAGCCGCGCACCTCGCCAGCGGACTCCCGCACAACGCCCAGCGCTCCCCACAGCATGAAGGTCTCCATGCCGGGCGCGTTGGCCGTGCGCATGACCGTTTCCGCCTCGCCGGCATTCTGGCCGCCCATATTCTGCCCGTGATAGGCCCGGGTCAGCCCCCGGTCCAGTTTGATGATTCCGCCGCGCAGGGCCACGCCCGCCATGATGCCAACCCCGTCGGAGAAGGCCACCACCGGGCGTCCCTCGGTGAGGGTGCCGGGGCCAGTCTCCTCGCGAACGCCGAGCACGTCGTACTTGGCGGTGGCGTCCAGGCTGACGCCCTGCGTCAGGATGCGTTGGAGCATTTCCTCTTCCATCACTGCCAGCACCAGGCGCGATTTTTCCAGCCCCACCTGGGGGCCGTAGCCCGCGCCGCCCACGGCGAGGAACACCGGCGCGCCCCAGCCGCCATCGGCCCGGCGGGCCACCAGCACGCCGCTGCCCGCGTGCACCGAGTACATGAACCCGGCCTGGTACACGCCCGGCAGGATGATGACCGCGCGAGCGCCGGCGATGGCCTCGTCCAGCATGCGCCGGGGCATCTCTTTGCGCAGGTCGTTTAGGGTCCGGGCGCTGTCGCGCAGCAGGCCCTCGGCCATGCTTCTTGAGCTTTCCGCCATGGTCGGGGCCTGCCCCGGCGCGTTTGCGGGCGTGGCCGGGGCGGCGGTGCGGGCGGTTTGCGCGGGCGCGCAGGCCGTCAAACTGATGGTCAGGCCGATGGTCAGGCCGGGCGCGAGGCAGGCAAGGGCGCACAGGGCGGCCGGCAGCAGGCGGCGCATGGCGTCTACCTCGCCAGCCGGACCAGGGCGGCCAGCCTGGGGTCGGACTCCGGGTCGAAGGGCCGCTCCAGCACGTCGCGCAGCAGGTCAACGCCGTCAAGCAAAGCCTGGCAGACATCGGGCCCCGGGGCCATGCGGCCGGAGCGCAGCCGGTCCAGCACGTTCTCCAGCCGGTGGGCGGCGGTCTCCACCGGGCGCAGGCCCAGCAGGTTGGCCCCGGCCTTCACGGAGTGCGCGTCGCGGAAGACGGAATTGAGCAGGTCGGGCGCGGGGTTGGCCGGGTCGCGCTCAAGGGCCAGAAGGCCGTTCTCCAGCGAGGTCATGCGCCCGGCGCTTTCCTCGGCAAAGGCGGCCAGCACCTCGGGATCGTGATCAAACATCGGGGGGACTCCGTTTGGCGTTGCGCCCGGCCGCCTCCGCCGTCAGGCGCATGGCCATCTCGGGCAGGCGTTCCAGGTCGGGCTTGGCGATCTGCAAATCCGCGCCGACGCTGTCGCCCTTGTGGCGCAGTTCGTCGGTGATGATGGACGAGTAGAGGATCACGGGCAGGTTCTTCAGGAAGGGCTCGCGCTTGAGGAACTTGGTCAGGCTGAAGCCGTCCATGAGGGGCATCTCGATGTCGGAGATGAGGATGTCGACAAAGTCGGTGACGGGGCGGCCCTCGGCCTGGGCCTTGGCCGAAATGTCCCGCAGCGCGTGCATGGCCTCGTCGCCGTTGCCCACCACGGTGGGAATGATGCCCGAGCGTTCCAGCGTCTTCTTGAGCATGAGCCGGATGGTGGCGGAGTCGTCTGCCACCAGGGCCTTGATCTCGCGGTCGGCCATGACGCTGGGCGGCTGCGTGAAGTCGATCTCCTCGGGCGAGAGGTCGGCGATGATGGTCTCCAGGTCCAGCAGCTGGATGAAGTGGCCGTCGCGCTCAACCAGGCCGATGATGGCCTGGATGCCGGTCTTGGGCATGTAGCCGTCCGGGGGGATGACCTCCGGCCAGCCCACGCGGTGGATGCCCGTGACGCCGGAGACCACGAAGCCCGTGACGGTCTTGCTGAACTCGGTGACGATGACGTTGTCGCGCTGGGCCGGGGTCTTTTTGATGTCCAGCCACACGGAGAGGTCGATGACGGGCAGGATGTGGCTGCGCAGGGGGATGAGCCCCCGGAAGCTGGGATGCGCCGCGCCGGGCTGGGGCTCCAGCTCCGGGCTCTCGATGACCTCCATGACCTTGGCCACGTTGACGCCGAAACTGTGGCGCTGCGGGCCGGAGTCCGGAGTTCCCTCGACCGGCTCGCCGTCGATGTGGAACTCAAGGATCTCCAGCTCGTTGGTGCCGGTTTCCAGCAGAATTCCCGTGTCCATGGCGCAGGCTCCCGTGTTTGGGTCGTAGGGGGCGAATCGTTTGTTCTGTACGCCGGGGTGGGGCGGGTGTAAAGCGCGGGGATGCACGGAAAGGGGCGCTCCCCGCATGGCGCGCGTGCCCGTGACGACGCCTGCGAACCCGCCGGGGCGTCGAAGCCGTCGCCTGGGCGCCCGGTGTGTTCGGCGGCCGATGCCCTGACTGTCCGTGGTTGCGGGAAGTTGGCCTGAGGCTCCTGCGGTGCGGCAGACCAAGGCACGGGAAGGCCAAGCTGAGCCTCGGCTCCCCCCGCGGCCTGCGGCTCCAGAAAAGGACGTGCCCCGCCGCTCCCCAAAGCCCGCAGCGCATGCTTGGCGTGCCACCGTGTTTGGCGTACAACCACAGCGCAAACAGGCTCGCCCCACAGGCGGGAAGGGTGAAGCCCAATCCCGGCATCCGCATGGCGTGCCTGGGGGAAATAAAACGGGCCTCCGGGGAGCGTCCCGAAGGCCTATCGCAAGGGAAATAGCTTTACAAAGCGCTTCTGTGGCGTTGTGAGGCCGGAAAATTGGCGCGCCAGGGAGGATTCGAACCCCCGGCCGACGGCTTAGAAGGCCGTTGCTCTATCCACCTGAGCTACTGGCGCGCGCGGGATTCCTTCACTAAACAAGCAGCGGGGCGCGGTCAAGCTCCGCGCGGAAAGGGCAGGCGTGGCGCACATCCCCTCCTTCGACGAATTCTCCGCCCGGCTGGACGAGCTGGGCCTGTTCCACATGGATTTGACGCTCGACCGCATGGCCGCGTTTTTCAAGCGCCACGGCCAGCCGTCCTTCCCGGTGCTGCACGTGGTGGGCACCAACGGCAAGGGCTCAACCGCCACCATCCTGGCCGGGCTGCTCCAGGCCCACGGCCTGCGCGTGGGGCTTTCCGTCAGCCCGCATTTCGTCAGCCTGCGCGAGCGCGTGCTGGTGGACGGCTGCATGCTGCCCGAGGAAACCTGGGCCCGCCTGGGCGCGCGGGTGTTCCAGGAGGGGGAGGGCCTTGGCCTGACGTATTTCGAGGTGCTTACCGCGCTCTCGGTGCTGGCCTTCGAGGAAACCGGCTGCGACGTGGCCGTCATGGAGGCGGGGCTGGGCGGCAGGTTCGACGCCACCAACGTGCTGACTCCGGCGCTGACGGTGTTCACCCCCATCGGCATGGACCACATGCACGTGCTGGGCGACACGCTGACGGAGATCGCCGCGGACAAGGCCGGGGCCATGCGTCCGGGCGGGCTTGCGGTCTCCGCCCCGCAGGAGCCAGAGGCCTGGGGCGTGCTGGAGGAGCGGGCGGCGGAGATCGGCGCGGAGCTGGTGCCGGCGGAAGCCGTGCTCTACTACAGCCGGGACAACGGCCGCGTGCAGCCCGGGCCCCACGCCCAGTACGGCAAACGCGCGGTGCGGCCCATGACGGAACTGTTTCTGGCGCTGCACGGCGCGCACCAGGAAACCAACGCGCGCACGGCCCTGGCCGCCTTTCACGTCTGGGCCGCCAGCCTGCGCCTGCCCGTGCAGGAGGACGCCTGCCGCGAGGCCCTGGCCGGGGCCTTCATCCCCGGCCGCATGCAGCTGGTGGCGGACGAGCCCGGCCTGCCGCGCACCCTCGTTCTGGACGGCGGCCACAACGCCCACGGCCTGGCCGCCCTGCGCGACTCCCTGGCGGCGGAGGGCCTGCGCCCGGCGGCGGTCATCTTCGGCTGCCTGCGCGACAAGCCGCTTGCCGACATGCTGCCCCTGGTGAAGGAAATCGCCCAGGGGGCGGAGCCCGAGGCGTCCGGCGCGCCGATCTACGCCGTGGGCGTTCCCACCTGCCCGCGCGCCCTGGCCCCCATGGAGCTGGCGCACATGCTCGGCTGCGGCTCCGCCCCGGACGTGCACTGGGGGCTGGAACGCCTGAAGGCGGTGCAGGGCCCTGTGCTGGTCTGCGGTTCCTTGTATTTGCTGGGGGAGTTTTATACAAAGCACCCTCGGCTGCTTGATCGCGCGCACTGCGCTGGCGGCCTCCGGAGGACCCAGCCGTGAGCACCCTTTTCCGTCACATCCCGCCCGTGGACCAGGCCCTGGCCGCGCTCTGCGCAGAACCCAGCCTGGCGGGCGAGGCCTTCCGCTCCGCGCCCAGGCCGCTTTTGAAGGATCTGGTCAACGCCTTCCTGGACCTCCTGCGCGAGGAGATCCGCGCCGGGGCCTTCAGCGACGCCGCGCAGCTGGCCCTGCCCGCGCTCATGCCGCGCATGGCCGCCTACGTGCGCCAGGGCCTCCGGCCGCGCTTCCGCAGGGTGCTGAACGCCACCGGCGTGGTGGTGCACACCAACATGGGCCGCTCGCTGCTGGCCAGGGAGGCCGTGGAGGCCGTCGCCTCGGCCGCCGCGCACTATTCCAACCTGGAGTTCGACCTTGCAACCGGCGAGCGCGGCAGCCGCTATTCCCACGTGGAGGAGCTGCTCTGCCGCCTCACCGGGGCCGAGGCCGCCCTGGTGGTGAACAACAACGCCGCGGCCGTGCTCATCGTGCTCGACACCCTGTGCAAGGGGCGCGAGGTCATCGTGTCGCGCGGGCAGCTGGTGGAGATCGGCGGCTCGTTTCGCATCCCCGAGGTCATGGCCAAGAGCGGGGCGGTGCTGCGCGAGGTTGGCGCCACCAACCGCACCCACCTGCGCGACTACGAAAGCGCCATCACCTCGGACACGGCCGCCCTCATGAAGGTGCACACCAGCAACTACCGCATGACCGGCTTCGTGAAGGAAGTGCCCCTGCCGGAGCTCAAGGCCCTGGCGGGCAGCTACGGCCTGCCGGTCATCGAGGACCTGGGCAGCGGCAGCCTGCTGCGCTTCGACGGCGACGGCCTGCCCGGCGAGCCCACGGCCCAGGAGGCCGTGGCCGACGGCGCGGACGTGGTGACCTTCTCCGGCGACAAGGTTCTGGGCGGGCCCCAGGCGGGCATCATCGTGGGCCGCCGGGAGATCATCGAACGCATCAAGAAGAACCAGCTGAACCGCGCCCTGCGCATCGACAAGTTGACCCTGGCCGCCTTGGAGGCCACCCTGCGCCTGTACCTGGACCCGGACCTGGCGCGCAAACGCGTGCCCACCGTGGCCATGATGACCGCAAGCCTCGTGGCGCTGCGGGCCCAGGCCGCGCGGCTGGCCGGGCTGCTGCGCAAGCACCTGACCGAGGCGCTTGAGATCGGCGTGCGCGCGGGCGCTTCCCGCGTGGGCGGCGGCGCCTTCCCCGAGGCCGACCTGCCCACCGCCCTGGTGTGCCTGAAGCCCCGAAACATTTCCGTGGAGGCCCTGCGCGTGGCGCTCCTCTCCACCGACCCGCCCCTGGTGGGCCGCGTGGAGGACGACGCCCTGTGCCTGGATCCGCGCACCCTGGAAAATTCCGAGCACGCCCTTGTGCTCTCCGCCCTGCGCCAAGTGCTGGCGCCGAAGCAGGACGGCGAATAGGACCGATTGCACCAGACGAAACCCACCGGAGCATCCGTGAGCAAGAAGACGCCTGAACTTGAGCATGTGTCCCGCAACTGCTGGGACGTGTATCCCAGCGCCGCCGACAGGAAGGCCGTGGAAGCCTGCGCCGCGCGCTACATGGACTTCATCACCCGCTGCAAGACCGAGCGCGAGACCGTGGATTACCTCTTGGCCACGGCCAAGGCGGCGGGCTTCAGCGATGTGCTGAACGCCAAGACCAAGGCCTACGTGCGCGTGCAGCGCGGCAAGACCGTGCTGCTGGCCCGGCGCGGCAAGCGGCCCCTGAGCGAGGGCTTCCGGCTCATCGGCGCCCACGCCGACACCCCGCGCATCGACCTGAAGCAGCACCCGCTGTACGAGGACACCGACCTGGGCCTCATGAAGACCCACTATTACGGCGGCATCCGCAAGTACCAGTGGCTTGCGCGCGAGCTGGCCCTGCACGGCGTGGTGGTGAAGAAGGACGGCACCCTGGTCAAGGTGCTGGTGGGCGAGGATCCGAAAGACCCGGTGCTGACCATCACCGACCTGCTGCCGCACCTGGCCTACAAGCAGGTGGAGCAGAAGGTGGCCGACGCCTTCGAAGCCGAGAAATTGAATGCCGTGGTGGGGCACGAACCCGCAAAGCGCGGCGACGACAAGGCCGCCAAGGACAAGGACCGCGTGAAGCGCCGCGTGCTGGAGCTGCTGCACGCCCGCTACGGAATCACGGAGGGCGACCTGTTCAGCGCCGAGCTGCAGCTGGTGCCCGCGGGCCCGGCGCGCAGCGTCGGCCTCGACGGCTCCATGATCGGCGGCTACGGCCACGACGACCGCTCCTGCGTGTTCAGCGCCTTTGAGGCCTTCCTGGCCGAGAAGACCCCCGAGCACACCCAGCTGGCGCTCTTCTGGGACAAGGAGGAGATCGGCAGCGAGGGCGCCACCGGCGCGCAGTCGCTCTTCTTCGAGTACGCCCTGCAGGACCTGATCGAGGCCTGGGAGCCCAGGACGAAGCTCTCCCGCGTGTTCGAGCGCGGCATGGCCATCAGCGCGGACGTGAACGCCGCCGTGGACCCGGACCACCTGGACGTGTTCGAGAAGCGCAACGCCGCCTACATGGGCTACGGCCCCTGCTTCAACAAGTTCACCGGCCACCGGGGCAAGGTGGGGGCCAACGACGCCCACCCGGAGTTCATCGCCTTTTTGCGCAACATTCTGGACAAGGCGAACGTGCCCTGGCAGATGGCCGAGCTGGGCAAGGTGGATCTGGGCGGCGGCGGCACCGTGGCCAAGTTCCTGGCCGTGTACGGCATGGACGTCATCGACATGGGCCCGGCCGTGCTTTCCATGCACAGCCCCTTCGAGGTGCTGGGCAAGGCCGACCTGTACGCCACGGTCCAGGCCTTCCGCGCCTTCTACAAGAGCTAGGAGCGCCCAATGCCGGTCATCATGGGCACCGCCGGGCACATCGACCACGGCAAGACCACGCTGGTGAAGGCCCTCACGGGCATCGACTGCGACCGCCTGGCCGAGGAGAAGAAGCGCGGCATCACCATCGAGCTTGGCTTCGCCTTCATGGACCTGCCGCCCGTGCCCGGGACAAAGGGGGGAGGCCCACGGCGGCTGGGCGTGGTGGACGTGCCCGGCCACGAGCGTTTCGTGAAGAACATGGTGGCCGGGGCCGCGGGCATCGACTTCGTGCTGCTGGTCATCGCCGCGGACGAGGGCGTGATGCCCCAGACCCGCGAGCACCTGGAAATCTGCTCCCTGCTGGGCATCAAGACCGGCGTGGTGGCCCTCACCAAGACCGACATGGTGGAGCCCGACTGGCTGGACATGGTGAAGGAGGAGGTGGCGAACTACCTCCAGGGCACGTTCCTGGAGGGCGCGCCCATCATGCCCGTTTCCGCCCACACCGGGTCCGGGCTCGACGAGCTGAAGCTCGAACTGGCCAAACTGGCCGACGGCTTCGCCCCGCACCGCCGCTCGGACCTCTTCCGCCTGCCCGTGGACCGCGTGTTCACCATGAAGGGCTACGGCACCGTGGTCACGGGCACCCTCGTGTCCGGCAAGGTCAAGGTGGGCGACGACATCACCGTGTACCCCGGCGGCCTCTCCACCAAGGTGCGCACCCTGCAGTCCCACGGGGCCCAGGTGGAGGAGGTCCAGGCGGGCAGCCGCACGGCGGTCAACCTGGCCGGGGTGGAGGTGGAGGAGCTTTCCCGCGGGGACGTGCTGGCCCGGCCGGGCACGCTCTTTCCCAGCCTGTTCTGGGACGTGGAGCTCACCTGCCTCAAGAGTTCGCCGCGTTCCATCAAGCACCGCAAGGAGGTGCACTTCCACCACGGCTCGCGCGAGGTCATGGCCCGCGTGTACCTGCTGGAGGGCGAGGCCCTGGAGCCCGGCCAGACGGCCATGTGCCGCATCCGCTTCACCGAACCCCTGGCGGGCGTATACGGCGACCGCGTCGTGGCCCGCTCCTTCTCCCCCTTGCGCACCATCGCCGGCGGCAGGCTCTTGAACCCCCTGCCGCACCGGGTGAAGCGCTTTTCCCCGGCGGTGGAGACCCTGCGCAGCCTCGGCGGGGAGAGCCCGGAGGCCATCGTGCTGGGGCAGCTGGCCCTGGCGGGCCCGGCGGGCCTCAGCTTCGGCCAGCTCCTGGTGGCCACCAGCCTGGAGTCCAAGGCCCTGGAAAAGGCCCTGCAGCTCATGGGCGGCAAGCAGGAGGCCCTGCTGGTGGACCGCGAGGCGCGGCTCTACGTCTCCGGCCAGGTGGTGCAGCAGCTGTCCGAGTCGCTTTTGGCGCACCTGGCGGACTACCACGGCCGCGAGCCCATGAAGCCCGGCGTGGCGCGCGGCGGCCTGGCCTCCACCTGGGGCCGCAGGCTGCCGCCCAAGCTGTTCCACTTCGTGCTGGAGGGGCTGCTCAAGAAGGGCGGCATCGCCGCCGAGGCCGAGCTGCTGCGCCTGCCCGGGCACCGGGTGTCCCTGGCGTCGGACGCCTCGGCCCTGCGGGAGAAGATCCTGGCCGCCTACGTGGCCGGGGGGGAGAGCCCGCCGAACCTCAAGGACGTGCTGGAGCCGCTGGGCGTCACCTTCAAGGAGGCGGCCGCGGTGTTCAAGGTGCTGCAGGACGAGGGCCGGCTGGTGAAGGTGAAGGAGGAGATGTACTACGCCCGCGCCGCGCTGGACGCGGTCATCGAGCGCACGCGCGCCTTCTTCGCCACGCGCGAGGAAATGAGCCCGCAGGACTTCCGCGAGGTGTCGCAGCTCTCCCGCAAGTACGCCATCCCGCTCCTGGAGTACTTTGACAAGGAAAAGTACACCGTGCGCGTGGGCGACAACCGCCGCTGGCGCAAGCGCCAGGAATCGTAGTTGATTATTTGTGTTGCAATTGAAGCCCCGGCCCTGCACAGTGCCGCGCGGAAGCGGCGGCTCTGGTCTGCGGCGGGCTGCGGCGGGTTGGGGCGGGAAAAGAAAAAGGCCCCGCGTGCGCAGGGCCTCTGACTTCTCAAGTGGGGTGAATGAAGGGGCTTGAACCCTCGGCCCCCAGGGCCACAACCTGGTGCTCTGCCAACTGAGCTACATTCACCACAAGAGGAAGAACCGTTTATATGAGGCCGCCCCGGCGGTCAAGAACAAAATCCAGATTATTCCGGCCGGGGGCGCAAAACCTGGTCGAATCACAAAGGAACACGCATGGACAAGCTCATCATCGAAGGCGGCGTGCCCCTCAAGGGCACCATCCAGGTCAGCGGCTCCAAGAACGCGGCCCTGCCCATCCTCACCGCCTGCCTGCTGGCCAAGGGGCCGGTGCGCCTCACCAACGTGCCGCGCCTGCGCGACATCAACACCACCTTGAAGCTCCTGAACATCCTGGGCTGCGAGACCACCTTCGAGGGCAACACCGTCACCGCCGAGGTGAAGGGCCTGAAGGCCGAGGCCCCCTACGAGCTGGTGAAGACCATGCGCGCCAGCGTGCTCTGCCTGGGGCCGCTGCTTGGTTTGCTCGGCGAGGCCAAGGTGGCCCTGCCCGGCGGCTGCGCCATCGGGGCGCGGCCCGTGGACCTGCACCTGAAAGCCCTGGAGCGCATGGGCGCGCGCTTCATGCTCGACTCCGGCTACATCCACGGCATCTGCGGGTCGCTCATCGGCGCGCGCATCATGTTCGACTTCCCCACCGTGGGCGGCACGGAGAACCTGCTCATGGCCGCCAGCGTGGCCAAGGGCTGCACCATCCTGGAAAACTGCGCCCGCGAGCCCGAGGTGGTGGACCTGGCCAACTTCCTCAACGCCATGGGCGCGCGCATCCGCGGCGCGGGCACCAGCGTCATCGAGGTGGAGGGCGTGCGCGAGCTCAAGGGCTGCGAATACCGCGTCATGCCCGACCGCATCGAGGCCGGAACCTACCTCATCGCCGGGGCCATCACCGACGGCGAGCTGAAGCTCGTGGATTGCCCCACCGCCGACCTGGACGCCCTCATCGCCAAGCTGCGCGAGATGAACGTCTCCGTCGAGGACCAGACCGACGGCACGGTGCTGGTGCGCCGCAACGGCCCGCTCATGGGCGTGGACGTGACCACCCAGCCGCACCCCGGCTTCCCCACGGACATGCAGGCCCAGCTCATGGCCCTCATGTGCGTGGCCGAGGGCACCGGCTCCATCCAGGAGAAGATCTTCGAGAACCGCTTCATGCACGTGTCCGAGCTGGCCCGCATGGGCGCGCGCATCACCCTGAAGGACCGCACGGCCATGGTGCGCGGCATCGACAGGCTGGTGGGCGCCCCGGTGATGGCCTCCGACCTGCGCGCCAGCGCCTCCCTTGTGCTGGCCGGGCTGGCCGCCCAGGGCACCACCGAGGTGGCGCGCATCTACCACCTGGACCGCGGCTACGAGCGCATGGAGGAGAAGTTGTCGGCAGTCGGGGCGCGCATCCGCCGCGAGAAGGAATAGCGCCAGGGCGCGACGGGCGGGCCGGACCACAACAGCCGCGACGAAATGTACGCCAGCCAGACCCAGCACGGGACGCCCGGCCTTGAGGGCGCGGGAGTGCCCGGCACTCCGCCCGGGTTGCTGGGCTGGCAGGTCTACTTCCTCTGCTTCACGGCGGGCATCTGGGGCGTGCGCCACCCGGTGCCCGCTGTCGCCGCGTGCGGCGTGCTGTGGCTGGGCCTTGTGCTGTTCCGCAGGCCGCGCCTGGTGTCCTGCCTCGCCTCCCTGGCCCTTGCGGCCGTCTGCTTCCTTGGCGGGGGGCGCTACGGCCTGAGCGCCCTGCCCGATGTTCCTTCCGCAGCGCCGCAGCTGGCCGCCGTGTCCGACGCCGGGGCCAAGGCCTTCGTGTCCGGGCGGGTGGCCGCGGTGACGGACAAGGCCTTCGGCCGGGTGGAGATCCTGCTGGAGGGGGCCAACGCCACCCTCATCCCCAAGCCGGAGCGCGGCGACGACGCGCCGGAGCTTGTGGGCCCCCCGCCCGCACCGCCGCCCGTGGCCATTCCGGGGCGCATCGCCTGGGACTGGGACGAGCCCGCGTACCGCCCAGCGCCGGGGCAGAACGTCGAGGCGCTGCTGCGCCTGCGGCCGGTGCACGGGTTTCTGAACGCCGGAGGCGCGGATTTCGAGTGGCAGCAGCGCCTGCGGGGCGTGTTCTTCCGGGCCTACACGCGCGGGCCGGAGGTGGAGGCCGACTGGGGCCGGCGCCCGGCGAACCCGTGGTGGGACGCGCGCGAGCACCTGCGCCAGCGGCTGCTTTCCGCCCTGCCGGACACCCAGGGCGGGGCCATTGTGCTGGGCCTGCTCCTGGGCGACCGCTCGCGCATCGGGCCGGAGGCCACGGAGGAGCTGCGCGCGGCCGGGCTCTCGCACACCCTGGCCCTGTCCGGCCTGAACGTGGTCTACGTGGCCGTGCTGGGCCTGGGGCTGGCCTGGTGCCTGGGGCTGGCCTGGCCCGGGCTCTTTCTGCGCATCCCCCGGCAAAAGCTGGCCATTCTGCTCTCCCTTCCCCTGGTGGCGGCCTACGTGTGGCTGGGGCAGGGCAGCCCGTCGCTGGTGCGCTCGGCCTGGATGTTCTTCTTCTGGGGCCTGCTGCTGCTCCTCGACCGCGGCCGGGCGCTGGTGGACGGGCTGTTCCTGGCGCTCTTGCTGATGGTCGCCTGGGATCCGCTCTGCGTGTTCGACGTGAGCCTGCAGATGTCCGCCGTGGCCGTGGCCGGGCTGGCCTTCCTGCATCCGTGGCTTCGCGGGCTTCCGCCCCGCGGGCGCGGTGTATTGGGGCGCGGGCTGCGCCTCGCCTGGGACGCCTTCGCCCTGACCCTTGCCGCCAACATCGCCCTGCTGCCCATCACCATCTGGTACTTCGGCGCCTTCGCGCCCAACTTTCTGCTCAATCTGCCCTGGCTGCCCCTGCAGGGGCTGGTGGTGCAGGTGCTGGGCATGGCCGGGCTGGCCCTGGCCCCCGTGCCGGGCCTGGAGACCTTCGCTGGCTGGCTGCTGTCCTGCGCCACGCTGGTGCAGGACTGGATGCTGGCCCTGCTGCACCGGCTGTGGCTTGGCGGCTGGTTCCCCACCTGGGCGCTCTTGCGGCCCCTGTGGCCGGAGATCCTGGGCGGGGCCGCCGTGCTGGCCCTGGCGCCCTTTTGCCGTGACGCCCGCAAACCCCTGCCCGTGCTGCTCGTGATCGCCGGGCTGCTGGCCATGGCCTGGCCCCACGCGGAGCTCGCGCGCGACGAGGCCAGGGACGAGGTGCGCCTCACCGTGCTCGACGTGGGGCAGTCCCAGGCGGTGCTGGTGAGCGCTCCTGGCGGCAGGCGCGTGCTGGTGGACGGCGGCGGGGCGCTCAGCCGCACCTTCGACATGGGCCGCTCCGTGGTGGGCCCGGCGCTCACCTGGGGGCGGCCGCCCAGGCTGGACGCCGTGGTCATGACGCACCCGGACGCGGACCACGCCCAGGGGCTGGTGTGGATTCTGCGCCAGTTCGGGGTGGGGAGCTTCCGCACCAACGGCCAGTGGCCCGAGGGGGAGCTCGCCGGGGCCCTGGAGGCGGCGCTTGCGGAGAACACGTCCGGCGGTGTTATCGGCGGCATGGCTGCGGGGAAGCTCGCTCCCGCGCCCCTGCGCGCCGGGGAGCGCCTGGACCTTGGCGCGGGCGTGGAGCTTGAGGCCCTGCACCCGGCCGAGGGCTACGCCGGGCGGGGCACCAACGACAACTCCGTGGTGCTGCGGCTGCTCTGGCGGGGCGAGCCCCTGGCCCTGCTGCCCGGCGACGTGCAGCGCGACGGCATCGAGGACATGCTGGAACGCAAGCGGGATCTCCGCGCGGCGGTGCTGCTTCTGCCGCACCACGGGTCCAAGTCCAGCCTCTCGGGCATGCTGTACGAGGCCGTGGCCCCGGACCAGGCCGTGGTGAGCTGCGGTTTCCAGAACATGTACCGCTTCCCCAACAAGGATGTGGTGGCCGAGCTGGGCCTGCGGGGCATTCCCCTTGCCGGCACGCACGAGCGGGGCATGCTGGAGCTTGTGTGGCGCGTTCCCGGCCGGGCCTTCGGCCTTGCGGGGCAGCGGTTCTAGCGGCCTTGGCGGCCGTCCTGGGGCTGGGCGCTTCCGGCCAGGAGGTATTCCCAGGCCTGGTCGGCGTAGAGCGGCCTGGCGTACAGGTAGCCCTGGGCGAACTCGCAGGACAGGCCGCGCAGGAGGTCGCGCTGGCTTTCGCTCTCCACGCCTTCGGCGATGACCTGGAGCTGGAGGGAGTGGGCCAGGCTGATGATGGCCTTGACGATCTCCAGCCCCTCCGGCCCGATTTCCATCCGCTGCACAAAGGACAGGTCTATCTTGAGCGTGTCCAGCGGGAACTGTTGCAGGCTACTCATGGACGAGTAGCCCGTGCCGAAGTCGTCGATGGACAGGGCCATGCCCAGGGCCTTGAGCTTGCGCAGCTTGTCCACCGCGCCGGCGGCGTTGTCCATGATGGCCGATTCTGTGATCTCAAGCTTCAGCGCCGAGGGCGGCAGGCCGGTCTCCTGCAGCACGGCCTTCACCGCCTCCACCAGGAGCGGGTCGGAAAACTGCCGGGGCGAAAGGTTCACGCTCATGACCAGGCGCCGGGCGGCGGGCGCGCTTTCGCGCCACTGCCCCAGGGTCAGGCAGGCCTCGCGCAGGGCCATGAGCCCGATATCCACGATGAGGCCGGACTCCTCGGCCACGGGGATGAATTCTCCCGGCGGGATGAGGCCCTTGCGCGGATGGCTCCAGCGGATGAGCGCCTCGAAGCCGTGCAGGGTGGACTTGCCGTCCAGCCGCACGATGGGCTGGTACATGAGGAAGAACTCGCCCCGGCCGATGGCCCGGCGGAGGTCCGTCTCCAGCACCAGCAGGTGGCTGGCGCGCTCCAGCATGGCTGCGGTGAAGGCCTTGAAGCGGTTGCGCCCGGCCTTCTTGGCCTGGTGCATGGCGATGTTGGCGTTGCGCAGAAGGTCGGCCGGGCTCTCCGCCTCCTGGGCGCCCAGGGTGATGCCCATGCTGGCGGTGAGCTGTATCTCGTGTCCGCCCAGCACGAAGGGCTGGCGCAGTGCCTGGCGGATGCGCTGCACGGCCTGGATGGTCTCCCGCGGGGAGGTGAGCTCCTCCAGCAGGATGACGAACTCGTCGCCGCCGAAGCGGGCAACGGTGTCGAAGGCGCGGATGCTGCCGCGCAGCACCTCGGCCACGCTGATGAGCACCTGGTCGCCGAAGGCGTGGCCCAGGCTGTCGTTCAGCACCTTGAAGCGGTCCAGGTCCAGGAAGACCACGGAGAAGGAGTAGGGCTTGCGCCTGCGCCCGCGCTCCATGGCCTGGTGGATGCGGTCCAGGCAGAGGGTGCGGTTGGCCAGCCCGGTGAGCGGGTCGTGCAGGGCCAGGTGCCGCAGCTGCAGCTCCATCTCCTTGCGCTCGGTGATGTCGCGCAGGGAGATGCGGCTGCCGAGGGATCCGCCGTTGCCGCCCATGACCTCGCGCTTGACCTCGTTGACCCAGCGCAGGCCGCCCCGCTTGTGGCGGATGCGATAGTCGATGGATTCGTCGTCGATGACCTGGGCGTGGAACTGCCGCCAGACATCCAGGTCGGCCTCGTGCACCAGCTCTTCCAGCCCGCGCGCATCGGCCAGGAAATGCTCCCTTGGGTAGCCGGTGATGCGCTCGCACGAGGGGCTCACGTAGAGCATCTCGCCGGTGGGGCTTATCCAGCACTCCATGCCGTGGGTGTACTCCGCCACGATGCGGTGGCGGTCCTCGCTCCGCTGCAGGGCCTGCTCGGTCTGCACCTGGCGGGTTATGTCCACGGCGATGCCCGCCACGCCGATTATGGCGCGGTTCTGCATGATGGGGAACTTGGACACCTGCAGGTGGCGCGAGGGGCCGCCGGAACGCAGGCGCACCTGTTCCAGCACCATGAGGGGCTTGCCCTCGCGCAGCACGTACTCGTCGTAGCCGCGGATGGTGGCGGCCACGTCGGGCGGCCAGATGTCCGTGTCGCCCCGGCCGATGAGCTTCTGCGGCGGCTGGCCCAGGCATTCGCCAAAGGCCGGGTTGCAGAAGATGTAGCGGCCGTCCGGATCCTTGATGAAGGCCATGGCCGGCGAGTTCTCCATGAACGAGGCGAAGAGCTGGCGGCTCTTGTCCAGCTCGGCCTCGATCATCTGGCGCACGGTGACATCGCGCGCGACGACGACGGCGTACCCCCTGCCCGCGAAGGTCTGCAGGGTCACGGTGATCTCGATGGGCACGCTGCGCCCTTCCGCCCCGGAAAGGCTGGTGACGATGTGCCCGTTGCGGAACTGCACCTCCCCGCCGTTGCTCTGCGCGCTGGAAAGGGCGCCGGCGTAGCGCGCGGCGATCTCCTGCGGGAAGAAGCGCGAAATGTGCGCGCCCAGCACCTCGCTCCGGTCCAGGCCGAGCATCATGAGCGCCGTCTCGTTGACGTCGGCCACGGTCCATTCGTCGGTGAGGAACATGAAGATGGCGTCGTTGGCGTGGTCCACCACGGCGCGGAAGCGCTCCAGCTCGTCCAGGCGGCGGCGCAGCTCCGGGTAGTAGCTCTTGGCCATGGAACGTTCGCCCAGGCCGATGAGCCTGTCGCGCAGGGAGTTGCCGTTCCGGCCGTCCTCAGAGGGCATTGCGGTACACGGCCTCGATGTCCCCTTCGGTTGGGGGCTTGGGGTTGGTCACCATGCAGGGGTCGTGCATGGCGAAGGCGGCCAGGCCGCCGATGTCCGCCTCGGTGACGCCAAGGGAGGCGAGGCCGGCGGTTGCGCCCACGGCCTGCTTGAGGGCGCGCACCTGGGCCAGCACGGCCTCGCGCTTATCAGCATCGGTGGCGCCGGGCGAAAGCCGCGCGCCCATGGCCTCGGCGATGTCGGCGTAGCGCTCGGGCGCGGCGTCGAAGTTGTAGGCGATGACGTGATCGAGCAGCATGGCGTTGCACTGGCCGTGGGGCAGGTCCATGAGGCCGCCCAGGCTGTGGGCCATGGCGTGCACCGCGCCCAGGATGGCGTTGGAGAAGGCCAGGCCTGCGTACATGCTGCCCAGCATCATGCCGGCCCTCGCCTCGGGGTCCTCCGGCCGTATGGCCAGGGGCAGGTACCGGGCGATGCGCCGGATGGCGTCCAGGGCGAAGAGGTCGGTGGTGGGGCCGCTGGCGTTGGAAACGTAAGCCTCGATGGCGTGGGTCAGGGCGTCCACGCCGGTGTGCGCGGTCAGGTCGCGGGGCATGGTCAGGGTGGGCAGGGGGTCCACCAGGGCCACATCGGGCACCATGGCCTTGCTGACGATGGCGATTTTGACCTTGCGCGCGGTGTCGTTGATGATGGCGAACTGGGAGACATCGGCGCTGCTGCCAGCGGTGGTGGGCACGCAGATGAGCGGCGGGCCGGGGTTGGGCACGTTGTCCACGCCCTCGAAGTCGAGCACGTGGCGGTCGTTGCTCACCACGATGCCGATGCCCTTGGCGCAGTCCATGGGGCTGCCCCCGCCCACGGCCACGATGGCGTCGCAGCCTTTGGCGCGGAAGGTCTCCGCCCCCTGCATGACCTCGAAGTCGCGCGGGTTGGGATGGACCTGCTCGAACACCTCCAGCCAGACGCCCGCCTCGCGGATCGCCTCTAGGATGCCGCCGAACCAGGGCAGCCGCGTGATGCCGGGATCGGTGACGAGGAGCACCCGGCGCGCCCCCAGGTTCTGGACGTAGCGGCCCGCAAGCAGCGCCGCGCCAGCCCCGAACACGGACTCCGGCGCCAGGAACTTGCGCAGGTCGAGCAGTGATGCTTTGGTCATGGCCTCGCCGGGTGTAAGTATCTGCTACGTACAATATGCAATCAGGTACGTCAATACCTACCTGAGGAGGGGCGAAAAGGGAAGAGGGGGGAAGGGAAAAGCGGGTCAATACAGCCAGATTTGCCCGGCGGCGAGGTGGTGCACGGAGCACTGCGGCAGCAGGTTCCGCAGGGCCTCTGTCCGGTCCCTGCCGGTGCAGTGTCCGGCCACCAGCTGGCGGACTTCGTAGTGCGCAAGCGCATCCGCCGTTTCCCGCAGGGCTTCGGCTCCGGCCTGGAACAGGTGCAGGCCGCCCAGCACGGCGAAAAAAGAACGGATGCCCAGCCGCTGTGCCGCGCAGGCGAGGGAGTTGGCCAGGCCGCTGTGGCAGCAGCCAAGCACGGCCACGGGGCCCTGCGCCGTTTCGAGCACCAGGAAGGCGTCGTCCGGCACGTGGTCGGGTTCTCGGCCCTCGGGGTCGCGGGAGAAGCCCTGCACGGCCTGGAAGCGGCCGGGCGCGCGGGGAATGTCCGTCAGCATGGTCAGCCCCGGCGCAAGCTTCGTCACCGGCCCGGCCGGAATGAAGGGCGGCAGCTGGGCGGGCGGGCCGATGTGCAGCGGCCGGCCCTTTTCCCGGGCCCAGCGGTCCTGGGCGCAGGAGGGGTGCGCGTGGATGGCCCCGGTGAGGCCCGCGGCCAGGAGCGCGCCCATGCCGCCGGTGTGGTCGTAGTGGCCGTGGCTCAGCGCCAGGCCGCGCGCCGAGGAGACATCCACGCCCAGGGCTGCCGCGTTTTGCAGGAACAGGCCGGTCTTGCCGGTGTCCCACAGCCACAGGCTCCCGCCGGCCTCATCGCCGTGGGCCTCAGCGGCGTCTCGTCCGGGGGCGCCAGGGGCTGGGCCAAGGGCGATGGCAAGGGAAAGGCCCCACTCGCACGCGCAAGCGGGGCCGGAGGTCTCGTTGTCGCACAGGACGACGACGCGGCGCGGTCCGAGCGGAGGCATCAGCCCTGTTTCGCCCCCCGGGCGGGGGCGTCGTGCTTGCCGCCGGGCTTGGGCCACTTCTGCGGATCGTCCTTGAAGAGCTTGTAGTTGATGGAGTCCACCAGCGCCTGCCAGCTGGCCTCGATGATGTTGTGGGACACGCCCACCGTGGTCCAGCGGTCCTGGCGGTCGCCGGACTCGATGAGCACGCGCACGTAGGAGGCCGTGCCCCCGCCGTTCTTGTCGGTGAGCGACATGACGCGCACCTTGAAGTCGAGCAGGCGCATCTGGGCCAGGTTGGGGTAGGAGGGCTCCAGGGCGCGCCTGAGCGCCACGTCCAGCGCGTTCACCGGGCCGCGGCCCGTGGCCGCCGTGTGGGCAACCTCGCCGCGCACCTGCAGCATCACCGTGGCCTCGCTGAAGGGCTCCTTCTCGTCGTTCACGGCGTCGAGCACGCGGTAGTTCAGCATCTGGAAGTAGCGCTTGCTCCAGCCCATCATGCGGAAGAACAGGATCTCGTAGCTGGCCTCGGCCACGGAGTAGTCGTAGCCCATGCTCTCGCGGCGCTTGAGCTCGGCCAGGAGGTCCATGACCGACGGATCGTCCTTGTCCAGGTCGTAGCCGTACTGCCGGGCCTTGAACAGGATGTTGCTGCGGCCCGCCAGGTCGGACAGGAGCACGCGGCTCACGTTGCCCACCCGGGCCGGGTCGATGTGCTCGTACGTCTGCGGGTTCTTGACCACCGCGCTGACGTGGATGCCGCCCTTGTGGGCGAAGGCCGAGCCGCCCACGTAGGGCTGCCGCGGGAAGGGCCGCTGGTTGGCGGTCTCCGCCACGTAGTTGGCGATGGTGGCCAGCTTTTTGAGGTTCTCCGGCCCGATGGTGCGCACGCCGAGCTTGAGCTCCAGCGTGGGGATGATGGAGCAGAGGTTGGCGTTGCCGCAGCGCTCGCCGTAGCCGTTCATGGTGCCCTGCACCTGCACGGCGCCCAGGCGCACGGCCTCGATGCTGTTGGCCACGGCCAGCTCGGCGTCGTTGTGGGTGTGGATGCCGAGCGCCGCGCCGGGCAGGGCGGCCTGCACCTTCTTCATTATCTCGTTCACTTCCGTGGGCAGGGTGCCGCCGTTGGTGTCGCACAGGACCAGCACGTCGGCCCCGGCCTCGCGCGCGGTCTTCAGGCAGGCGATGGCGTAGTCCGGGTTGGCCTTGAAGCCGTCGAAGAAGTGCTCCGCGTCGAAGAACAGCTCCTTCAAGTGCGGCCGCAAGAAGCCCAGGCTGGCGCCGATGAGCTCCAGGTTGCGCGGCAGCGTCACCTTGAGCGCGTGGGTGGCGTGGAAGTCCCAGGTTTTGCCGAAGATGGAGGCGGCCTCCACCTGGGCCTCGACGATGGCCTTGAGGTTGGGGTCGTTCTCCGCGGTGGATTTGAGTCCGTGGGTGCTGCCGAAGGCCGCGACGCAGGCGTTCTTCAAGTCGTAGTTCTTGATCTCCTTGAAGAACTGCCTGTCGGTCGGGTTCGAGCCGGGCCAGCCGCCCTCGATGTAGTGAACACCTAGCTCGTCCAGCTTGCGCGCAATGCGGATCTTGTCCTCGGTGGTGAGGTGCAGTTCTTCCGCCTGGGTGCCGTCACGGAGCGTGGTGTCGTAGATGCTGGCCTGGCTCATGGTCGTCCTTGGGCTTGATGGTTATCCGACGAAGGTCTGGTGCAGGGTGCGCACCGCGAGCTCGGTGTACTTGTCCTCGATGAGGCAGGAGAGCTTGATCTCCGAGGTGCTGATCATGAGAATGTTGATGTTCTCGTCGCGCAGGGCGCGGAAGGCCTGGGCCGCCACGCCGGAGTGGTTGCGCATGCCCACGCCGATGACCGAGACCTTGCTCACGTTCTTGTCGGAGAGCAGCGCCTTGTAGCCGATCTCGCCCTTGAGGCCCTCAAGCAGCTTCAGGGTGGCGTCCAGCTCGGCGCGGGTGACGGTGAAGGTGATGTCCGTGCGACCCTCTTTGCTGGGGTTCTGCACGATCATGTCCACCAGGATCTTCCGCTCCGCGATGGGGGTGAAGATGGAGGCGCAGACGCCGGGCTCGTCGATGACGCCCACCAGCGTGACCTGGGCCTGGTCCTTGTCGTAGGCGACGCCGGAGACCTGCACTGCTTCCATGGTAGTATCCTCCTGGGTGACGATGGTGCCGGGCTCGTCGCTGAAGGTCGAGCGCACATGCACCGCCACGTTGTATTTTTTGGCGAATTCGACGGAACGGATCTGAAGCACCTTGGCGCCCATGCTCGCCATCTCCAGCATCTCGTCATAGGAGATGCGGTCGAGCTTGCGCGCATCGGCGCAGATGTTGGGGTCGGTGGTGAACACGCCGGGCACGTCGGTGTAGATCTCGCACATCTCGGCCTTGAGGGCGGCGGCCACGGCCACGGCCGAGGTGTCGGACCCGCCGCGGCCCAGAGTGGTGATGCGGCCCAGGGAATCCACACCCTGGAAGCCGGCGACCACGAGCACGTCGTGCTCCTCCAGCATGCCCACCAGCATCTTGTCGTCGATGCTCTCGATGCGGGCCTTGCCGTGGGAGCTGTCGCTGACGATGGGAATCTGGAAGCCCAGGACCGAGCGGCACTTGATGCCCTCGTCCTTGGCCATCATGGCGAAAAGCGCCACGGAGATCTGCTCTCCGGTGGAGACGAGGCTGTCCATCTCGGCCGCGTCCGGAGTGGGCGACCACTGCTTCGCAAGGGCGATGAGCCGGTTGGTCTCTCCCGCCATGGCGGAGAGCACCACAATGACCTTGTCGCCGTTGGCCAGGGGGCGGCGAACATTGTTCAGCACCTGCCGCATGCACTCCAGGTTGCGCACGGAGGTGCCGCCGAATTTCTGCACCACGATGTTCTTCATTGTGAGGGATCCTTCTGCCGTTTTGTTGATCGCTGGCTGCCGCTACGTGAGCGCGGACCGCCATTGCTTGAACATTGGGGCCAGGGCATCCAGCAGGCCGCCGGCCGCCTTTCCCCATGCCCTGATTTCGAGCGCCCGTCCAGAGGGAACAGGGCTCCAAAGAAGCTGAAGCGCCTCTTCGGGCAGGTCTTTTGCGGGCAGAAGCTCCGCCCACTCCGCCACCACCAGAACATCCTTCGCGTCCAGGGCGTCCAGGAACTCGTCGGGCGTCTGCCCGGCGCAGCGGTAAAGGTCGAAGTGGGCCACCTGGGGCCTGGTGGGGTACAGGTTCACGATGTTGAAACTGGGGCTGGAGACCTCGGCCTCGTCCGCGCCCGGCAGGGCGGAGACCAGCCCGCGCACCAGCGTGGTCTTGCCCGAGCCCAGCGGCCCGGCGAGCAGAAGCGGCACCGGCCCACCGGCGCCGCACCCACCGGTGGCGCACCCCTCGGTGGCGCAAGCGGAGCGCGCCAGGGCCTGGCCCAGGGCTTTGCCCAGGGCCAGCGTGGCGTCCGCATCGGGAATGAAAAGGCGCATGGGTCTTGCTTCGCCGCCTTGACTTCTACTTGTGCTCCAGCAGCGTGCGCAGAATGTCCTCCTTGCCGACCACGCCCACCAGCCTGCCGCCATCCACCACGGGCAGGGTGTACATCTTCTCGTTCACCATCACCGTGGCGATCTCGTCGATGGGCGTCTGCGGGTTCACGGCCTTGGGGTGCGCGGTCATGGCCTGCTCCACGGTGCTGGCCGCGATCTTCTTGATCTCGCGCTCGAAGTCCTCCCGGCTGGAGAGGGCGATGAAGCCGTCGAGCATGGAAAAGAGCGAGGGCATGGTGACCTGCTTCTGCTGGGCCACCAGGTCGCTCTGGCACAGAACGCCCACCAGCTTGCCGCCCTTGTCCACCACGGGCGCGCCGTTGATCTTCTTTTCGATCAGCAGGGCCACGGCGGTGCGGATGTCGGTCTCGGGGGAAAGGGTCACCGGGTCCGGGGTCATGATGTCGATGGCCTTCAGCATTGGGCACGCTCCTTCAGTACGAGTGGGAGGATGTGGGCTATCTCCGTGGGCAGGTTGCCGCGGGAGGGAAAGTCGCAAGACAGGCGCAGGCCCGCCTGGGCATGCCAGTACACGCCCACGCACGCGGCGTGCAGCGGGGCGATGCCCCTGGACAGGCAAGCGGCCATGACCCCGGCCAGCACGTCGCCGGAGCCGCCCACCGCCAGGTTGGGGGCGGCCACGGGGCAGAGCATGAGCTTCCCGTCCTGCCCCACCAGGGTGCCCGCGCCCTTCAGGGTGAGCACCTGGGTGTGCGCGCTGGTGAAGCGCCGGGCCGCGGCGGCGCGGTCGGCCTGCAGTTCGCCCATGCCCATGCCCAGGATGCGCGCCATTTCGCCGGGATGCGGGGTGAGCACCGCGTCCTTGGGCAGGGCGTCCATCAGCTTCGGCTTCTGCGCCAGGTGGAACAGGGCGTCGGCGTCGAAGATGCAGGGCGGGGCCCAGGCCTTGCCCATCTCCAGGCTGAAGTGCTTGGCGAAGGCCTCGCAGAAGGCGGCCAGGAAGTCGGCCGCGCCGGGGCCGCGCCCCAGGCCGGGGCCCAGCACGATGGCGTCGAAGCGGCTCAAATGCGGCAGCAGTTCCTCCAGGCAGTCCGGCGTCCACTGGGGTGCGCTGGCCGGGCCAAGGGGCAGGGCCATGAGGTCGGGCATGCCGGCCTTCACCTCGGCCAGCACGCCGCGCGGACAGGCCAGGGTGACGAGCCCGGCCCCGGCGCGCAGGGCGCCCAGGCCGCAGAGCTGCGCCGCACCGGTCAAGCCCTCGCTGCCGCCGATGACCAGCACGTGGCCGGCCTTGCCCTTGTGCAGGTCCGCCGCGGGGGCACGCAAAAGATCCAGGATGTCCTCGGTGATGACGGACTGGGCGCAGGGCGCCGCCAGGGTGGCCGCGCGGGGAATGCCGATGTGCCGGGGCACCAGTTCGCCCACGTAGGGCGCGGCCTGGGGCAGGGCGCTGCCCAGCTTGGGCGCGTGGAAGGCCACGGTGAGGTCCGCCTGCACGGCCACGGGCCTGGGCAGGCCGGTCAGCCCGCACAGGCCGGAGGGGATGTCCAGGGCCAGCACGAAGGCCTCCTCGCCGATGGAGTTCATGGCGCGCACCATAAACGCCGCCTCCGGGGAAAGCTCCCCCGTGAAGCCGGTGCCCAGCAGCCCGTCCACCAGGATGTCCGGGGCGTCCAGGCCGTCCAGGACCTGCGCGGCGCGTTCCAGGGGCAGGTGCTTCAGCTCCACCCCGGCGCGGCGGGCCAGATCCAGGTGGTAGCGGGCCTCGGCCGTGTATTTGCTTCTGGGCTTGGTGTGCAGCACCAGGGGAATGGCCCCCTCGTCCAGCAGGCGGCGCGCCAGCACGAAGGCGTCGCCGCCGTTGTTGCCGCCCCCGGCCACCAGCAGCACCTGCGCGCCGTCGAGCGGGCCGTAGTCCTGCTCCAGGGCGTCCAGGGCCGCGGCCCCGGCATTCTCCATGAGCAGCTCGGCCTTGAGGCCGTAATCCTTGATGGCGGCCTGATCCCAGGCGGCCATCTCGGCGGGGGTAGGCAGGGGCTCGAACATGGTTCCTCCTGGTGCGCGGGGCGTCTGCTTTGTGCGTTCCGCGGGCTTTACTGGGGGCAGCCCTCAAGGATGACGACGGCGGCGGCCACGTCGCGGCCGTGGGTCAGGGAAAGATGCAGGCGGCTGGCGCCCAGGGCCTCGGCCCGCGTTTGCGCCGCGCCGGAAAGCGTGAGCGCGGGCGCGCCCGAGGGCAGGGAGCGCACCTCGATGTTCTTCATGGTCACCCCCCCGGCGAAGCCGGTGCCCAGCGCCTTGGCGCAGGCCTCCTTGGCGGCGAAGCGGGCGGCCAGGTATGGTGCGGCGTCGCCGCCGGGCATGCCGTCCGCCTCGGCCCTGGTGAGCACGCGCGCCACGAAGCGGGGCCCGAACTTCGCCAGGCTTGCGCGGATGCGGCCGATCTCGGCCACGTCGAGTCCCACCCCGATGACCACGCGTGCTCCTAGTCCACGAAGGTGCGGATGATGTCGGCCATGTCGCGGGTGGCCTGGCGCAGGCCGGTGTAGATGGCCCGGGCCATGATGCTGTGGCCGATGGAGTATTCGTGGATTCCCGGAACCTTGGCAAAGGGCAGCACGTTCACGTAGTTGAGCCCGTGGCCCAGGTTCACCTTGAGCCCCAGGGACTGCGCATAGCGGATGCCGGCCAGGATCTTCTCCAGCTCGGCGGCGCGCTCGGCCGGTGTGGCGGCGTCGGCGTAGTGGCCGGTGTGGATCTCGATGTACTGCGCGCCGGTCTGGCTGGCGGCCTCGATCTGGTCGGGCTCGGCGTCGATGAACAGGCTGGCCTCGATGTCGCGCTCGAGCAGGGGGGCCAGGAAGGCCGAGAGCTCCCCCTCCCTGCCAAGGCAGTTGAGGCCGCCCTCGGTGGTCAGCTCCTGGCGCTTCTCCGGCACCAGGCACACGATGTCCGGGCCGACGGCCAGCGCGATCTGCTGCATCTCCCGCGTGGCGGCCATCTCCAGGTTCAGCTTGGTGTTCACCGTGCGCCGCAGTATCTCCACGTCGCGGTCCTGGATGTGCCGGCGGTCCTCCCGCAGGTGCACGATGATGCCGGAGGCGCCGCCCAGCTCGGCCTCGTGCGCGCCCAGCACGGGATCGGGCTCCTGTCCGAGCCTGGCTTGGCGAAGGGTGGCCACATGGTCCACGTTGACGCTGAGAAGGGGCATGGGTACCTCCGGTTCTTGGGGAAGACGTGCGGGTATCGTTTTCGTTTTGTACGCTTTCCGGGTGGGGAAGGCAACAGCGCGGCCCGCTCTCCGGCCCGTTGCGGACGGGTTCCCGCAGCGTCTGCGCGTTGACATCGGCATCGGCTGAAGGTACCCCCATGCCGTCGAAGCGCACTCTGAATCACGTTTTTCTTCAGGAGTTCCCGCATGAACGTCTGCATCGTCGGCACCGGTTACGTCGGCCTGGTCACCGCGGCCTGCCTCTCGGAAATGGGCAACCACGTGCGCTGTGTGGACGCCAATCCCGCGGTGGTGGAAACCCTGCGGGCCGGGCGCATCCACATCTTCGAGCCCGGCCTTGAGGAACTGGTGCGCCGCAACACGGCCGAGGGCCGCCTCGTCTTCACCACCGACCTCGCCGAGGGGCTCTCCTTCGGCGGCGACGGGGCGGAGTTCGCCTTCATCTGCGTGGGCACGCCTTCCGGCGAGGACGGGGTGTGCGACCTGTGCTTCGTGGACGCCGTGGCCGGCGAGATAGGCCGCGTGGTGGAGAAGCCCCTCATCGTGGTCAACAAGTCCACGGTGCCCGTGGGCACGGCCGACCGCGTGCGCGCCATCATCCTGGGCGAGCTTGCCGCCCGCGGCGCGGAAGTCGAGGTGGACGTGGTGTCCAACCCGGAATTCTTGAAAGAGGGCGACGCGGTGAAGGACTTCATGAAGCCCGACCGCGTCATCGTGGGCACGGAGAACCCCAAGAGCGCGGAAATGCTCAAGGCCCTTTACGCCCCCTTCGCCCGCAGCCGCGAAAAGCTCATCATCATGGGCGTGCGCAGCGCGGAGATGACCAAGTACGCCGCCAACTGCATGCTGGCCACTAAGATCAGCTTCATCAACGAGGTGGCCAACATCTGCGAGCGCGTGGGGGCGGATGTCTCCGAGGTGCGCCTGGGCATCGGCAGCGACCACCGCATCGGCTATGACTTCATCTACCCCGGGGTGGGCTACGGCGGGTCCTGCTTCCCCAAGGACGTGAAGGCCTTTCTGGCCACCGCGAAGGAGGCCGGGTACGAGGCCGGGCTCATCGGCGCCGTGGACCAGGTGAACACCCGCCAGAAGCTGGTGCTGGCCGAAAAGGTGCTCAAGCACTTCGAGGCGGCCGGCGGCGTCTCCGGCAAGACCCTGGCCCTTTGGGGCCTGGCCTTCAAGGCCAACACCGACGACATCCGCGAGGCCCCGGCCCTGGCCATCATCGCCGCGCTCACCGCCCGCGGCATGCGCGTGCGCGCCTTCGATCCCGTGGCGCGTGAGCGCGCGGCCGCCGAGCTTTCCGGCAATCCCCTGGTGGAGCTCGTCGCTGGCCAGTACGAGGCCCTTGACGGGGCCGACGCCCTGGCCGTGGTGACGGACTGGAACCAGTTCCGCAACCCGGACTTCGCGGGGATGGCGCGCAAGCTGGCCGCCAGGGTCGTCTTCGACGGCCGCAATCTCTACCAGCCGGAACTGCTCGCCCGCTTCGGGCTCAAACATTACGGCATAGGGCGCTAGCGGCCCCGCACGGAGGACCATGGCAACCGCCAAGCAGGCTCCCATCGATCGCATCCTCAGCCCCTTCAACCGCTTCTTCAAGACCAGCGCGGCCGGCGGCCTGCTGCTGCTGGCCTGCACGGTCCTGGCCATGGCCTGGGCCAATTCCCCCTACGCCGAGTACTACTTCCGCCTGCGTGAGCTGCACATCGCCATCGGCGCCGGGGGCAACGAGCTGAACCTCTCGCTGCTGCACTGGGTCAACGACGGCCTCATGGCCGTGTTCTTCTTCGTGGTGGGGCTGGAGATCAAGCGCGAGATCCTGGCGGGCGAACTGTCCAGCGCGCGCAAGGCCCTGCTGCCCATCATGGCGGCCGTGGGCGGCATGCTCGCTCCGGCGGGGCTGTACCTGGCCTTCACCGCAGGCACCGGCCTGGAGCGCGGCTGGGGCATCCCCATGGCCACGGACATCGCCTTCACCCTGGGCGTGCTTTCGCTTTTGGGGCGGCGCATCCCGGCCAGCCTCAAGGTCTTTCTCACCGCGCTCGCCATCGCCGACGACATCGGCGCGGTGCTGGTCATCGCGCTGTTCTACGGCGGCGAGTTGAACCTCTATGCCTTGGGCCTGGGTTTGGCCGTGCTGGCGGGCATGGCCCTGGCCAACGCCCTGGGCGTGCGCCGCACGGTGGTCTATTTCGTCCTCGGGGCCATCGCCTGGCTGTGCTTCTACAACTCCGGCGTGCACGCCACCGTGGCGGGCGTGCTGGCGGCCATGACCATACCGGCGCGGCCGCGCGTGGGCGTGGACGAGATGCTCTCCAAAAGCCGCCGGCTGCTGGACGACCTCAAGAACGAGGACAAGGGCCGGGGGATGCTCGCCAGCGACCGGCTGCACAAGATCGTGCTGACCCTGCGCAGGGCCTGCCGCGACGCCGAGACCCCGCTGCAGCGCCTGGACTCCCTGCTGCACCCCTGGGTGGCCTTCCTCATCATGCCGATGTTCGCCCTGGCCAACGGCGGCGTGGCGCTCGAAGGCGACATCCTCGCCTCCCTCACCAGCCCCCTGTCCCTGGGGGTGGGCGCCGGCCTGCTGCTGGGCAAGCCGCTGGGCGTGTGCCTCATTTCCCTGGGCATGGTCCGCCTGGGGCTGGCCCCGAAGCTGCCCGGCGTCACCGCGCGGCACATCCTGGGCGCGGGCTGCCTGGCGGGCATAGGCTTCACCATGTCCATCTTCGTGGCCGGGCTGGCCTTTCCCGGCGGGGCCGAGGCCGACCTCTCCAAGCTCGGCATCCTCGCGGGCTCCCTGACCTCGGCCGTCATCGGCTGGGCGGTGCTGCGCGGACTGCCGGAGACCGCCGGGCCAGAGAACTAGGGCCGGTCAGGCTGGAAGTTTTCCAGGTGCACGCGCTCCGGCCTGTACCTGTCCTCGCTCTTCTTTTCCTCCGCCGGGTTTCCCACCGGGATGAAGGAATGGGGGACGATGCCCTCCGGCGTGCCGAAGAGTTTGGCGAAGGCCTGCTCCCTTTCGCGCACGGGATGGATGCCCGTCCACACCGCTCCCAGGCCCATGGCATGGGCGGCCAGCAACAGGTTCTGCACCGCCGCCGCGCAGTCGATGACCCAGAAGCCGGGGTGCTTCTCCACCCGCGTGTCGCCGCAGACGAGTATGCCCAGGGCCGCCTTGGGCGCCATGGCCGCGTACGGGTGGATGCGGGCGATCTCGTGCAGGCGGGTTTTGTCGCGCACGAGGACGAAGTGCCAGGGCTGCTGGTTGCCCGCGCTGGGCGCGGCCATCGCGGCGGAGAGCAGGGCCTGCACCTGGGACTCGCTCACGGGCTGGTCGGTGTACTTGCGGATGCTGCGGCGGGTCATGATGGCGTCGAGGGTGTCCATGCGGTGCTCCTTTCCTGGGGTGCCAGGGGGAATCAAGCGGCGCTGATCAGCGCGCGTGGGCGCTGGCGGGAATTCCTCCGTGGTCGGGCACGGGGTGGGTGCGGCCGCTCCAGTCGCGCCAGGCCACCAGTCGGCCGGCCGTGTCCATGAAGGCGGCGCACTCGGCGAAGCCCGGCCTGGGGCCGAAGAGTGCGGTCATGACCGGGCCGGTGTTGACGTAGGCGGCGTCGAGGAAGTGGCGCATGCGCAGGCCCGTCGCGCCTCCCGCCTCGGGCGGGCCTTCGGCCGGGCGCTCCGCCGGGTGGATGGCGAACCAGGCGTAGGTGCCGAAGAAGCTGGCCTGTCCGCCCAGGCGCTCCAGTTCCGCCCGTTGCAGGGGCAGCAGGCGCAGCACGGGCCAGGGTCCGGCGAGGTCCGCCGGGGTGGCCGTGGTCACGCGCAGGCTCTGGCCGTCCTCCAACACCACCTTCCAGTACCAGGGGGAGAGCGCGTCCGGCGAGAGGCTGACCCTTGTGGCGGCCTCCCCGCGCTCGGCCAGCAGGTTCTCGTAGCGGCGCGTCATGTCCAGCCGCAGGGCGTTGCCCGCCAGGGGATAGGCCAGCATGAGGGCCAGGCCGTACAGGGCCAGCCTGCGGGCGTGCTCCGGCCTCAGCCGCGCGGCCAGCGCGAAGCCGAGCAGAGCCAGGGTGAAGGCCGGGTCCACGATGAACACGCCCTCGAAGCTGACGCGCATGTGCGAGAAGGGCGCGAAGATCTGCGTGCCGAAGGTGGTCACCACATCCAGGAACAGGTGCGTAGAGAGGGCCAGCGCGGCCGCGAGGAAGCCCTGGGCCAGGCCCAGGCGCGCGCCGAGCTTGCGTGCCGCCCAGGCCAGCAGCAGGGCGTAGGCCGGCAGCAGCACGATGGAGTGCGTGGCCCCCCGGTGGTGCAGCAGGTAGGATTCCGGCCCCAGCAGCCCGGCCAGGCTGTCCACGTCGGGGATGGTGGCGGCCACGGCGCAGAGCAGGGTGAGGCCGCGTCCGTCCTTCTCCGCGCCGAAGAAGATGCGGCGGCTGGGACGCAGCGCCTGTGCGGTGAGCAGGCCCGCGGCAAGGTGCGTGACAGGCTCCATGCGCATTTTATACACCAGCGCGCGGGGAAAGGCAAAGCCCGCGCGGATTGCGGACACCCGCCCCGCCTGGGCAGTTGACCTTGCGCCCAATGGCGGGTAGTGGCTTCTCGTCCGGCACCGCCGCGATTTCATCCATCCAGGAGCAGGAGCACATGCGCAAACCGACCATCGGACTCAGCCTTGAAGGCCTGCCGTCCATCGGCCTCTCGGCCTTCGCCACCCTGGTCTTCGCCGCCATGGGCTGGTGGCTTCTGGCCCTCATCCTTCTCGTGGTCACCGGCTTCGTGGTGCACTTCTTCCGCGATCCCGAGCGCGTGGCCCCCGAGGACCGCGACGCCGTGATTTCCCCGGCGGACGGCCGCGTGGTCAAGGTGGACTACGCCCCGGACCCCATCACCGGGCAGGTGTGCCAGGTGGTGTGCGTGTTCATGAGCGTGGTGGACGTGCACGTGAACCGCGCGCCCGTCGAGGGCAGCGTGGAGCTGATCCGCTACATTCCGGGCAAGTTCTTCAACGCCAGCCTGGACAAGGCCAGCACCGACAACGAGCGCAACATCGTGGTCATGGGCCGCGGAGCCGACCGCTTCACCATCGTGCAGATCGCGGGGCTCATCGCGCGGCGCATCGTCTGCTGGGCGGAGCCCGGAGACATCCTGCGCCGGGGCGAGCGCTTCGGCCTCATCAAGTTCGGGTCCAGAGTTGACCTCTATCTGCCCGACGACTATGCTGTTAAGGTCTACGTGGGCGAAACCGTCCGCGCGGGCGAGACGGCCCTCGCCGTCCGCAAGTAGCCCCGCGGGGAAGCGTCCGGGAGATTTCATGTCCAAGGAAAAACCCCTGCCCCGCCACAAGGGCGTCTACATCCTGCCCAACCTCTTCACCACGGCAAGCCTGTTCCTGGGCTTCCTGGGCATGATCTGGGCCATCGAAGGGCGCTTCGAGTACACGGCCCTGTGCATCCTGGGCTCGTGCCTGTTCGACGGCCTGGACGGCAAGGTGGCCCGGCTGACCAACACCACCAGCGAGTTCGGCGTGCAGTTCGACTCCCTGGCGGACCTGGTGGCCTTCGGCGCGACGCCTGGCCTCATGATGTACCAGTGGCAGCTCTCCGGCTTCGGCACCCTGGGTCTCATGGCCTCGTTCCTGCTCGTGGCCTGCGGCGCCCTGCGCCTGGCCCGGTTCAACGTGCAGGCGGCCGTGACCAGCAAGAAGTTCTTCATCGGCCTGCCCATTCCGGCCCAGGCCAGCACCCTGGCCAGCCTGGTGCTCTTCGCCCCGCATCTGCCCGATTCCTGGCTCACCGACGTGCTGCCCACGGCCAGCCTGGTGCTGGTGTACGTGCTGTCCTTCCTCATGGTCAGCACCATGCGCTACGCCTCGTTCAAGGAATACGGCTTCATCAAGGCCCACCCCTTCAGCTCCATGGTCACGGTGATCCTGCTCTTCGTCATGGTGGCCTCGCGCCCGAAGATGCTGGGCTTCGTGTTCTTCCTGGGCTACATCATCAGCGGCCCCATCTACACCCTGTTCATCCTCTCCCCCCGGGGGTCCAAGCTGGTGGCCACCAAGGAGCAGTCGCAGAAGGAGCAGCAGAAAGAGCTGCCGAAGGAACAGCAGCAGTGATTTTTGTGCCCTGGCCCCTTCCCGCGCTGGACAAGGCGCGTCGGGTCGTGGCATAAGGGCCTTGCGCAAGGGGGGAGTGCCCGCCCGCGCGCAGAGAAAAACATGATGAACAGCACCGCAGTCCATACCGCACCCATCGCCGCCAGCGGCATCATCGCCATTGGCCGCATCGCCCTGATCCTACGCGAGTCCCAGCGGGACCCCTCGTAGGCCGGGCTTTCTTTTCGTCTTTTTCCTGAAAGCATAAGTCTTCGGTCCACGGTGGCACCCACTGGGACGTATCGCGCGCGGGCATTTGCCCGCGCTTTGTTTTTGCCTGTTTTGTCAAACTTGCACCAACTCCGCGAAGCGGATAGGCTCAAAAACCAAGCGAGGAGGATCCATGTCTGATCGCGTGTACATCTTCGACACCACCCTCCGCGACGGGGAGCAGTCTCCCGGCGCCACCATGAACCTTGAGGAAAAGGTCAGTCTGGCGCGCCAGCTGGAGGCCTTGGGCGTCGACATCATCGAGGCGGGCTTTCCCGCCGCCAGCCAGGGCGACTTCGAGGCCGTGCAGGCCATCGCCGCCTCCGTGAAGGACATCCAGGTGGCGGCCCTGTGCCGGGCCCTCACCAAGGATATCGACCGCGGCTGGGAGGCCATCAAAAACGCCGCCCACCCGCGCATCCACACCTTCCTGGCCACCAGCGAGATCCACATGGCGCACAAGCTGCGCAAAACCCGCGAGGAAGTGCTGGTGATGGCCGAGGCTGCGGTGAAGCACGCCGTGAGCCTGTGCCCCAACGTGGAGTTCAGCGCCGAGGACGCCTCGCGCTCGGACTGGGAATTCCTGGCCAAGGTCTGCGAGAGGGTCATCCGCGCCGGGGCCAAGACCGTGAACATCCCGGACACGGTGGGCTATGCCCAGCCCTTCGAGTTCGGCGAGCTCATCGCCTACCTCTTGAGGAACGTGCCCAACGCGGGGGACGCCGTGTTCAGCGTGCACTGCCACAACGACCTGGGCCTGGCCGTGGCCAACAGCCTGTCGGCCATCCGCGCCGGGGCGCGCCAGGCCGAGGTGACGCTCTGCGGCATCGGCGAGCGCGCGGGCAACGCGTCGCTTGAAGAACTGGTCATGGCCCTGCACACCCGGCACGAGCTGTACAAGGTGGACTGCGGCGTGAAGACGCAGCAGCTCTACCCCAGCTGCCGCAGGCTCTCCCAGATCATCGGCCAGCCCATTCCGCCGTACAAGGCCATCGTGGGCCCCAACGCCTTCGCGCACGAGTCCGGCATCCACCAGGACGGCGTGCTCAAGAACCCGCTGACCTACGAGATCATGACGCCCGAGTCCGTGGGCCGCAAGGGCACGGACATGGTCATCGGCAAGCACTCCGGCAGCCACGCCATCAAGGCCAAGCTCATCGAGCTGGGCTACCAGCTGAACGAGCAGCAGCTGGGCGTGGTCTTCGGCGCGGTGAAGGAACTGGCCGACAAGAAGGAGCGCGTCTTCGACGAGGACGTGGAGGCCCTTGTCCTTGAGATGGTCTACCGCCGCCGCGACAAGTACCGCCTGAAGGACATGAGCGTGTTCTCCGGCACGGGCGGCGTGCCGCCCCACGCGGCCATGGTCATGGAGATCCTGGACGGCGAAGAGGTCGCCGACTTCAAGCGCGCCACCTCCTTCGGCGAGGGTCCGGTGGACGCGCTGTTCCGCTGCATCGGCAAGATCGTGGGCTACAATCCGAGCCTCGACCGCTTCCAGATCAACGCCGTCACCGGCGGCACCGACGCGCAGGCCACCGTGACCGTGCGCATCGGGCACAACGGCAAGATGTCAGTGGGCCGCGGCACCAACGAGGACATCCTCGTGGCCAGCGCCATGGCCTTCATCAACGCGCTCAACCGTTTGGAGAAAATGAGAGAGGAGAACGAGGAATGCCCCACACTTTAGCCGAGAAAATCCTGCAGGCGCACACGGACGAGAAGATCACCGGCGCCGGGCAGATCGTCAACTGCCGCGTGTCCATGGTGCTCGCCAACGACATCACCGCGCCGCTGGCCATCAAGAGCTTCAAGGCCATGGGCGCCACCAAGGTGTTCGACAAGGACAAGGTGTCGCTGGTGTGCGACCATTTCACGCCCAACAAGGACATCGACAGCGCCGAGCAGGTGAAGGTCGTGCGCGACTTCGCCCATGAGATGGGCGTGACCCACTACTACGAGGGCGGCAACGTGGGCGTGGAGCACGCGCTCCTGCCCGAGCTCGGCATCGTGGGCCCCGGCGACATCGTGGTCGGCGCGGACTCCCACACCTGCACCTACGGCGGCCTGGGCGCCTTCGCCACGGGCATGGGCAGCACGGACATCGCCGGGGCCATGGCCCTGGGCGAAACCTGGTTCAAGGTGCCGCCCACCATCCGCGTGGACTTCGACGGCCAGCTTGAGCCCTTCGTTGGCGGCAAGGACCTCATCCTCCATGTCATCGGCCAGGTCGGCGTTTCCGGCGCGCTGTACCGCGCGCTGGAGTTCGGCGGCCCGGTCATCGACGCCCTGTCCATCGAGGGCCGCATGACCATGGCCAACATGGCCATCGAGGCGGGCGGCAAGGCCGGTCTCTTCGCGGCCGACGCCAAGACCCTGGCCTACTGCGCCGCCGCCGGCCGCAAGGGCGACCAGGCCATCGCCGCCGATGCGGGCGCGGTGTACGAGCGTGAGCTGAAGCTCTCCGTCTCCGGCATGCAGCCCCAGGTGGCCTGCCCGCACCTGCCGGACAATGTCCGCGGCGTGGACGAGGTCAAGGGAATCAAGGTGGACCAGGCGGTCATCGGCTCCTGCACCAACGGCCGCATCGAGGACCTGCGCGAGGCCGCGGCCATCCTCAAGGGCCGCAAGGCGCACAAGAACGTGCGGCTCATCGTGCTGCCCGCCACCCCCAAGATCTGGCGGCAGGCCATGGACGAGGGCCTGTTCAGCATCTTCATGGACGCCGGGGCCGTCGTGGGCCCACCCACCTGCGGGCCCTGCCTGGGCGGCCACATGGGCATCCTGGCCGGGGGCGAGCGCTGCATCGCCACCACCAACCGCAACTTCAAGGGTCGCATGGGCAGCCTGCAGAGCGAGGTCTACCTGGGCAGCCCCGCCGTGGCCGCGGCCAGCGCCATCGCCGGCGAAATCATCAACCCCGCGAAGCTGTAAGCCTCGAAGCACAAGGAGACGATAGACATGCTCGTCACTGGCAATGCGCACAAGGTCGGGGCGCACATCGACACCGACGCCATCATTCCCGCCCGGTTCCTGGTGACCACCGACGCCGAGGTGCTGGGGGCCAACTGCATGGAAGGCCTGGAGCCCGGCTGGGTCAAGCGGGTCAAGAAGAACGACATCATGGTGGCCGACGAGAACTTCGGCTGCGGCTCCAGCCGCGAGCACGCGCCCATCGCCCTGCTGGGCGCGGGCATCCCCGTGGTCGTGGCCAAGAGCTTCGCCCGCATCTTCTACCGCAACGGCTTCAACATGGGCCTGGTGCTGCTTGAGGTGGGCGACGACATCGCCAAGCTGAAAGACGGCGACAGGCTGGAAGTCGACACCGGCAAGGGCGAGATCAAGAATCTGACCACCGGCGAGACCGTGGTCTGCGCCAAGGTGCCCGCCTTCATGCAGGAGCTCCTCGACGCCGGCGGCCTGGTGCCCTACGTCAAGAAGCGCCTGGCGGCGAAGGGGTAGGGGGCGTGGCAATGCAGAACGGCATGAAGATCTGCGTCATCCCCGGCGACGGCATCGGCAGGGAGATCATCGCCCAGGCCCTGCGCGTGCTGGACAAGGTGACCGAGAAGTTCGGCACCCGCTTCGAGATCGAGGAAGCGCTCATGGGCGGCGCGGCCATCGACGCCACGGGCGTTCCCCTGCCCGAGGAGACGGTGAAGCTCGCCCTGGCCTCGGACGCCGTGCTTCTGGGCGCGGTGGGCGGCCCCAAGTGGGACACCATCGATCCGGCAATCCGGCCGGAGCGCGGTTTGCTCGGCATCCGCAAGGCGTTGGGGCTCTTCGCCAACCTGCGCCCGGCCAGCCTGTTCCCGGAGCTCAAGCAGGCCTGCTACTTAAGGCCCGACATCGTGGCCAAGGGCATCGACCTGCTGGTGGTGCGCGAGTTGACCGGCGGCGCCTACTTTGGAACCCCGAAGGGGGTGGAAGTGCGCGACGGCGAGCGCGTGGGCTTCAACAACATGATCTACGCCGAGCATGAGATCCGCCGCATCGCCAAGGTGGGCTTCGAGGCCGCGCGCAAGCGCCGCAAAAAGCTGTGCAGCGTGGACAAGGCCAACGTGCTGGACGTTTCGCGCCTGTGGCGGGAGATCGTTCTGGAGGTGGCGGGAGACTACCCGGACGTGGAGCTTTCCCACATGTACGTGGACAACGCCGCCATGCAGCTGGTGCGCGACCCCTCGCAGTTCGACGTCATCGTCACCGAGAACCTCTTCGGCGACATCCTGTCCGACGAGGCCAGCGTCATCACCGGCTCCATCGGCATGCTGCCCTCGGCCAGCCTGGGCGAGAAGAACCCCGGCCTGTTCGAGCCCATCCACGGCTCCGCCCCGGACATCGCCGGGCAGGACAAGGCCAATCCGCTGGCCACCATCCTGTCCGTGGCCATGCTCCTGCGCTACAGCTCGGACTCCATGGGGGCCCAGGCGGACTGCATCGAGCAGGCCGTGCAGAAGACCCTGGCCCAGGGCTTCCGCACCGGTGACATCCGCGAGGACGGCAGCCGGCTTGTGGGTTGCAAGGCCATGGGCGACGCCGTGCTGGCGAACATGTAGCTGGTCGGAAAAGCAGCGATTGCAGCGGGGGATCGGGCGACCGGTCCCCCGTTTTTTTATGTGCTTGACAACAGGCTCGTCTATGTTGATTTGTGAGTGGATTCGTCGGGAGGGCTCACATGGCGGACGACAACATCACCATCACGTTCAATTGCGGGAAATGCCGAACTCAGCTCTCTTGGCCCGATGACGCCTGCGATTCGACCGAGATATGCTGCAAGCAGTGCGGCGAGCGCGCCGGGACATACGGGGAGCTCCGGGAAAAGGGTACGGAAGCGGCGCGAAAGGAAGTGGAATCGATGCTGCAGAAAGCGTTTGAGAATTGGCGATGATGAGGGGCGAGCGCTACCCTACCAGGCGAAGGGCGGCTCTTCCTTGAACTCGAAGAGATAGGGGAAGGCGGGCGCCTGGATGGGCGTCGCCGCCTCCACCTCGATGCGGAACTTCGGGTTGGTGAGGGAGAGCGAGGGCCCCTCGCCCTTGGGCGCGGCCTTCACGAGTCCCTTGTCGGCCCCTTTCTCGTCAAGGGGCGCAAGCCGTCCGAAAACCTCCACCCAGTCGCCGGTCTGAAGCGCCTCCAGCCCGTTGCCGCGCGTGGCGAAGGACAGTTCCAGGCTGTCGGCCAGGCAGCAGACCACGGCCGTGCGCTTGAGCAGCACATGGCCGCGCTTGTCCAACTCCGGCGTGCGCGAGACCACCGCGCGCAGGGCGAAGCGCTCCGGGTAGTCCTTCCGCCCCTTGTCGAGCATGATGTACAGCTCGGCCAGGTTCAGGCGCACGTATTCCCTGCCGTCCAGCACGGGGCGCGGGTCCGCCGGGGCCGCTTCCTCCGGCGCAAGGGCGGCGTTTTCGGAAGAGGCCGGGCTCATGGCGCCGGGCAGGGGCTCGCTGGCCGCCTGGCCCCAGGCCGTGGCCGCAAGGGACAGGAAGCCCAGGAGCACGGCCTGCCGCCACAGGCGCATGGCTGTGGTCGGGCCGGGCATGGGCCGCAGCAGCAGCGCCAGGCCTGCCAGGCAGAGCAGCACGCCCGCGCCAAGGGTGACGCCGCTGAACTTCGGGTTCAGGAAGTACCAGTACAGGCCGGAGCGCGAGAGCGCGGCCATGAGGCCGCCCATGCACAGCAGGCACAGGCCGTCCACGCGGTCCTGGAGGGACAGCCTGAAGCGGGCGAGGCCGGTGGTTGGCGTGGCGCTCATTTGAACGCTCCGGACAGGGCCAGGCTCATGGCCAGCATGTACACTCCCACGGCCGGCGCGATGAGGAGCACCAGGGCCACGCGCCGCCGGAACACGCCCGCGATGGCCGGAATGAGCTTGAGGTCGAGCATGGGGCCGAGGGCAAGGAAGGCCAGCAGGGCCGGACGCGGGAACATGGACAGGCTGGCGGCCACGAAGGCGTCGGCCTCGGAACAGATGCTCATGAGCACGGCCAGCAGCATCATGGCCGGAATCGCCAGCCAGACGTTGGCCGAGACGACGCCCAGCCACTGCTGCGGCAGGAAGACCTTGAACAGGCCGGCCGCGCACGCGCCCAGGATGAGGAACAGGCCCATGTCCAGGAACTCGCGCCCGGTGCCGCGCAGCACGTCCGGCAGGCCCTGGAGGAATCCCGGACGCCTGTGCCCGTCGTGCCCGTGGCCGCAGCCGCAGGAGCAGCCCTCCGCACGGGCCATTTCGAGGCCCGGGCGCAGCAGCTCGGCGGCCTTGATGCCCCCCAAGGCCCAGCCCAGGGCCGCCGCGGGCAGCAGCACCATGGCCGCGCGCCCGGCCACCATGGTGAGATCGCCCTGGAAGGCCACCCAGGTGGCGGCCAGCGACACCGGGTTCACCACGGGCGCCGCCAGCATGAAAGGGATGGCCGCGCCTGCGGGCACACCCTTTTTGATGAGCCGCCGCGTCACCGGCACCACGCCGCACTCGCAGGTGGGCAGCAGCAGGCCGGCAAAGAGCCCCAGGCATACTTGCGCGGGCAGGCTCCTCTGCGCCAGGCGCTCCAGGGCCCCGTCGCCCACGTACACGGCGATGATCGAGGAGAGCAGCGAGCCCAGCAGCAGGAACGGCGCGGCCTCCAGCACGATGGAGGTGACGATGGCCGCGAAGATGGCAAAGGCGTTCTGGTCCATGGGTTCCCAAAACTCCAGGCTGTGGCTTGACAGTCATGCAACTTTGTTGCAATTCGGATGCAACAGAGTTGCACCGACTGGGGTGTAGCTGAAACCCGGAGTCTCCGCAATGAGAAAAGCGTTCACGATATTGTGCGCGGTTCTGGTGGGTTGTGCGTTTCCCGCCTTTGCCCTGGCCGGTGCGTTGCAGGTGGCGGTGGGCGTGGCCCCCGTCGAATTCCTCGCCCGCAAGATCGGCGGCGGCCTTGTGCAGACCACTGTGCTGGTGCCCGCCGGAGCCGACGCCCACACCTACGAGCCCAAGCCCTCGCAGATGCGCGCCATCGCCGGGGCCTCACTGTACCTTTCCACGGGTCTCGAATTCGAGGAAGCCTGGGAGGGTCGCCTCAAGGGCGCCAACAAGAAGATGCTCTTTGTGCACACCGACGACGGCCTGAAGAAGCTGCCCATGCCCGAGGGCCACGACGACCATCAATCCGCCAGGGGCAAGCACGGGCAGGCGGACGAGATGGACCCGCACATCTGGGTTTCTCCCGCCAACATGCGGCAGATGGCGGCCAAGGTCGCCGCGGCCTTCGCCAAGGCCGACCCGGCCAACGCCAAGGCCTATGCCGCAAACCTCGCGGCCATGCACAAGGAGATCGACGCCCTGGACGCCGAGCTCAAGGGGCTCTTCGCGGGGATTCCCGCCGCCAGGCGGTCCTTTCTGGTGTTCCACCCGGCTTGGGGCTACTTCGCCCGGGACTACGGCCTGACCCAGATGGCCATCGAGTTCGAGGGCAAGGAGCCTTCGCCCAGGCGCCTCGCCGCCGTCGTCGGCCAGGCCAAGGCCAAGGGCGCGCGGGCCGTGTTCGTGCAGCCGCAGATGAGCCAGCGCACCGCCGGCACCGTGGCCCAGGCCGTGGGCGGCAGGCTGGTGGTGGCCGATCCCCTGGCTCCGGACTGGGACGCCAACCTGCGCAAGGTTGCCAAGGGCTTCCGCGAGGCGCTACAGTAGTCACGCAACACCATTGCGAACAAGGACGGCGCGGTGATCGACTGGAAGGACATGTTGGCGCGCGGCGGGCTGGCCGCGACGGAGAAGCGCCTGCTGGTGGTGCACGCCTTGGCCGAGGCCGGGGCCCCGGCCACCCCGCAGGAGCTGCTGGCCGTGCTTGGGGCGAAGCTCAACCGCGTCACGCTGTATCGCATCCTGGACCTGTTGGTGGAGCACCGCGTGGCCGCCCGGCACAACGCGGGCGAGCGCGCCTTCCGCTATTGCCTGAGCGCCGGGCACGAGCACCACGCCCATTTCACCTGCTCGCGCTGCGGGCACACCGAGTGCCTCGACTCCGGCCAGTTCGGCGACGGCTTGAGCGCCTTGCTCTCCCATCTGCCCATGCGCGTGGACACGGCCGAGATCCGCTTCGGCGGGGTGTGCCGGGGCTGCCAGGGCGGGTAGGCTTGCGCATGCAGAACCATCTGGCGCATTCAGAACCATCCGGGCCAGCCGGCCGGTCGGAAATGCTTGCACCTGCCGGGCCTTTTGCCGCAAAAAACGCCCGCAATGGCTTGCCCGCCCCAAGGCACTTGGGCTAGGGTTGCGGCCGCGCATTCGGCCCTGCTTCCACGGGGCTTGCGACAATACACGGACCCCCGGAGGACAGATGAACGACGAGAAATTCATTGATGGCGTGACGCAGATCGGGTTTGGCGCGGGCATGGTGCGCATCGACCTGGGCAGCCTCTCCGCCGACGAGAAGGACGAGAAGGGCGAGCCCGTCATGGAGACCCGCCAGCGCCTGGTCATGCGCCCGGAGGCCTTCGTGCAGATGCTGATCGCCTTCGACCACATGGCCAAGCGCCTTGCGGACGCCAACATCATCCCGAAGAATCCCGCCGAGCAGGCCGGCCAGTAGCGCGCGGGCGGGGCCTTGCCCCGGTGCTGCGCTCCCGGCGCGAAAGAAACACAAAGGCCGTCTCCGCTGGCATGTGCCTGGGCGGAGACGGCCTTCTTGCGTTTGGCCTGCGGGCGGCAGCGCCGGGCTAGACCTTCACCTCGTAGCCCAGCTGCACCAGGTCGGCCCTCTGGCCGCCGCGGATGCCGAAGTTCTCGCGCGGCTGCTCGATGAGCCGGATGAACACGTCGTTCCGGTCCATGCCGAGGCCCTCCAGCGCGGCCACGATCTCCGCGTAGAGCGCGCCCTTGGTCTCGGGCGTGCGGCCCTCGAACAGCGCGATCTCTATGAGCACGAAGCGCCCGCTCTTGCCCTCCGGCAGCAGCCACTCGTCCGGAGCGTGCTCGGCCAGGCGCAGGTAGCGGTCGTGCGGGGGCAGCTTGAGGCCCTTGACGATGGCCCCCTGCACGGCTTCCATGAGCGCGCGTTTCTCGGCGGCGGTGCGGCCCGCGACGGCGCTGACCAGTGTGACGGGCATTGGGGTGCGTCTCCTTGCGCTACAGCGTGGCCAGCCCCGTGGCCGGAACGCTCTTTTCCAGGGCGTGCGCGGCCTGGAGCATGCGCGCCTCGTCGAAGGCCCGGCCGGTGAGCTGCAGGCCGATGGGCATGCCGGTCTCGCGGCCAAGGCCAACGGGCAGGCTCATGCCTGGCAGGCCGGCCAGGTTGGTGCTGATGGTGAAGATATCCATGAGGTACATCTGCAAGGGATCGCTGGTCATCTCGCCCACCTTGAAGGCCGTGGTGGGGCACACGGGCCCGGCCAGCAGGTCGCACTGCGACAGCGCGGCCTCGAAGTCCTTGCGGATGAGTCGGCGCACCTGGGCGGCCTTGCGGTAGTAGGCGTCGTAATAGCCGGAGGAGAGCACGTAGGTGCCCAGGATGATGCGGCGCTGCACCTCGTCGCCAAAGCCTTCGGTGCGGCTCTTCACGTACATGTCCATGAGATCGGCCGGGTTCTCGGTCCTGTGGCCGTAGCGCACGCCGTCGAAGCGCGCCAGGTTGGAGCTCGCCTCGGCCACGGCGATGATGTAATACGTCGCGATGGCGTACTGCGAGAGCTTGAGCTGCACGGGCACGGCCTTGGCGCCCAGTTCCTCGCACTTCTTGACCGCAGCGCCGCAGGCCTCGGCCACCTCGCTTGACAAGCCCTTGTCCCAGTACTCGGCGGGCAGGCCGATGGTCAGCCCCCTGAGGTCGCCCTTTTCGGCCAGCACGGCCAGATAGTCGGGCACGGGGACATCCACGCTGGTGGAGTCGCGGCCGTCGTGCCCGGCGATGACCTGGAGCATGCGCGCGGCGTCTTCCACGCTTCTGGTCATGGGGCCGATCTGGTCGAGCGACGAGCCGTAGGCCACCATGCCGAAGCGCGACACGCGGCCGTAGGTGGGCTTGAGGCCCACGATGCCGCAGAAGCTGGCCGGCAGGCGGATGGAACCGCCGGTGTCCGTGCCCAGCGCGCCGAAGCACTGCCCGGCGGCCACCGTGGCGCCGGAGCCGCCACTGGAGCCTCCGGGAACCCGCTCCAGGTCCCAGGGGTTCCGGGTGGCGAAGTAGGCCGAGTTTTCCGTGGTGGAGCCCATGGCGAACTCGTCCATGTTGGCCTTGCCCACCAGGATCGCTCCGGCGTCCTTCAGACGGGCCACGGCCGTGGCGTCGTACACCGGGCGGAAGTTCTCCAGGATCCTGGAGCCGCAGGTGGTGGGCACGTCCTTGGTGGCCAGCACGTCCTTCACCACCAGGGGCACGCCCCACAGGGGCTTTGAGGCGTCCGGTCCCTGGGCGTCCAGGCTTTTGGCCAGGGCGCGGGCTTCCTCGGCCTGCACGGAGATGAGCGCCCGCACCTTGGGCTCGGTGGCCTCGATGCGTTTGAGGGCGGCCTCGGTGACTTCCGCGGCGCCGAGGGTCTTGTCCGCCAGGGCCTTGCGGACCTCGGAAAGGGTCATGTGCATGATTTCAGGCATTGGGTGCATCCGTGAAAAAAGAGGGTGTATGGCCGCCTAGACGATGCGTGGCACGATGAAGAACGCGCCGTCGGTCTCCGGGGCGTTCTTGAGGATGTCCTCGCGGGCGTAGTCCTTTCTGGCCACGTCGTCGCGCATGACGCTCACGTGGTCCACCGGGGTGTACATGGGCTCCACGTCGGCCGTGTCCAGCTCGGCGAGCTTGTCCATGTAGTCCAGGATGCCGCCGAGCTGCTCGGCGTACTGGCCGATCTTGTCCTGGCTCAGGTCCAGCCGGGCCAGCTTGGCCACCTTGGCCACTTCTTCGGGGCTGATCTTCATCGCTGCTCCTTAATCCTTGACGTCCTGGGTCAGGCTGCCGGAGCCGCCCGCCTTCTTGGTCTTCTGTATCTCGCGCGACATGACCAGCCGCTTCTCGCGGCGGTCCTTGCTCTTCTGGATGCTCGCGCGCATGCCGTCCGGGTCCACCAGGGCCTTGCCCTCCTTGCGGGGGGTGAACAGGTACAGGCTCTGGCTGGCGATGCCTTCGGCGTTCCAGCGCACAGGGGCCATGCTGTAGTCCAAGTCCTTCAGGGCCGCAAGGCGCGCGTTCACGTCCTGCGGGGTAAAGCCCGGCGCCAGCCCGAGGCGCGCGGCCAGGCGCACGAAGTCGAAGCCCAGCGCCACCCAGAAGTCGGCCTGGCCCTGGTTCTGCTCGTCCATGACGGCCTGCAGGGCGCGGCCGCCGCCCGTCTCCGGCCACCAGGCGCCGGGGCAGGCGGCCTGCTGGAAGTAGGTGTCGTCCACGTCCTTGGCGTTGTCCAGGCCCACGCTCCACAGGTCCGTGCCCAAAAAGAGCAGGTGCTGGCCCTCGAAGAAGTGGAAGTTGGAGGCGAGCAGCTCGGCCTGGCCCCAGTCCTCGGGCATGAACACGGCCCCGAAGTCCGGCATGGGCAGGGGCATGTTCTTGTTCCGGCGGAAACCGTCGGGCACCTTGAGCAGCTTGCTCACGCTGTGGATCCAGCGCGGGTGGTCGTCCGGCGGGTAGGTCTCGTTGCCGGCGATGCGCACGTTCTTGGCCTTGGCCTCGGCGGCGAAGACCTCGGCCATGCGCTGGCCGTAGCGGTTCCTGGGCGCGAGGATGGCCACGGAGCGGATGCCCAGCTTGTTCGCGGTCAGGTCGATGAGGGCGCGGGCCTGGTCCTGGAAGCTGGGGTAGAAACGCCAGGCCTGCCGGCCTTCCTGCACCGTGCCCAGGTCCGGCTGGAAGGCGAACACGGCGCGCCTGGAGATGGTGCCGTCGGCCGCCAGGGCCTTCAGCCCCTCCACGTTCAGCAGCGGCCCGCCCACGGTGGCCACGCCGGCCGGAAGGGCGGCCAGCTGCTCGCGCCAGTCGGCGGAGTCGGCGTTGATGACGGTGATCTCCACCTTTCGGCCCTGCTTGGCCAGGCGTTTCTGGGCCGCGCCGGCGCCGCGCAGCACCTTCTGCCCCGTGGAGGCGAAGCGGCCGGTCAAGGGCAGCACCAGGGCCACCCGGGTGGCGCCGTCGCCCGCGGGAGAAACGGAAGGCACCAGGGCCTGGGGCTGGTCGCTCTGCGTGCGGCTGGCGTTCTGGGCCAGCAGCGTGCCGGGCAACGAAATTTCTGACGATGCGGCAGCCGCAGTGACTGCCGGAATGGCTGCGGGAATGGCTGACGAACCGGCTGCGGCGCGCAGGCCCCTGCGTGCGGCCTCGCGCTGGATGACGGCATGGGGGAAAACCTTGGACCTGCCGGCCCCCCCTGCGGCGCGGACCAGGCCCGCGAGCTGCTCGTCGGGGATGTCCAGCAGGGAGGTGGCGTACAGGCCTTCCAGAAGGGTCTTGGCGGCGGCGTCCTGCCCCTGGCGGTGCAGCTCGGCCAGGGTGTCCATGCCGCGGGCGTAGTCGCCTCCGCGGGTGCCGTATTCGCTCAAGAGCACGATGGCGTGGGCGCGCACGTCAAAGGGCAGCTCTGTGTGGGCCATGATCCAGGCCTGGTGGGTGTCCAGAAGGTCCTGGCGGTTCAGGGCGGCAATGGTGCGGATGTACAGCTCGTGCCAGGGCCAGGTGCCCAGCGCGGCCTTGTCCATGCCGGCGCGCCGGTCCAGCGCCTGCTTGGCCTGGTAGTAGTGCTTGGCCTTGTAGGCGCTCTGGGCCAGGCGGTCCAGCGCCAGCAGCTTCTGGGAACGCTCGATCTCCGTGCGCTCCAGCAGGCGGGAGTAGAGCAGTTCCGCCAGGGGGTAGTTGTCCGCCTTCCAGTAGCCGTCCGCCTCGGTGGCCAGGTCCTCGGTGGGCTGCTCGCGCAGGGGCTCCACGGGCTGTTCGGAGGGGCTGGGCAGGGTGAGGCTGGAACAGCCCATGCCCGCCAGCGCGAGGACGATGACGAGGGCGGTGGCGGCAAGCCGCAGGGACGGGAAAAGAACGCCCCGGCGGCGCGCGATAGTGGCCGTGTTCATGCGTGGCCTCCCCATGGGTGCTGCAAAGGAAAATCCCGGCCCGCGAACAGTCCGCAGGCCGGGATCATGGTATGCTCTCTTGGCTTGCAAGGCAAGCCGAGCCGGGGCTTGGGCCCTATTTGACCTCGGTGTAGTCGGCGTCCACCACGTTGTCGTCGGCGGGCTTGGAGGCCCCTGCACCGGCGGCTCCGCCCGCGGCTCCGGCGCCGGGCTCGGCCTGCTTCTGGGCGTAGAGCTGCTCGGCCAGCTTGTGGCTGCTCTGGGCCAGCTCGTCGGCCGCGGCCTTGATGGTGTCGGCGTCCTCGGTCTCCAGCGCCTTCTTCACGGCCTCGATCTTGGTCTCCAGGTCGCCCTTGAGCACGGGGTCCACCTTGTCGCCGATGTCGCGCAGGCTCTTCTCAGTGCTGTAGACGAGGCTGTCGGCCTGGTTGCGGGCCTCGATGAGGGCCTGCTTCTTCTTGTCCTCCTCGGCGTGGGCCTCGGCGTCCTTCACCATGCGGTCAATGTCGGACTCAGACAAGCCGGACGACGCGGTGATGCGGATGGACTGCTCCTTGCCGGTGCCGGTGTCCTTGGCGGAGACGTTGACGATGCCGTTGGCGTCGATGTCGAAGGTGACCTCGATCTGCGGCACGCCGCGCGGGGCGGGCAGGATGCCGGTGAGCTCGAAGCGGCCGAGGGTCATGTTGTCCTGGGCCATGGGGCGCTCGCCCTGGAGCACGTGGATGGACACGGACGGCTGGGAGTCGGCCGCGGTGGTGAACACCTGGCTCTTGCGGGTGGGGATGGTGGTGTTGCGCTCGATGAGCTTGGTGAACACGCCGCCCATGGTCTCGATGCCCAGCGACAGCGGGGACACGTCGAGGAGCAGCACGTCCTTCACGTCGCCCGCCAGGATGCCGCCCTGAATGGCCGCGCCCATGGACACGACCTCGTCCGGGTTCACGGAGCGGTTGGGCTCCTTGCCGAAGAACTCGCCCACCTTCTGCTGCACCAGGGGCATGCGGGTCATGCCGCCCACCAGCACCACCTCGTCGATGTC
>JACRDI010000039.1 GCA_016218665.1 Desulfovibrio sp. | reverse complement strand
CGGAACGAGTGGAACTCGTTCCGGGCCGTCTTGCTTGCGGGCAGGGTTGCGGCCAGAGCTGCGAGCAGCACAGCGGCCGGGCGGAAATGCCAGGGCCGGCGATGCCTCTGCCTGCGCCGCCTTGCGCCCGGCCATACAACTTGGAGCTGGTCAGGACGAAACAGAGCGACAGTCTTGTGGCTCATCTGTCCCGTCAGTCTCATCTGGCGCGCCCGGCCCCTCCGCGAGGGGTTTCTGCTCCGGCCGCTTCGTGCCGGAGCAGAAACCCCTCGCCAAAGGGAGTCCAGAGGGCCTCGTGCCCTCTGGCGGGGGCCCGGGGGCAGAGCCCCCGTCGTTTTCACGGCGCCCCTGGCGAATCACAATAGCGGCAGGCTGTGCAGCAGCTGCTTGCGCTCCTTCCAGTCGGGCATGACGGCGGCCAGGGCGGCGTAGAAGCGTTCGCCGTGGCCGAAGTGCAGCAGGTGGCAGAGCTCGTGGGCCGCCACGTACTCGATGCACGGCAGCGGGGCCTTGATGAGCTGGCGGTTCAGGCAGATGACCCGCGCGCGGGAGCAGCTGCCCCAGCGGCTTTTCATGCTGCGGACGGCGAGCTTGGCCGGTCGCGGCGCGCCGAGGGCGTCCATGCGCGGCAGCAGGGCGCGGATGGCGCGGGTGAACACCTCGCGGGCTTGCTCCTGGCGCCAGGCTTCGAGGAGCCTGCGCACCAGCTCTGGCTCCGGGGGGCGCCGGGTGGTGACGAGGATGCTGTCGCCGGCCAGGCGCACCTCGTTGCGCGGGCCCTGGCGCAGGAGGAGCGCGTGGTCCTGGCCCAGGTGGCGGTGGGTTTCGCCGTTGACGTAGCGCAGGGGCTGGGCTTCGCAGCCGCGCTCGCGGATGCGGTCGAGGTGCTTGAGAATCCAGGGACCTTTGGAGAGAAGGTGCTCGCGCAGGGCGGCGAGGCTGGTGCCCCTGGGCGCGCGGGCGCGTACCCGGCCGTCGCGGCCGATGCTGATGCGCAGGGTGCGGAAGCGGTCGAACCCGGCGTCCACGGTGACGCGCTCCGGGCCGAGGTCCAGCTCCAGCAGGGCCGGGGCTGCGCTATGCCTGGGTTTGGCCTTAAGGAATCCGAACACGCTCGCCCTCCGGCTTGCGGTTGTCCTGGCTCAGGATGACCCCGCCCAGCACCAGGGCCGAGGCCAGGTACTGGCCCAGGCTGAACACCTCGCCCAGCACCAGCCGGGCCATGATGATGGTGGCCACGGGGATGAGGTTGATGAAGGCCGAGGCCTGGCTGGCGGGAATCTTGCTCACCCCGTAGCTGTACAGGCCGTAGGCTCCGAGGGTACTGGCCGCGCCCAGGTAGACGATGGACAGGGCCGGAACGAGCACGAACTGCGTGGGCAGGCTTTGCCCCGGCAGGAACATGAGCGGCAGGAAGAAGAAACAGCCGAACAGGGCCTGCGTGGCGGTGAGGAACATGGGCGAGTAGCGCCGGGAAAGCTGCTTGAGCAGGATGGTGTAGCCCATGGCGCAGATCATGGCCAGGAATTCCAGGAAGTTGCCCAGGGTCGGATTGGGGGCGTTTTCCGTGGCGGTGGAGAAGAGCGAGAGCATGGCCGCGCCCACGACCGCCACCAGGAACCCGGCCCAGGTGCGCAGGCTCACCTTTTCCTTGAGGATGAAATGCGCGCCCACGGCCACCAGGAGCGGCAGCATGGCCGTTATCATGCCCGCCTGGGCGGCCTCGGTGTTCTTGATGGCCGCGGTCTCGAACAGGAAGTACAGGCCGGGCTCGCACAGGCCCATGAGGGCGATGGGCTTCCAGTCCCCTTTGCGGTAGGGCTGGGAGCGGAAGCGGGGGTACAGCGGCGCAAAGCAGATGCAGGCCACAAGCATGCGGCCGAAGACCACGAACATGGTGTCGTAGGCCTCGAAGGCCAGCTTGAAGGCTATGAAGGCGCTGGCCCAGAGGATGCTGGCGCTGGTGAGCGCGAGCATGGGCAGAAGCGCCGCGCGCCGTTGTTCGGTCATCGTTTCAAACCCCCGGTTCTTCCCTTCCGCATCGGCGGGAAGGCAGGGGTATCACCCCCGGGCCGGGATTGGAAATCACTTTTTGCGATGCGCCCCCGGAGCCTTCCTGATCACGCCCCGCCCAGGGCCGCAACGCGGCGGAAGTACTCCTCCCGGCAGAAGCGCTCCACGTTGAAGAGCGTGGCGAAGGCGTCGCGGAAATCCTGGGCCCCGGTGGCGAAGAGCCCGTGGCCATAGACGATGGCGCCGGGCCGGCCGCCGTTTTCCGTCAGCGCGGGCGGCAGGGTGTTGCACAGGCCAAAGGACCCGGTGCCAACCTCTCCCGGCACGATGGGCACGCAGAGGCCGCAGGCGGCGTCCTCCACGGCGCGCGGCGTGGCGCAGGCGCGGTGGCAGTTGCCCAGGCCCGGGCAGTCCGGCTTGCCGCAGTCCATGGACAGGATGACGGCGAAGCGCGGGTGGCCGTGCAGGATGGTCCGGGCCGCGCCGCCGTCGTACACGGCCTTGTGCGCCGTGTACTCGCTGGACGCCGTGAGGCCCACGCAGGAGCTTCCGTCCATGCGGCAGGGGTCGATGCACCCGGCCAGCTCGTCCAGGCTGCTGCCCGTCTGGCTGATGAGCAGCAGCTCGCCCTCCGGGGCCGTCTGCCGGCAGGACACGTTGCCGAAGGACGAGTCCACCAGGCCGTACTCCACCACCGCCCTGCCCGCCTGGATCATGGCCGCGCGGGCCTGGCCGGCGTCGGCGAAGGGGCCGGGCATGAGTTCGGGAAGCGCCTGCGGCGGGCGGGCCTGATCCTCGTCCACCAGGGCGCGCAGTACGCGGAACTCCTCGCGGCGGGCGGGCGTGAGCGTTCCGGACCGGGCGTCGCGCAGGTGGCTGTCGAACCAGGCCACAAAGCAGGCAAAGGCCATGGAGCTGGCGGTGACGAAGGGCTGCTCCGGGCTCATGGACCCGGCAGCGGCCATGAGGACCCGCCCCTGCTCCAGAACGATGCAGCCCTTGCGCCGGGAAAGGGCGTCCGTGATGCCCTTGGGGTCGAGGCCGCGCACCACGGGCAGGTCGTGCAGGAAGGTGCGCGTCTCGCAGTCGCCGGGGGTGACGAAAGCCTCGTCAGCGGCAAGGGCGCGCTCCGCCTGGAGGCGCATGGCCGCCTGGCAGGGGCCCACCGGCTCGGCCAGAAGCAGGGCCACGGCCCCCAGGCCCTGGATGACCTCGCGGGCCAGGCCCTCGCGCGGGTCGCCCGCGTGGCTGAAGCAGAGTTCGGCGTCCAGCGCGGCGAAAAGCGGCTCGCCAGGGGCGCACAGCCCGGCGGCGACGAGCTTGCCCGCGTACTTTCGCAGCTGGCCGGTCATGCTGTCCTGGCCCGTCATGCTGTTCCGGACACTCATCCGCGCCACCGTCCTTTTCCTTGGCCTTTTCCCTGGCCCTGGCGCCCTTGTCCGTCGGGCTCCTCAAGGGCCGCGCCGTGGGCGTTGAGGGGCCAGGGCAGGTGCAGGCGCTCGGCCGTCTCGCGCCGGGGCAGGCCGTTCTCGTCCAGCCCGCGCACCCGGTAGTAGGCCGCGCGGGCGGCCAGGAACTCCGCGCGCGGCACGGGCGGCACGGGAATCTCCGGCGTTCCGCTGCCCGCCTCGGTGAAGAAGCGCTCCGGCAGGTCGTCGTCGGAGGCGGTCATGCCGTTGTGCGTGTTCAGCATGCGTTCCTGGTAGCAGATGCGCTCCCCCGCCAGCAGCAGGTCCGCCGCGCCGCCGCCGTCCCGGGGGGGAAGCCCGGTGACGGCCGCATAGGCCTTGGCGTACTCCTCGACGCCGGCCGCCAGCAGCATGTGCCGGCACACGGTGAGGGACTCGGCCACGGCGTGGGCGTCCTCGGCGTTCCGGACCATGCGCGCCTTGCCGGAAAAGCTGAAGCGATCCGTGGCCACGGGCTTGCGCAGCACCTCGTGGCTCAGGGGGTTGGCGCGCAGATGGCTGCCGCCCTGGGTGCTCACGGCGTAGGCCAGGGCCAGGCCGTAGCCCCCGCGCGGGTCAAAGGGCGGCAAGTCCAGCCCCTTCACGTGCATGGCCAGCTCCGGCCGGTCCTGGTCCTCGGCGTAGCGCATGGCGCCCTGGCCCAGCTCCCGGCCCAGGCGCGCCTCCGACTTGTTCGGCCCGCTCCCCGTGGCCATGCCGAGCAAGAGCGCCAGCACCTGGTCCGGCTCGTACTCGCAGCCGGTCAGCTCACGGTGGCAGGCAAGGGCCGAGGACGCGCTCACGGGGTCGAGCCCCAGGCAGGCGCAGAAGTCGTTGGCCCGCATCACCAGTTCCGGCATGGCGTTGCCGATGAGGGCGGAGAAGCCGCACAGGGCCTCGTACTCGGGCATGGGGCGGCCGTCCCCGGCGATGCCCTTGCACTGCACCGGGCAGGTGGGGCTGCCCCGGCGAACGGGGTGGTAGCGCGCGGCCAAGGCGTGCGCGCCCAGCCCCCCGGCGTGCTCGAAGTGCGTGCGCCGGAAGTTGTCCGTGGGCATCATGCGCCGGCTGTCCATGAGGTCGAACAGGCTGGCCGTGCCGTAGCGGGAGAAGCCGTACCCGCCCGTGAGCGCGGGCGAGGCGTTCACCAGCCGCAGGATGTCCTCGCAGGCGCTTTTGAGCCCGGCCGGGTCGGCCACGGGCACGGAGCCGGTGCCGCGCACGGCCACGTACTTGAGGTTGCGCATGCCCGCCACCAGCCCCAGGCCGCAGCGGGCGGCGCTGTGGTAGGCGTCGGCCATGATGCTGGCGAAGCGGCAGCCGTTCTCCGCAGCCGGACCGGTGCAGGCGATGGCCCCGGAGGGCCGGGCCTCGCGCAGCCGGGAAAACACGTCGGGCACGGGCAGACCGGAGAGGGCCGTGGCGTCGGTGACGCGCACCGCGCCGTCGTCGATCTCGATGCCGCTCAGGCGGTTGGCGCGGCCGGTGATGACCAGGGCGTCGTAGCCCGCGTGCTTGAGTTCGATGCCCAGCCGGCCGCCCAGGCTGGCGTCGCCAAAGGCGCGCGTCATGGGCGAGCGGCTGGCGATGTGGCAGCGGCTGCTGGCCGGGGCGTCCGTGCCGGTGAGGGGTCCGGCGGCGATGACCAGGGGCAGGTCCGGATCGTCGCAGGGCAGCGCGTAGCAGGCGGACACGGCCGAGTGGCGCAGGAAGTATCCGGCCAGGCCCCGGCCGCCCAGGTATTCCCGGCGCACGGATTCCGGCAGGGGCAGAACCTCGCCGCGCCTGCGGTCCAGGTCCACGCGCAGCACGCGGCCCATCCATCCATACAGGCCATGCGGGCCATAAAGTTGCTCGGACACGGCTTCCCTCCCCTGCTCCGCCCGCCCGCATTGCCGGCGGCGGCGATTGCGGCTTGACCCCGTGGCCGAAAGAAGTATGCTCTGCGGCCAGGATTCGCAAGGCTTCAACGCGCCTTGCGCAGAAAAGAGCGGGAGGGAGCGCAAGTGGCCCAGGACAAGCCAGGAAGCAAGAAAGAAGAGATCGACGTTTCGCGGCGCAGGCTGTTCTTCGGCTTTCTGGACCGCGCGCGCGGGGCCGAGCCCGCGCCCATGGCCGCGGCTTCCGCCACGGCCCCCCTGCTGGGCCAGGCCAACGCGGCCTTCAGCACGGGCGACTTCGCCGCCGCCGCGCCCCTGTACAAGAACTTCCTCCAGGCCGAGTCGGACAACGCCGAGGCCCGCCAGCGCTACGGGGAGTGCCTGTACCGCCAGGGGCAGCACATCCAGGCCAAGGTGGAATTCGAGCGCCTGCTGCAGAAGGACCGCAAGAACAACCGGGCCATCCTCTTCCTCGGGCTGGTCATGGCCCGGCTGGACCGCGTGCAGAAGGCCGCCGTGGTCTGGAAGCTGCACTTCGACCCGTCCAACGTGCCGCTGGCGCGGGAGCTCAACCTGCAGATCGCCCTTGTGGAGACGGCGGCCGAGGACCAGCTGCCCGCCGGAGCCGCCGTGGCCGACGCCGTGGAGCGCGTGCTGGCCCAGCCCAGGCAGGCCTAGCCCAGATCGATCCCGCCACGTGCCGGCCGGACTGGCCAGGACAGGTCGGGTAGTACAAGGCTGCTGCCGAAATATGCCGCCAGGGCGCGGCGTGGCCGCAACAAGCCGGTAGGTGCGCGGCAGTTCCCGCCCGGCCGCCTGCCAAGCTGTCTGCCAAGCTGTCTGCCAGGCTGTCCACGCCAGGGGAAGCGCCCCGCGCAGCCCAGGACTTGCGCGTGTTAGCGGCTCCGGGCGCTAGTGGTCCTTCTTCCCTTCTTTTTCCGACTGCCTGCTGGCCAGCTCGGCCACGCGGGAGCGGATGTAGCCCGCGGCCACGTCGGCCATCTTCTCGCTCATGGCGCTGTGTTCCCCGGCCGCGCCGCTGGCGTTGCCCAGGGCGCACAGGTCGGCGCTCATCTGCTTCTCCATGCGCTCGGACTCCAGGAACATGACAAAGGTGAGGGCCAGGGCCGCGCCGTTCTCCTCGCTGCCGTCGCAAAGCACGCGCAGCTGCTCCGCGCTGGCGGTCTCGAAGAGCCGGTCGGCGAACATGCCGCTCCAGCGGCGGTAGAGGGAGGGCATGAGCGGCGGAATCATCAGCGACAGGGTGTCGGCGGCGGAGACGTCCGGCGCGGCCTGGGTGACGGCCAGGTAGTCGCGCAGGGCCTCTGCCCGGCGGGCCTCGTCCTGGGTCACGCGGGTCAGGATCACGCCGGTGATGTGGGCGCGCATGGCCTGCTTGAGCTCTGGATCGCGCACGGGTTGTTCGGCCGGGGCCGGGACGGCGTCTTTGGCGCTGGACATGGACATCTCCTGAAGCCGTGATGGCGCAAAGGGTGGAATTGCGCCGGCATGGCCCCCATGCGGGGCTTCCCCGGCGCGCGCAAAGGGAGTATCACCGCCACGTGCTCCTGGCAATGCGAAGCGGACGGGCCAGGACGCCGTTTCATCAACCCACCCGGAGCCCCGCGTGACCGAAGCCTTCACCCAGCTCATGCCCCTGGCCAAGGTGCTCCTCGCCTTTGGCGTGATGCTGGCCGGCCTGCGCCTGCGCCAGCCCCTTTGGCTCTCCGTCCTCGCGGGCGGGCTGGTGCTGGCCCTGTCCTTCCACATGCCCCTGGCCCGGTGGGCGCAGGTGGCGGCCCTGTCCACCGTGCAGCGCGAGACCGTCTTCCTCATCCTCATCCTGGCGCTCATCCTGTTCTTCTCCGAGGTGCTGGAGAAAAGCGGCCAGACCAGGCGGCTCATGCAGGCGGCCACGGGCTTTCTGGCCGATCCCAAGCTCCGCCTGGCCTTCTTCCCGGCCCTGGTGGGCTTTCTGCCCATGCCCGGCGGCGCGGTGTTCTCCGCGCCCCTTGTGCGGGACATGGCCGACAGCCTGGGCCTTGAGCGGCGCGACACGGCGCTGGTGAACTACTGGTTCCGGCACCTGTGGGAGCTGTGCTGGCCGCTGTATCCCGGCATCATCCTCGCCTCGTCCCTGGCCGGGGTGCCCCTGGCGGAACTCATCCTCTACACCAGTCCGTGCATCCTTCTGTGCCTGGGGCTCGGCTGGCGCTTCATCATGCGCCCGGCGGTGGCCCACCTGAGGGACGCCCCGCCCGCGGCCGCGACCGCCCCGCGCGACGTGAAGAGCGCGCTGACCGAGGGTTTGCCTCTGCTCATCGCCATCTGCTGCGGCCTGGGCTTCGAGGTGGGCATGACCCTCCTTGCGCCGGAATGGCCCTTCGAGCTGGGCATCATGGCCGCGCTGCTGCTGGCCATCGGCTGCGCCCTTGTGCAGAACCGCGTGGGCCCGGGCTTCGTGGCCGGGGTGCTGAGGGACAGGGAGCTCTACCGGCTGGTGGCGCTGGTGGTGTCGGTGCTGGTGTTCAAGGACGTGCTGCAGGCCTCCGACGCGGTGGAGCAGCTGGCCACCGTGGCCGCTGGCCCCGGAGCACTCCTCGCCCTCACGCTGGGCCTGCCGTTTCTGGTGGGGCTCATCTCGGGCATCACCGTGGCCTTCGTGGGCGCGACATTTCCCATCATCCTTGGCGTGCTGCACAACGTAAGCGCAGCCACGGGCGCGGAGATCCCGCTCATGCCCTACCTGACGCTGGGGCTCTTCGCCGGATTCACCGGGGTCATGATCTCGCCCCTGCACGTGTGCTTCATCCTGTCCTGCCAGTTCTTCGGCGCGGACATCGGCCCCGCGTGGCGGCGGCTCCTCGCGCCTTGCGCGCTTCTGCTGGCCAGCGGGGTGGGCTGGTTCCTGGTGCTGACGCGCCTGATCTAGTTGCCTGATCTGGCGCCTGGTCTGGCGTCTGGTCTGGCGTCTGGTCTAGGGCACACGGCTTTTGACGGGCTTGGGCCCACGCCGGGCGGTCGGCTTTCTCCCGCGTGCCCGGCCGGTTGCCACGGCCGAACGCGCAAGAGTGAACCGCCCGGCCGTGGAGCCCGTGAAGCAGCGAGGGGGTCTCGCCGGAGGATCGAATCCAGCGTACCACGCCCAAGGCGTCGCGGCAAGGCATCCGCGCGCAAAAGCCTATGAAAAACGCTCAGAGTCCGGCCAGCAGCCAGTGCCACAGCGGCAGGGTGAGGAAGGACAGGGGCGTGCCGATGCTCACGAGGAGCGACGCCAGCGTGGGGTCCAGGCCGTTGTCCGTGGCCAGGATGCCCCCCAGCACCATGGGCGGCATGGCCGCCTCGAACACCGTAACCTGGGCCACCGGCCCGGTGTTCCCAAAGCCGTAGACGGCGACGCCGAGCATCAGAAGCGGCGCGAGCACAAGCTTGTAGGCCAGGCCCAGAGCCAGGGGCCTGCCCGCGCCCTTGGGCAGCTTCAGCGTCAGCCCCAGGCCGACGGAAAAGAGCGACAGGGGCACCAGCGTCATGCCGATGTGCGAGATGCCCTTGAGAATCCAGGCGGGGATGTCCACCCCGCGCAGGGCCAGGCCCAGCACCAGGGCCTGGAAGGGCGGAAAGGAGGCCACGCGCTTGAGGGACGTCCAGACCTCGCGCAGGGCGCCGCCCTCCTTGCGTTCCAGGGGCGAGAGATGGGAGGCCAGCAGCACGCCCGGAACCGCCAGCACCAGGGAGACGCCGGGGCTGTCGCACAGGAAAGCCACATAGACGAGGTCGCGCCCGAAAAAGGCCTCGATCATGGGCAGGCCGATGAAGATCACGTTGCTCAAGCCCGCGGTGAGCATGAGGCAGCCGAAGGTCTCGCGCGTGAGGCCAAGGGCGCGGCCGGCCAGCCCGAACACGAAAAAGGCCCCGGCGAAGACGATCCAGGCCATGCTGGCGGGCAGGAGCATTTCCGCCGAGATGGGCATGCTGCGCGCGGCCAGGAAGCACACGGCCGGGGCCGAAAGCTGAATGACCACGCCGGACACGGTGCGGTCCGCTCCCGCGGGCAGCCTGTCCAGGCGGCGCAGCAGCACGCCCAGAAACAGGCAGGACACGGCGACAAAGAGACTGTCCATGCCCGCCTAGACCTTCAGGAAATCATAGGGGCCCACGCCCTGCACCAGCAGGAAGCGGCAGTGCGTCTGTCCGGCGTTGACCACGCGATGGGCGCGGCCGGGCTCCATGCGGCAGGGCTCGCCCGGCAGCAGGCGGATTGCCTCCTCCGGTTCCCGCGCCTGTACCTCCACCTCGCCGTCCAGCCGGAAGGCGGTATCCGTGATGGCGCTGTGGCTGTGCCAGGGCGTGGCCTCGCCCGGCGCCAGGGTCATGAGGGTCACGCGGACATCCGGGGTCTCGACGATGCTCTGCCGGCCGGCGATGGCGTAGTGCGGCGACTGGTCCTGCTGTCCGGCCATCAGGCGCCCCCCAGACTGATCTCGCCGCGCAGGTAGAGCGCGGCCTTTCCCGCGATGCGCACCCGGTCGCCCCGAAGCTCGCAGGCGAGACGCCCGCCCCGGCGCGAGGCCTGGTACGCGGAAAGGCTGGTCCTGCCCAGGCGCTCCGCCCAGAAGGGGGTCAGCAGGCTGTGGGCCGAACCGGTCACCGGATCCTCGGGGATGCCCACCTCCGGGCAGAACACGCGGGACACGAAGTCGAACTCCCCGCCCGCCCTGCCCTTGGCGCTGGCGATGTTGCACACGTAGGGCAGCTCGTGGAAGGCCGCGTGGTTCGGCGTCATGGCGCGGATGACGTCCTCGTCCGCGAAGACGCACAGCAGGTCGCGCCCGGCCCAGGCTTCCAGGGGCTCGGCCCCGAAGGCCCGGCGCATGGCGTCCGTCACCTCAACGCGCCTTGGCGGCCAGGAAGGAAAATCAAGGGCCAGCAGGTCGCCGTCCCGTTCGACGAAGAGCGGACCGCTCTTGGACTCGAAGCGCACGCGCGGGCCCGCAAAGCCCAGCTCGTTGAACACCACCCAGGCCGTGGCCAGGGTCGCATGGCCGCAGAGGTCGATCTCGAAGGTGGGGGTGAACCAGCGCAGGTGGAACGCGCCGGAATCCAGCGGAACGAAGAAGGCCGTCTCCGAGAGGTTGTTCTCCTCGGCGATGGCGGCCAGGGTCGCGTCGGGCAGCCACTCGTCCAGCGGCACCACGGCCGCGGGATTGCCGGAGAAGACGCCCTCGGCAAAGGCGTCCACCTGATAGAGCGGGAAGCGGGCCATGCGGTCCTCCTTGGCTTGCGCGGCGGAAGCGGAACTATCCGGCCGCGAGAAACACGTCCACGGGCATGTCCCCCAGCCCTTCGGCCCGGCGCGCCTCGGCCATGAGCGCCAGCCCGGCGGCCTCCCCCTCCGGCCCGATGTCCAGGCTGGCCTCGGTGACAAAGGTCTCGATGTGCCGGGCGATGACGTTCGCGTCCATCTCCTGGGCGTGGGCGCGGATGTACTCCGCCCCGGCCCCGGGGTGGGAGCGCGCATGGAGCAGGCTCTCGCGGATGGCCGCGTCCAACGTGCGCGCAAGGTCCGGCCCCAGGCTGCGGCGCATGACGATGCAGCCAAGGGGGATGGGCAGGCCGCGCTCCTTTTCCCACCAGGCGCCCAGGTCCAGCAGGCGGACCAGGCCGTGCTCGGCAAAGGTGAAGCGCCCCTCGTGGATGACCACGCCCGCAGCGCAGTCTCCGGATGCCACGGCGGGCATGACCTCGTCGTACACCAGCTCAACGAGTTCTGGCCGGATGCCGCGCTCGCGGCAGAGCAGGCCGAAGATGAGGTTGGCCGTGGTGCGCCGGCCGGGAATGGCCACGCGCCTGCCGTCCAGCTCGTCCAGGCCCTCGCAGGATTTCGTGACCAGCACCGGCCCCACGCCCCGGCCAAGGGCCCCGCCCGCGCGCAGCACGCGGTATTCGTCCAGCACGCCGGCGGCGGCGGCCACAGAGACCTTGCAGATGTCCGGCTCGCGGCGCGCGGCGGCCCCGTTCAGCCGCTCCACGTCGGCCAGGGTGATGGAGAACTCCACGCCGGGCACGCGCACCAGCCCGGCGGCCAGGGCGTGGAAGATGAAGGTGTCGTTGGGGCAGGGCGAATAGTGCAGGGAAAGGCGCATGCAAGGGGCTCCGGCCGGGGACGAGGTTGACAGAATCGGGGCCTGGGTCTACCAAGGGAGCGGCAATGACCACCTGGTCATTTTCCGGAAACGACTGTACCCCCCAGGCAGCGGAGAGGCAAGAGCCCATGGACGCCCAGAGCGCGACGCCCCTTTCCACCTTCGACAAGCTGGACCCGCAGAAGCGCGGCCGCGTGCTGGAGGAGTCCCTGGCGGAGTTCGCCGAACATGGCTACCACCAGGCCAGCGTCAACCGCATCGTGGGCCGGCTGGGCATCGCCAAGGGCTCGCTGTTCCAGTACTTCGGCAGCAAGGAAGGGCTGTTCCGGCACCTTTTCAGCAGGGCGCTGGAGGAAATCAAAACGCCCTTGAAAGCCATCCGCGACGCGGACACGGGCGAGGCCTTTCCCTTGCGCCTGCGCAGGGTGTTCGTGGAGGGCGCGGCCTTCGCCCGCTCGCATCCGCTCATCTGGCGCGTGTACCGGCGCATGGTCACCCAGGACGGCTTCCCCCTGCGGGAGCAGCTGCTCTCCCAGGTGCGCGGCGAGGCCCTGACCTACTTCCGCGAGCTGGTGGAAGGCGGGCAGACGCGCGGCGAGATCCGCCCGGAGGTGGACCCGCTGGCCGCCGCCTTCCTCATCGAGGCCGCCCTGGACCGGGCGCTGACGGCCCAGGACTCCCCCCTGCTGGACGCGGGCTTCGGCCTGTCCAGCAACGACGAATCCACACGGCGGGCGCGCCTTGCCGCCCTGGCCGACATGCTGAGCCGGGGCCTCATGCCCCCCACAGGAGACACCAATGCCCCACGCGCCCATGATTGACGAGAAACGCTATGCCGAGCTCGGCCTGACGGACATCGCCCGGAAGGTCGTGGCCGGGGAGCGCCTGAGCATCGAGGACGGCCGCAGGCTCTACGCCTGCCCGGACGTGACCGCCGTGGGCGCCCTGGCCCACTTCGTCCGCACGCGCCTGCACGGCGACCAGGCCTTCTACGTGGTCAACCGGCACATCAACTACACCAATGTCTGCGTCAATGCCTGCGCCTTCTGCGCCTACCAGCGGGAGAAAGGCCAGGAGGGCGGCTTCGAGCTGTCCATCGCCCAGGCCCTGGAGCGCCTGCAAAGCGCCCCCCTGCCCCCGCGCGAGGTGCACATCGTGGGCGGCTGCCACCCGGACCTGCCCCTCTCTTTCTTCGTGGAGCTGCTGGGCACCGTGAAGCGCGAGTTCCCGGACGCGGCCCTCAAGTGCTTCACCGCCGTGGAGATCGCCCACTTCGCCAAACTTGAGGGCGTCAGCACCGTCGAGGTGCTGCGGATTCTCAAGGACGCCGGGCTGGAGATGCTGCCCGGCGGCGGGGCGGAGATCTTCGAGCCCTCGGTGCGCCGGCGCATCTGCCCCAGGAAGTCCACGGCCGAGGAGTGGCTGCGCATCCACGGGGAAGCCCACGAGCTTGGCCTGGCCACCAACTGCACCATGCTCTTCGGCCACCTGGAGAGCATCGACGACCGGCTGGACCACCTGGACCGCCTGCGCCGCCAGCAGGACGTCTCGGTGGCCAACGGCACCGACGGCTTCACCTGCTTCATCCCCCTGCCCTTCCAGACCGAGAACAGCGCCATCAAGGTGGAGCAGCCCCTCACCGGCGTGGACGAGCTGCGGACCATCGCCATAAGCCGCCTCATGCTGGACAACATCCCGCACATCAAGGCCTACTGGGTCATGCTGACCGTGAAGCAGGCGCAGGCCGCCCTCTTCTTCGGGGCGGACGACCTGGACGGCACCGTGGTGGAGGAGAAGATCGGCCACATGGCCGGGGCCACCAGCGAGCAGGGCCTGTCCAAGAGCCAGCTTGAGGCCATGATCCGCGGCATGGGGCTGACGCCCGTGGAGCGCGACGCGCGTTTCAAGCCGATCGCCCGTGACGCGCGTTTCAAGCCGGTCAGCAAAGTCGAAGAGGCCAAGGCCTGGACCGATGCGCCCTCGCCCTCCACCCTGCAAGGCCTGCTGGACGCCGCAGCAGCCGGGGCGAGGCTCGACTTCGACACCGCCCGGGCCCTGTACAGGCACGCCGACCTGCACGCCCTGGGGCACGCGGCGCACAAGGTGCGCCTGCGCAAGCACCCGGAGCCCATGGTGACCTATGTGGTGGACCGGAACATCAACTACAGCAACGTGTGCGTGTGCGCCTGCCGCTTCTGCGCCTATTTCCGCGCACCCGGCGACAAGGACTGCTTCGTGCTCTCCTTCGAGGAGATCGGCAAAAAGATCGAGGAGACCATCGCGCTCGGCGGCACGCAGATCCTCATGCAGGGCGGCCACCACCCGGACCTGCCGCTGTCCTGGTACGAGGACATGCTCGCCTACATCAAGGACAACTACCCCATCCACGTGCATGCCTTCTCCCCGCCGGAGATCGTCCACTTCGCCAAGATGACCGGCCTGCCGACCAGGGAGATCATCGCCCGGCTGAAGGCGGCGGGCCTGGACTCCATCCCCGGCGGCGGCGCGGAGATCCTGGTGGACGAGGTGCGGGCCAGGGTATCGCCCAACAAGTGCCCGGCCGGGCAATGGCTTGCGGTGATGGAGGAGGCCCACGCCCTGGGCCTGCGCACCACGGCCACCATGATGTTCGGCCACGAGGAGGAAGAGGACGACCGCCTGCGCCACCTGTTCAACGTGCGCGAGAGCCAGGACCGTACTGGTGGTTTCACGGCCTTCATCCCCTGGACCTTCCAGCCGGAGAACACCAACATCGCCGCCCGGCAGCTGACCAGCGTGGAGTACCTGCGCCTGCTGGCCCTCTCCCGCCTGGTGCTGGACAACGTGGACAACCTCCAGGTGTCCTGGGTCACCATGGGGCCCAAGATCGCGCAAGCCGCCCTGTACTTCGGCGGCAACGACTTCGGCTCCACCATGATCGAGGAGAACGTGGTGCGCGCGGCCGGGGTCTCCTTCCGCCTCTCGCGCCAGGAGATTGACCGGCTGGTGCTGGCGGCGGGCTTCACGCCCCGGCAGCGGCGCATGAACTACACCCTGGTGCCCCAGGGCGGCGAGCGTGACGCCTCCGGCTTCGCGGCCGGGGAGGGGCTGGCCTGATGCCCGGCGCGCCCCATTCCACCGGCCACACCCGCCCCATCAAGCTCGGGCGCATCGGCTATTTGAACGTGCTGCCCCTGCACTACCCGCTGGAGCAGGGCGTCCTCACGCCCAACTGGGCAGGGGGCTTCGAGCTGGTCTCCGGCCCGCCGGCCGAGCTGAACATCCTCATGGACCACGGCAGGCTGGACCTGTCTGGCTGCTCGTGCATCGAGTACGCCCGGCACCCGGAGAAGTACTGCATCGTGCCCGACCTGGCCATCGGCAGCCGGGGCCCGGTGCAGAGCGTGCTGCTCATCTGCCGGACGAAACCCGAGGATCTGGACGGGGCCAGCGTGCTGGTGAGCGCCCAGTCCCACACCTCGGCCGCCCTGGTGGACCTGCTGCTCCGGCGGCACATCGGCGTCACCCCGCGCTACGTCACCGGCGACGCCACCGCTCTCTTGTCCGCCGGGGAGCGGCCCGAGGCCATCCTGTGCATCGGCGACGAGGCGCTCAACCTGCGCCGCCACCCGGACTATCCCGTGCGCATGGATCTGGGCGAGGCCTGGCGCGAGTGGACCGGGCTGCCCTTCATCTTCGGCCTGTGGATCGCCAGCCGCGAGGCCGTGCGCTCCCGGCCGGAGGAAGTGAAGGCCGGGGCGCGGCTGCTCATAGAGGCAAAGAAATGGGGCCAGGCCAACCTGGACCACATCTCCGCCGTGGCGGCCAAGGGCAGCATCCTCACGGGGGAGGAGATGCGTTCGTACTTCGCCGGGCTGGTGTACGACCTGGAGGAGCGGGAGCTGGAAGGGCTGCGCCTCTTCTATCGGCATCTGGCCCAGGCAGGGGTCATCCCGGATCCGCCGGAACTGCACTTCCTGCAGCTTTAGCCAAAGAAAAAGGGCCGCCCGGAACAACCGGCGGCCCTTTCATTTGGGCAAACGGAAGCGCTGGCGCTAGCCTTTGGTGGCGTTGCGCACGTGCTCGATGAACAGGCTGGCGGCCGGGAGCAGTTCGCGGCCCTGGCGCTGGATGAGGAAGAAGGAGCGCTCCAGCTTCTGGGCGATGACGTCCAGGCAGACGAGCTCGCCGCGGTCAAGATGGGGCTGGGCGGCCAGCTTGGACACCACGCTGACGCCCAGGCCGGCGCGCACGCACTGGATGGCCGCCTCGGTGCTCTCCACCCACAGGCTCACCCGAAGGTCGCTGATGGGGATGCCCGCGGCCTTGAGCAGGGTCTCCATGAAGCGGCGCGTGCCGGAGCCCCGCTCGCGCAGGATCCACGGCCAGGAGCGCAGGTCACGCAGGTTCTTGGGCTCGGGCTTGCCCTCGGTCAGGCAGGGCGCGGCCACCATGACCAGCTCGTCGCGGTGCAGCGGTGTGGAGGCGATGCCCTGCTGCTCCGGCTGGGAGCCCACGATGCCGAGTTCGAGCCGGCCCTGGCCCACCTGGCGGATGATGGAGTCCGTGTCGCCGATGGTCATGTGCACCCGCAGGGAGGGGTACAGGCCGAGAAAGGTCTTGAGCAGCGAAGGCAGGATGTAGTTGGCCGGAATGGTGCTGCCGCCGATGAGCAGATCCCCCACGACCATGTCGCGCAGGAGGCCGATTTCGGAGTTGATGCGGCCCACCTGCTGGAACACCTGCTTGGCCCCGCGGTAGAGAACCTCGCCCGCCTGGGTGGGCAGAACGGTCCGTCCCAGCCTATCGAAGAGCGGGACGCCGAGCTCCTCTTCCAGGTTGGCCACATGGGCGCTGATGGTGGGCTGGGAAAGCTGAAGCTCAAGCCCGGCCTTGGAAAAACTTTTCAATTCGTAGACCTTGCAAAAGGCCTCTAGTTTCCTGAAGTCCATCCAACACCTCCGATGTCAGCGGCAAATAGCATTAATCATACCTATAGCGCAAGATAAAAAAAAGGACGGCGAACCGTCCTTTTTCTTGTCACAGATATCGCCTCGCCGGAGGCGACAGCCGCCTACTCGGCAGCCTTCTCCTCGGCCTTGGCCGGGGCTTCCTCGGCGGTCTTCTCGGCCAGCTTGGTCAGCTCGAAGATGACCATGGGGGCGGCGTCGCCCACGCGGGGCTGGGAGAGCTTCACGATGCGGGTGTAGCCGCCCTGGCCGCCGGTGAACCGGGGGCCGACCTCGTCGAAGAGGCGCTTCACCAGCTGGTGGTTGCCCAGCACCTTGAAGGCCTGACGACGGGCGTGCAGGTCGTTCTTCAGGGCCAGGGTGATGAGGCCGTCCACCACGCCGCGCAGTTCCTTGGCCTTGGCCTCGGTGGTGCGGATGGTTTCGAAGGTGAGCACGGCCCGGGCCATGTTCTTGAACATGGCGCTGCGGTGGGAGCTATTGCGGTTGAGCTTGCGCCCGGACTTGTTATGCCTCATTTCTTTCTTTCCTCTTGAGCAGTTCCTGGAATTTCTTTTCCAGACCTTCGTCGGTCATGCCAAAGCGCAGGTCCATGCTCTCCAGCACGCGGCGGATCTCGTCCAGGGACTTGCGGCCGAAGTTCTTGGTCTTGAGCATGGCGGCCTCGGTACGCTGCACCAGCTCGCCCACGTAGGCGATGTTGGCCGCCTTGAGGCAGTTGGTGGCCCGGACGGAGAGCTCCAGCTCATCGATGCTCTTGAGCAGGTTCGGGTTCACGTCCATGTCGAGGTCGGCGCTCTTCTTCTTGTCCGAGGACTGCTCGTCGAAGTTGATGAACACGCTGAGCTGGTCCTTGAGGATCTTGGCGCTGTAGGCCACCGCGTCCTCGGGGGACAGGGAGCCGTCGGTCCAGACCTCAAGCAGCAGCTTGTCGTAGTTGGTCATCTGGCCCACGCGCGCCTGCTCCACCATGTAGGCGACCTTGCGCACCGGCGAGAAGCTGGCGTCCATGGTGATGAGGCCTATCTCGTCCTCAAGACCTTCGTGCATCTCGGAGGGCACGTAGCCCTTGCCCATGCGCACCTCGATCTCCATGCGCAGTTCGCGGTCCTCGGAGAGGGTGGCGATGGGCTGCTCAGGATTCAGGACGCGCACGTTCTGATTTTCCTTGATGTTGGCGGCGGTCACCGGGCCTTTCTTCTTGGCCTCGAGCACCAGCTTCTGGGGCTCGACGCTGGTCATGGCCAGGCGGACCTGCTTGAGATTGAGGATGATCTCGGTGACATCCTCAAGCACGCCCTTGACCGTGGTGAACTCGTGCTGCACGCCCTCGATGCGGACGGCGACGATGGCCGCGCCCTGCAAGGAGGACAGAAGCACGCGGCGGAGCGAGTTGCCAATGGTGGTGGCAAATCCGCGCTCCAGGGGCTCGCACACGAATTTCCCGTACATGTCCGTAGACTTGGGATCGCGCGCGAGCTGTTCCGGCCTCACCAGCTCGGACCAGTTGCGTGTATTTATAAGCTTGTCGCCGTTTTGAATAAGCATGCCTACACCTGCTTATTTGGAGTAGAGTTCGACGATGAGCTGCTCGTTGATCGGGAACTGGATGTCTTCCCGGGTCGGCAGAGCCTTCACAACGCCCTTGAAGGAAGCGCCGTCGCTCTCAAGCCAGGAAGGGCACCCGCGGCGGGCGATGACTTCCTGGGCCTCTGTGATGACCGGGACCTTGCGGCTGTTCTCGCGCACCTCGACCACGTCGTTGGGGCGGACCAGCAGGGAGGGAATGTTCGCCTTGCGGCCATTGATGGTGAACAGTCCGTGGCGCACCAGCTGGCGGGCCTGGTCGCGGGAGTTGGCGAAGCCCAGGCGGTAGATCACGTTGTCCAGGCGGCGCTCCAGCAGGATGAGCAGGTTGGCGCCGGTGACGCCCTTCTGGGCTTCCGCACGCTTGAAGTAGTTGCGGAACTGCCCTTCGAGGATGCCGTACATGCGGCGCACGCGCTGCTTTTCACGCAGCTGCACGGCGTAGTCGGACAGCTTCTTGCGGAGCTTGCCGGCGAAGCCGGGAGCATACGGACGGCGCTCGTAGGCGCACTTGTCCGTGAAGCAGCGGTCGCCCTTGAGGAAAAGCTTCTGGCCTTCGCGGCGGCAGAGCCTGCATTTCGCTTCGGTGTAACGAGCCAAGATCGAACCTCCTTGGTCTTAGACGCGACGGCGCTTGGGAGGCCGGCAGCCGTTGTGCGGGATGGGGGTCACGTCGCGGATGAAGCTGACCTTGAAGCCCACGTTGTTGATGGCGCGCATGGCGGCCTCACGGCCGGAGCCGGGGCCCTTGACGAAGATGCCCACCAGGCGCATGCCGCAGTCCTGAGCCTTGCGGGCGGCAGCCTCGGCGGCGATCTGCGCGGCGAACGGGGTGCTCTTGCGGGAGCCCTTGAAGGAGGCGCCGGCGCTGGCCCAGCTCACCACATTGCCCTTCAGGTCGGTGAAGCTGATGATGGTGTTGTTGAAGCTGGCATGCACGTGGACCAAGCCAACGGGAATGCTCTTCTTCTCTTTCTTCTTCCCTGTGCGACGGGGTTTAGCCATGTCTGTCCTCGCTTCGCCCGCAGGCGATATAGTCATTCGGAAAAGCACGGACACCATGATTGCTCATGGCGTCCGAGAACTTGTTTCCTTAAGAAAAGGCCACCTACTTGGTGGGGGCCTTCTTCTTGCCCATCACGGTGCGGCGCGGTCCCTTGCGGGTGCGCGCATTGGTGTGGCTGCGCTGACCACGCACGGGCAGGCCCTTGCGGTGGCGCAGGCCACGGTAGCAACCGATGTCCATAAGGCGCTTGATGTTCTGCGTCACTTCACGGCGCAGGTCACCTTCCACCTTGTGGTTGGCTTCGATCTCCACGCGAATGAGGTTCACTTCCTCATTGGAGAGAACGTCGGTATTCTTGGTCCAATCGATCCCGACAGAGTCAAGAATCGAAAGCGCCGTCGTACGGCCGATGCCGTAGATGTACGTCAGCGCGATGTCCAGCCGCTTGTTTCTGGGCAAGTCAACGCCAGCAATGCGAGCCACTCTCGTACCCCTCTCTCATTAACCCTGACGCTGCTTGTGGCGGGGGTCATCGCAGATGACCCGCAGCACGCCGCGGCGACGGATGATTTTGCACTTGGGACACATTTTCTTCACGGAAGGCCGTACTTTCATGCCCTACTCCACTTGCTCGGCCCCTTGCGTAAGGGTGCCGTTCTAAACAGTATGCTTGGCCGAGGGCCGAGCGTTAACGACCGATCTAGAGACGGAGGAAAATATATGCGTTGCCCAAAGAAGGCAAGCATTTTCTAATCGCTCACCGTCAAAATGACCGGACCCTCCGGCGTGACCGCCACCGTGTGTTCGTAGTGTGCGGCCAGCTTGCGGTCCTTGGTCACCGCGGTCCAGCGATCCTCCAGTATATCCACGTCATAGCTGCCCTCGGTGATCATGGGCTCAATGGCCAGGCACATGCCCGGTTTGAGCGTGACCCCCGACAGCCCGCGGGGAACAAAGTTCGGAATCTCGGGTTTTTCGTGCAGTTTGACACCAATGCCATGCCCCACGAAACGCCGGACGACTCCGAAGCCCGCTCCCTCGCAATGGTTCTGGACGGCGGCGGAAACGTCGTAGAGGTTCGCTCCGCTGCGCACCTGGGCGATGCCCAGGTCCAGAGACTCTCTTGTCACATCCATAAGGCGCTGCGCAACAGGGCTTACAACTCCCACGGCGAAGGTCCTGGCGGAATCCCCGTGGAAGCCCTGGTACACCACGCCCATGTCAATGCTCACAATGTCTCCCTCCTGCAGAATGCGCTTCTCGGAGGGGAACCCGTGCACGATGACCTCGTTCACGGAGCAGCAGATGGCGAACGGGAAGCCGAGGTAGCCCAGGAACGCGGGCTTCACCTTGTACTCGTCGCACATTCTGCGGGCGATGTCTTCAAAGAGCATGGTCGGCACGCCGGGTTTCACGGCTCTGCCAATCTCGTCAAGGATACGGGACACGATGCGCCCGGCCTCGCGCATGAGGCCAAGCTCCTTCTCGTTCTTGAGAAAGATGCCGCGCGCCTTTTTCAAAGCTACTGCCTGCCCTTGATGCGGGCCTTGCCCCCGCCCATCAGACCTTCGTACTGACGGGAGATGAGGTACGACTCGATCTTGCCCATGAAGTCCATGGCCACGCCCACCACGATGAGCAGGCTGGTGCCGCCAAAGTAGAAGGGAATGTTGAACTGGCTGATGAGCAGCATGGGCAGGACGCAGATGACCGACATGTAGATGCCGCCCCACAGGGTGATGCGGGCCAGCACCTTGTCGATGTACTCCCTGGTCTTTGCGCCGGGGCGGATGCCCGGAATGAACCCGCCCTGCTTCTGGATATTCTCGCTGATGCCCTTGGGATCAAAGAGAATGGCCGTGTAGAAGTAGGCGAAGAACATGATCAGCGCGATGAACAGGATATTGTAGATGATGGACGAGGGCGTCATGTACTGGGAAAGCTGCTTCAGCCATTCGATGCTGGAGAAGTTCGCCAGGGTCGCCGGGAAGAGCAGGATGCTCGACGCGAAGATCGGGGGAATGACGCCGGCCACGTTGATGCGAAGCGGGAGGTGCGTGGTCTGGCCGCCCACCATTTTACGCCCGAGCATGCGCTTGGCGTAGTGGATGGGGATGCGGCGCTGCCCGCGCTCCACGAAGACGATGAAGGCCAGCACGCCGGCCATCAGCGCGATGATGAGCAGAAGCACGATGAGCGACAGCTCGCCAGCGCTCACCAGCCGGAAGGTGTTCACCAGGGCCGAGGGCAGCCCGGCCACGATACCGGCGAAGATGATCATGGAGATGCCGTTGCCGATGCCCTTTTGGGTCATCTGCTCGCCCAGCCACATGAGGAACACGGTGCCCGCCGTCAGGGTGATCATGGTCACCAGGCGGAAGCCCCAGCCCCCGAACAGGACCAGCGACTGGCCCGTGGGACTGGACATGCTCTCCAGGCCGACGGCGACGCCGAGGCCCTGGATGCAGGTGATGAGCACCGTGCCGTAGCGCGTGTACTGGGTGATCTTCTTCCGCCCCTCCGCGCCCTCCTCCTTTGAAAGCCGCTTGAGCTCGGGGCTCACCACGGTCAGCAACTGGAGGATGATGGACGCGGAGATGTAGGGCATGATGCCCAGTGCGAAAATGGACAGCTTCTTCAGACCGCCGCCGGAGAACATGTCGAACAGGCCGAACAGGGTGTTCGAAGCGCTGTTGAAGAACTCCGTCAGGGCATGGCTGTCCACACCCGGCACCGGGATGTGAATCCCGAGGCGGTACACGGTCAGAAGAACGAAGGTCCAGAGGATCTTCTTCTTCAGCTCGGGCAGGCGGGCGAGGTTTTCAACACCGGAGAGCGCCACAGTTCGTTAACCTTCCAGAGCCTTTACGGTTCCGCCAGCCTTGGTGATCTTCTCGGCCGCGGCGGCGCTGAAGCGGTGGGCCTCGACGCTCACCTTGGAGGTCACTTCCCCGCGGGAGAGGATTTTCAGCGGAGCGCCAGCCTTGCACAGGCCACGCTCGTAGATCGCCTCAAGGGTGATCTCGCTGGCGCCGGGGAAGGCGGCCAGCAGCAGGTCGAGGTTGATGGCCTCGTACACCACGCGGTGCGGGTTCTTGAAGCCGCGCTTGGGCAGACGGCGGGCCAGAGGCATCTGGCCGCCTTCGAACCAGGCCGGACGGCCGCCGCCGGAGCGGGAGTTCTGGCCCTTGTTGCCGCGACCGGAGGTGCAGCCGGAGCCGGAGCCGGGACCACGGCCAACGCGCTTGCGCTGGGCGTATTCTTCCGGGAAGGGGTACAGTTCGTGCAGTCTCATGACTTGGTCACCTCGACAAGGTGCTTCACTTTCTCAATCATGCCCGCCACGGAGGGGGCTTCCTCGAACGTATTTTCCTGCCGGATGCGCTTGAGGCCCAGGGCGTCCAGCGTCTTGCGCTGCGCGGGCGAACAACCGATGCGGCTGCGGAGGAGTTTAATCGTAACCACGGCGAACCTCGTATATGAACCCGTTTGGCGGGGTTCTACTTCCTGGGGGTGGACAGCGTCTTGCCGCGCACGTCCGAGACGCTCTCGGCGCTGCGCAGGGCGGCCAGGCCGCTCATGGTGGCGCGCAGCACGTTGTGCGGGTTGCTGGTGCCGATGGCCTTGGTCAGGATGTCGTGGACGCCCACGGCCTCCATGACGGCGCGCACCGGGCCGCCGGCGATGATGCCGGTACCGCGGCTGGCGGGCTTCAGCATGACGCGGCCGGCGCCGAAGCGGCCCAGGACCTCGTACGGCAGGGTGCCGTCCAGCACGGGCACGGTGATCATGTCCTTGCGGGCGCGGTCCGTGGCCTTGCGGATGGCTTCGGGCACTTCGTTGGCCTTGCCAAGGCCGTAACCGACCTTGCCCTGGCCATCGCCCACCACCACCAGGCAGCTGAAGCTGAACCGGCGGCCGCCCTTGACGACCTTGGCCACGCGGTTCAGGTACACGATCTTCTCGATGAATCCGGAATCGTTCTGTTCCATGTCAACCCACCCTAGAATTTGAGGCCGCCCTCGCGGGCGCCATCGGCAAGGGCCTTGATACGGCCGTGATAGAGGTAGCCGTTGCGGTCGAAGACCACGGCCTCGATGTTCTTGGCCTTGGCCTTCTCGGCAATGTCCTTGCCGACGCTGGCGGCGCCCTCGCGGTTGGCGCGGGCCGTCTGGCCGGCGCGGGTCAGGACGAGGGTGGAAGAGCTCGCCAGAGTGGCGCCGGTCTCGTCGTCGACGAGCTGCGCGTAGATGTGCACGTTGGAGCGGAACACCACCAGACGGGGCTTCAGCTCGGTGCCACTCACCTTCTTGCGGATGCGCAGCTTTCTGCGAGCCCGCGCTTGTTCTTTGGTCATCTTCATAGCCGCACTCCGCTATTTTTTGGAACCGGACTTGCCGGCCTTGCGCCTGATGTGTTCATCCGCATACTTGATGCCCTTGCCCTTGTAAGGCTCGGGCGGACGCACGCGGCGAATCTGAGCGGCCACTTCACCCAAAAGCTGCTTGTCGATACCGGACAGGTTCAGCTTGGTGCCGTCCACCGCGGCCTCAATGCCCTGGGGCAGGGGGAACTCCACCGGGTGGGAGAAGCCCACGGTGAGCACGACCTTCTTGCCCTGGACGGCGACCTTGTAGCCGACGCCGATGACCTCAAGGGACTTCTGGAAGCCCTTGGTGACGCCCTCGATGCAGTTGGCGAGCAGCGTGCGGCGCAGGCCGTGCTGGCTGCAGGCGATGCGCGAGTCGTCCACGCGGTTGACCGTGACCTCGGAGCCCTCCACCTTGTAGGTGACGCTCGGATGCACGGGGGTGGACAAGGTACCTTTGGGGCCCTTGATCTGCACGGCTTCAGCGCCGACTTTCACCTCCACCCCGGCAGGGATGGGAACAGGTTTTTTCCCGATTCGAGACATGACTGACCTCTTTTACCAGATTTCACACAGAAGTTCGCCGCCGACCTTTTCGGCGACGGCCTGACCGCCCACGAGAAGCCCGCGGGAGGTGGACAGGATGCAGATGCCAAGTCCGTTCTGGACGTTGGGGATGTCCTCGACGCCGACGTACACGCGGCGGCCGGGGGTGCTGACCTTCTTCAGGCCGCTGATGGCGGGCTTGCCGCCGGCGTACTTGAGGGTCATGGAAAGCGAGCCGTCCGCGCTGGCGCAGTCGGCGATGTAGCCTTCGGCCTTCAGGATCTCGGCGATGGCGCTTTTCATCTTGGAGCCCGGCATCACCACATTGGAGTGGAAGGCGCCGTGGGCGTTGCGGATGCGCGCGAGCATGTCGGCAATGGGATCAACGACAGACATTGTCAGTTCTCCTTGGACTTACCAGCTGGCTTTGCGCACGCCGGGGAGTTCGCCAGCCAGGGACTTGTTGCGGAAACAGATGCGGCAGCAGCCGTACTTGCGCAAATAGGCCCTGGAACGGCCGCAGATGGGGCAACGATTGTACGCCCGGACCTTGAACTTCGGCTTGCGTTGGGCTTTCACCCTGAGACTTGTCCTGGCCAAACCGGTTTCCTCCTATTTTTTGAAAGGCATGCCAAGGAGGTCGAGCAGAAGCTTGCCTTCCTTGTCCGTCTTCGCGGTGGTGGAGATGGTGATGTTCATGCCCTTGACCTTCTCCACCTTGTCGATCTCCAGTTCGAAGAAGATCGTGTGCTCTTTGATGCCCATGGTGAAGTTGCCGCGGCCGTCGAAGCCACGGTCAGGCACGCCGCGGAAGTCGCGCACGCGCGGGAGGGCGAAGGACACCAGCTTGTCGTAGAAGTCCCACATGGTGTCGCCGCGCAGGGTAACGCGGCAGCCAACGGGCTGTCCCTCGCGCAGCTTGAAGGCGGCGATGGACTTCTTGGCCCGGGTGACCACGGCCTTCTGGCCGGCCAGCTTCGTCAGCTCCACGACGGCTTCGTCGATGAGCTTGGCGTTCTGGCTGGCCTCGCCGAGGCCGATGTTCAGGGAGATCTTCTCCACACGGGGGATCTCCATGGTGCTCTTGTAGCCGAACTCTTTCTTGAGCTCAGCCACCACGCGCTCGTTGTAGACTTTTTCCAACCGTCTCATGGCAACACCTACTGGATGGTTTCGTTGCACTTCTTGCAGAAGCGCACTTTCTTGCCTTCCTCGTTCACCCGGTAACCGATGCGGGTGGCCTTGGCGCAGGCGTTGCAGACCACGGCCACATTGGAAATGTGCACCGGGGCTTCCTTCTCCACAATCCCGCCAGGCTGGTTGGCGTAGGGATTGGCCTTGGTGTGACGGCTGACCTTGTTGGCGCCTTCGACAAGGATGCGGTCCTTCTTGCGAAGGATCTTGATCACCTTGCCGATCTTGCCCTTGTCCTTGCCGGCGATGATCATCACCTTGTCGTCTTTGCGGATCTTGCAGTTCATCATGCTATCCTTTCGTCCCAATACCGGAAGCTACAGCACTTCCGGGGCCAGGGATACGATCTTCATGAAGTTCTTCAGACGCAGTTCGCGAGCGACGGGCCCGAAGATGCGGGTGCCCAGGGGCTCGTTGGCGTTGTTCAGAAGAACGGCGGAGTTGTTGTCGAACTTGATGTAGGAACCGTCGGGACGGCCCACTTCCTTCTTGGTGCGCACGACAACGGCCTTCATGACCGCGCCCTTCTTCACCTTGGAGTGGGGCATGGCGTCCTTCACGGACACGACGATGATGTCGCCCACGGAGGCGTAGCGGCGCTTGGAGCCGCCCAGCACCTTGATGCAGGACACCAGCTTGGCGCCGGAGTTGTCGGCGACGTCGAGATTGGTTTCGCTCTGGATCATGGCTGCACCTACACCGCTTTCTCAACAATTTTGGACAGATGCCAACGCTTGCGGGCGCTCATGGGGCGATGTTCGATGATGGTCACGGTATCGCCGATGCCGCAGTCGTTGTTGGGGTCATGGGCCATAAACTTCTTGCGGCGACGGATGTACTTCTTGAACAGGGGGTGCTTCACGAGGGTGGCGACGCTGACCACGATGGTCTTGTCGCCCTTGTCGCTCACCACGATCCCGGTCAGGGTGCGCCGGTTGCTTTCGTGCGTCGTATCGGCCATTGGCTTATGCTCCCAGTTCGCGCTGACGCTGAATGGTCAGGATGCGCGCGATGACTTTCTTCACAGCGGGGATGCGCTGCGTGTTCTCCAGCTGCGCGGTGGCGTGCTGGAAGCGCAGGTTGAAGAGCTCCTTGCGGAACTCGGCCAGCTTCGCGGACAGCTCGGCGGCGTCCAGGGCGCGGATGTCTTTGGCGTTCATTATTCAGCCACCTCCTTGACCACGATGACGGTCTTTACGGGCAGCTTGTGCATGGCGCGGGTCAGCGCGGTCTTGGCGACCTCGATGTCCACACCCTTCACTTCGTAAAGGATGCGGCCAGCGCGCACGGGAGCGGCCCAGCCCTCGGGGGAACCCTTGCCGGAACCCATGCGGGTTTCAGCGGGCTTCTTGGTGACCGGATAGTCCGGGAACATGCGGATCCAGACCTTACCGCCGCGCTTGATGTGGCGCATGATGGCGATACGGGCGGCCTCGATCTGCTGGCTCGATATCTTTCCGGGCTCCAGGGTCTTCAGGGCCACGTCGCCGAAGGCGATGGTGCTGCCTTTGACGGCAGGACCCTTGATCCGGCCCTTCTGCTTCTTCCGGAACTTGAGTTTCTTTGGCGCGAGCATGTTACTTACCTACCTCGTCGAGAATCTCACCCTTGAAGACCCACACGCGGACGCCGATGACGCCGTAGGTGGTCTTGGCCATGGCGTAGCCGAAGTCGATGTCGGCGCGAAGCGTGTGCAGGGGCACGCGGCCGTCGCGGTACCACTCGCTGCGGGCGATTTCCGCACCGGCCAGGCGGCCGGCGCAGGCGACCTTGATGCCCTCGGCCCCGAACTTGCGGGACAGGGCCACGGTGCGCTTCATGGCGCGGCGGAAGGCCACGCGGCGCTCCAGCTGGGTGGCGATGCTTTCAGCCACCAGCTGAGCCTCGACCTCGGGACGGCGGATCTCGTTCACCTCGATGGTGATGTCGCAGCCGAACTCCTTCTTCAGGTCGTCGCGCAGCTTCTCGATCTCGGCGCCCTTGCGGCCGATGACGATGCCCGGGCGGGCGGTGTGCAGCACAAGGCGCACTTTGCCGCCGGCGCGCTCGATCTCGATTTTGGCGAGACCGGCGTGGTAGAGCTTCTTCTTGACGTATTTACGCAGCTGGTCGTCCTGGAGCATGAAGGCCGGATAGTCCTTCTTGCTGAACCAGCGGGAGAGCCAGTTCTTGTTGTATCCCAGGCGGAACCCGATCGGATGTACTTTCTGACCCATGGCGCCCCCCTACTTTTCCTTCACGATGACGGTTATGTGGCTGGTGCGCTTGTGGATCCGGTAGGCGCGGCCCATGGCGCGGGGCATGATGCGCTTCCACGTCGGACCTTCGTTCACCATCACATTCCCGACCACGAGGGCGTCCACGTCGCAGCCGGGGATCTGCCCGGCGTTGGCGATGGCCGAATACAGCACCTTGCTGATGAGCTGAGCCGACTTCTTGGGCGTGAACTTCAGGATGTTCAGCGCATCCTCAACGGGCTTGCCCTTGATGTTCTCCGCCACGAGGCGCACCTTGCGCGGGGAAACGCGCAGGTACTTGGCGATAGCTTTGGCTTCCATTGGTTACGCTCCCTACTTGCCCTTGGCTTTCTTGTCCGCGGCGTGACCGAAGAAGGTGCGGGTGGGCGCGAACTCGCCCAGCTTGTGCCCGACCATGTTCTCGGTGACGAACACGGGGATGAATTTCCGGCCATTGTGGACGGCAAAGGTGAGCCCGACCATTTCCGGAAGTATGGTGGACCGGCGGGACCAGGTTTTGATGACGCGGCGGTCCTTGTTCTCGTTCGAGGTGTCGATCTTCTTCTGCAGATGACCGTCGACGAACGGACCTTTCTTGATAGATCTGGCCATGTTCTACTCCTACTTCTGCCCGCGGCGCTTGACGATGAGCTTCGAGGACGACTTCTTCGGCTTGCGGGTCTTGTAACCCTTGCTCGGCATGCCCCACGGGGAACATGGATGCCGGCCGCCGGAGCTCCTGCCTTCGCCGCCGCCCAGAGGATGGTCGACCGGGTTCATGGCGACGCCGCGCACTTCGGGGCGCTTGCCCTTCCAGCGGTTGCGGCCGGCCTTGCCAAGGGCGATCTTCTCGTGGTGGATGTTGCCCACCTGGCCGATGGTGGCCATGCAGTGGGAGAGCACCTTGCGCACTTCACCGGAGGGCAGGCGCAGCAGGGCGTAGGCGCCCTCCTTGGCCACCAGCTGGGCGTAGGCGCCGGCGGCGCGGCAGAACTGGCCGCCACGGCCGGGGTGCAGCTCAACGTTGTGGATCACGGTGCCCACCGGGATCTTGGACAGCATCAGCGCGTTGCCGGGCTTGATGTCGGCCGTGTCGCCGGCGAGGATCTGGTCGCCCACGGTGAGACCGAGGGGAGCCAGAATGTAGCGCTTCTCGCCGTCCGCGTAGTGCAGAAGGGCGATGCGGGCGCTGCGGTTCGGATCGTACTCCACGTGGGCGACCTTGGCCGGGATGCCGGTCTTGTCGCGACGGAAGTCGATGATGCGGTACAGGCGCTTGTGCCCGCCGCCGCGGCGACGGGAGGTGATGCGACCAAAGTGGTTGCGACCGGACTTCTTCGTAAGACCAACGGTGAGGGACGGCTCGGAGGTGCTCCGGGTGACTTCCTCAAACGTGGAGATGGTCTGGAAGCGGCGTCCAGCCGAAGTGGGTTTAACCTTGCGGATGGACATGGCTACACTCCCTCGAAGAACTCGATTTTGTCGCCTTCGGCCAGGGTGACGAAGGCCTTCTTGTAACCCGCCACCTTGCCGATGGTGCGACCATGGCGGAGACGGCGAGAGGGACGCCTGCGGACGATGTTCACAGCCTCGACATGGACGCCAAAGGCGGCCTCGACGGCGCGCTTGACCTCGATCTTGTTGGCGCTGGGGGCGACAACGAAGGAGACCTGGTTCAGGTACTCCTTGGCGAGGTTGGCCTTCTCGGTGATGACGGGCCGAATGATGATTTTAGTGTAGTCCATACTACTTCAACCTCTCCTGAACGGAAACGGCCGCGCTCTCAAGCATGACCAGCTTGGGATAGAGCAACACATCGTAAGCGTTGATCTTATCGGCCGGGAGCAGCTTGATGCCGGGCACGTTACGCGCTGAAAGAAGCAGGTTATTATCCGCTTCCTTGAAAACAATCAAGGCCTTTTCCAAACCGAGGGTCTTGACGACCTCGGCGAAGCGCTTGGTCTTGATCTCCGGCATGTCGATGCCCTTGAGGACCATGAGGTTGTCCTCGAGCAGGCGGGAGGTCAGGGCCATCTTCAGCGCCAGGCGGCGCACCTTGCGGTTGACCTTGAACTCGTAGCTGCGGGGCTGGGGGCCGAAGATGATCGCGCCGCCGCGCCACACGGGCGAGCGGTTGGAACCGGCGCGAGCGTGGCCGGTGCCCTTCTGCTTCCAGGGCTTTTTGCCGCCGCCGGAAACGAAGGCGCGGGTCTTCACCGCGTGGGTGCCGGCACGCTTGGCGGCCAGCTGGGCGCGGACCACGAAGTGCAGGATCTCGGGGCGGACTTCCACCTCAAAGATCTCAGGAGACAGTTCGAGGCTGCCCACTTCCTTCTTCATCTGGTCGAATATGGTGACAGTTGCCATGATTAGTTCCCTCTACCCGGCCTTGCGGATCATAACCAAGCCGTTCTTGCAGCCGGGCACCTGGCCCTTGACCACGAGGATGTTCTCCTCGGGGCGGACATCGACGATCTCCACGCTGGGCAGGGTGACGCGCTCGTCGCCCATGTGGCCGGCCATCTTCTTGCCCTTGAACACGCGGGAGGGCTCGGTGTTGGTGCCAACGGAACCGGCGGAGCGGTGAACCTTCTCCGCGCCGTGGGAGGCCTTCAGGCCGCGGAAGTTGTACTTCTTCATGACGCCCTGGAAGCCCTTGCCCTTGGAGGTGCCGGTGACCTTCACCTTCTCGCCGGGCTGGAAGATGTCGACCGTGATGTCCTGGCCGACTTCGTAGCCGTCAACGGCGTCAAGGGGGAATTCCTTCAGGTGGCGGAAGCAGCCCTTGCCGGCCTTGGACTGGTGGCCGAGCTCAGGCTTGTTCAGCTTGCGCTCGGGCACGGCGTCGAAGCCGACCTGCAGGGCGTTGTAGCCTTCCTTGTCGGAGGTCTTGATCTGAAGCACCGGGCAGGGACCGGCGGAAATGAGGGTGACGGGCACGATGGTGCCGTCATCCGCGAAGATCCGCGTCATGCCGAGCTTGCGGCCGAGGAGTCCGAGAGTTTTTGCCATGTCTCTCCCCTCCCCTACAGCTTGATCTCGACGTCCACGCCGGCGGGCAGGGAAAGCTTGCCCAGGGCGTCGACGGTCTGCTGGGTGGGCTCCAGGATGTCCAAAAGGCGCTTGTGGATGCGCATCTCGAACTGCTCACGGGACTTCTTGTCCACGTGAACGGAGCGCTGGACGGTGGTCTTGTGGATGTTGGTGGGCAGGGGCACAGGCCCGGCGATGGCCGCACCGGTGTTGCGGGCGGTATCGACGATTTCCGTCACCGCCTTGTCCAGAATGCGGTAATCGTAGGCTTTGAGCTTGATCCGAATACGATCGCTCGTCATCGCAGCCATAAACTCTCCTTGGTTTCCGGGGGCTTTTCGGCCCCTCGCCGCGTGCGTTCGGGCAGCTGCGGCTCGGCGGAAATGCTGGGGGTTACTGGTTCTTGACCAGATGTCCGAGGCCGACCCCCGGAATATTTGTCAAACAAAGGAAGGAAGCCATACGCGCTCCGCCCTGCCTCTGTCAAGAGGAAAGGCGGAGCGCGGCTTCGAACCTCTTATTTCTTCTTCATGATCTCTTCGGCGATGCTGTTCGGAACCTGCTCGTAGTGGTCGAACTGCATGGTGAAGGTGGCGCGGCCCTGGGTGCGCGAGCGCAGGTCCGTGGCGTAGCCGAACATGCTGGACAGGGGCACCTGGGCGCGGATGACCTGGGAGGAGACGCGCGCCTCCAGGTTGCTCACGCGGCCGCGGCGGCTGTTCAGGTCGCCCATGACGTCGCCGAGGTATTCCTCGGGGGTGACCACTTCGACGCTCATGATGGGCTCGAGCAGGACCGGGCCGGCCTTGGCGGCGGCTTCCTTGATGGCCATGGAGCCGGCCACGTAGAAGGCCTGCTCGCTGGAGTCGACCTCGTGGTAGGAGCCGAACACCAGCTTGACCTTGATGTCCACGGCGGGGAACCCGGCCTGGATGCCGTTCTTCAGGGCGTCCTCGATGCCGCGTCCCACGGGGGCGATGTATTCCTTGGGAATCACGCCGCCCTTGATCTCGTCCTCGAACACGTAGCCGCCGGCCGGGTTCGGCTCGATCTCGATGACGACGTGGCCGTACTGGCCGCGGCCACCGGTCTGCTTGGCGTGCTTCATGTCGCACTTGGCAGGCTTGGTGATGGTCTCGCGGTAGGCCACGCGGGGGGCGCCCACGTTGGCGTTGACGTTGAACTCGCGCAGCAGGCGGTCAACGATGATTTCCAGGTGCAGCTCGCCCATGCCGGCGATGAGGGTCTGACCGGTTTCCTCGTCGCCCTTCACGCGGAAGGACGGGTCTTCCTTGGTCAGCTTGGCCAGGCTCTGGGAGAGCAGGTCGCGGTCGGCCTTGGTCTTGGGCTCGATGGCGACCTCGATGACCGGTTCGGGCACGTCCAGGGACTCCAGGACCACGGGGGTCTTGAGGTCGGCCAGG
>JACRDI010000038.1 GCA_016218665.1 Desulfovibrio sp. | reverse complement strand
GGCGGGTCGATTGGGGGGAAGAGCCCGTTTGGGAGAGAGTTGGAAGATGGTTGTTCTCGGCAACCGTCTGGGGGCGAGGCCATCTCCGCGCACCTTCCGCAACGGAAAGAGGCTGGGCCGAGTGAAACTCGGCCCAGCCTCTTTCCGTTGCCCCGCGGGTCCAGGGGGTGCATACCCCCTGGCGGGGTCAAGGGGCGGAGCCCCTTGCCAGGGCCTGGGGGCGGCGCCCCCAGATTCGTCACACGGCGGGGCGCGGGGCCCTGCGGACCTCGGCGCGCGCCCCGCTTCCGTCCCCTATGGGTTGCCGATGGCGTTTTCCACCAGGCCCAGCACTTCCGCGGGGTCGAAGGGCTTGCGCACCGTGGCCACGGCCTTGGGGATGGCCAGATGGATGCCGGGCAGGCCGCTGATGACGATGATGGGGACGTGCTTGTGCTCCGGCAGGCGCGAGAGCCGGCGATAGAAGCGCGGCCCCCATTCCTCGGGCATTTCCAGATCCAGGGTGATGAGATCGGGGTTCTCCCTGATGAGGACCTCCGTGGCCTGCACGCCGCCGTTTGCGGAGCAGGTGTCGTAGCCGCGTTCGCGGAAGATGGTGACGAGGTAGTCGACGATGTCCGGGTCGTCGTCCACCACCATGATCTTCTTGGGCGCGTCGGCGGGTCTGGGCGCGCGGTTCATGGTCATGGCCAGGCGCTGCCGCAGGATGCGCCGCACGGCCTTTCTGCGCCCTCCGGTGTCGGGCACGGGCACGGGTGCCGGGGGCAGTCCCCGCGCCAGGCGCGATTGCTCGGCCTCCTTCCTGGAAAGGCAGTTCTGCCCGTCTTCGATGATGTCGCGCACGGTGACGGAGTCGAGCTTTTCGAACATGGCCTGGTCGGCGGCGACCCAGATGGCCCGTGTGAGGCAATGCACCGAGCGCGGGCAGGCCAGCCGGTTGTGGCTGCAGGCCAGCTGGGAGCTTTCGCCCTCCAGTATGCGCACCACGTCGCCCACGGTGATTTTTTCCGGCGGCACGGCCAGCAGGTGCCCGCCTTCCCTTCCGCGCAGGCTTTTCACCAGTCCGGCGCGCTGCAGTTCGCCCACGAGGCGTTCCAGATATTTTGCGGAGATGTCCTGGCGCAGGGAGGTTTCGGCCATGGACACGGGGCCGTATTTTTCATGCTGGGCAATGTCCAGCACGAGCCGCATGCCGTACCGGCCTTTCGTGGTCAGGCGCATGGGTGACCTCCTTGGGCGGCGGATTTCTTTGTGCCGTCGGGCCGTTGGGACATATCAGACCGCAATGCTCGCCTTTTGTTCCGGCCATTTCCACATGCAGTACACAAGTTTGAAAATAGTTTCAACTCATACTGTGTTTGTATGCATTGTTATTTTATACATACTTTTGCTGTATGTAAACAAAAAATTCAAAAAAATGCTTCCCACAAAAAAAATACTGTGGCAGTGTTGCAGGGAAAACTGCATTCAGTAAGCTTTCTCGTGTGGATTAAATGCGCTCGCAGTGTGCTTTTAATGGCTATGATATTGATACGCTGACAAATGTAGCAGGAGTACTTCAAGACGCACGCACCTCGTGCGGGGGAGGGACGGCATGCATCCACCAGCCTTGTGGGATTGGGAATCGGGTCAACGCGTGATCCTCGCCTCCATGGAGCGGCCGGAGGGTGTCGCCTGGGTGGAGGAGTTCCACGCCTCTCCGGACGGGGAGCGCGTGGCCGCCCTGGCCAGCCTGGAGGAGGGCGGCTTCACGGCCCTGGTGAACGGCGAACAGTGGGAAAACCCCTTCGACAAAGCCTGGTACCCGCGCTTCAGCCCGGATGGCCGCTTCACCGCCGTGGTGCAGCAGGACGGCATGTGGACCCTGGCCGTTGACGGCGAGCCCTGGGAGGAGAGCTTCGACTACCTCTGGGGCACGCAGTTCTCCGCCGGGGGCGAGGTCATCGCCGCCTGCGTGCAGAGCGGGGGCGAGTACGGCCTGTGCATCGACGGCGCGCCCTGGGAGACGCTGTACGAGAACGCCAACCAGTGCGTGCTCTCCGCGGACGGCAAGTCCGCGGCGGCCGTGGTCCAGCTGGAATCCCTCAAGCCGGCGGACCTGGAGGCCTTCCAGAAGGGCGTGTTCGGCGTGGCCGTGAACGGCCAGAGCTGGGACGCCCGCTTCATGAACTGCTGGACCCCGGCCTTCGACGCGCAAGGCCAGCATGTGGCCGCGCAGGTGCGCCTGAGCCTGTACGACTATTCCATCGCCGTGGACGGCAAACTCTGGGGTGAGAATTACGCCTGCGTGTGGGAGCCGCGCTTCAACCCGGCCACGGGCAAGGTGGCGGCCCCGGTGCGCGTAAAGGGCCTGTGGGGCATGGCGCAGGACGGCCAGATCATCTGGGAGCCCAGGTTCATGCAGTGCTGGCACCAGCAGTTCAGCCCCGATGGCAAGAGCATGGCGGCCATCGTCGCGCCGGAGTTCGGCGCCTTCACCGTGGCCGTGAACGGCAAGCCCTGGGGCGCGCGCTTCCCGGTGGTGACGGACCTTGTGGTGGGCCGCGACGGCGCCAGCGACGGCGCCTGCGTGGCGGCGCTGGGCTGCGTGGACAACGCCGACTGGCAGGTGATGGTGGATGGCGGCATCTGGCCCGGCACCTGGGACATGGCCTGGACGCCCGTGGTGAGCCCGGCCGGCGGCCACGTGGCCGTGAAGGTGGCCAAGGGCGACAGGCAGACCCGGGTGGTGGACGGCCGCGTGTTCCAGCGGGAGTTCGACAAGGTCTTCGAGCCCGCCTTCAGCCCGGACGGCAGGAAGCTGCTCATCCGCGGCATCGACAAGGGCACGGCCCTGCGCATTGTGGCCGATGTGGGCCAGGCGTGAACCGCCAAGGAGGGACGCATACATGAACGCCGCGTATGAATTCGTCACCGGGCCGCTGGCCTGGGCCGCCTGGGGGATCTTCCTCCTGGGCTCGGCCTGGCGGCTTGTTTCCATGTATCAGCTGGCGAAAAAGAAGGACGCCTCGTCGCTGGCCTTCATGGACTGGGGCTTTTCGCTCCGCTCCATCGTCAACTGGCTCATCCCCTTCAACGCCCTGGGCTGGCGGAAGAGCCCGGCCATGACCGTGGCCACCTTCGCCTTCCACGTCTGCCTCCTCGTGGGGCCCATCTTCCTGGCGGCCCACGTCATGCTCTGGGACCAGTTCTTCGGCATCAGCTACGCGAGCCTGCCGGACAACGTGGCCGACGTCATGACCCTCGTCGTCATCGCCGCCTGCCTGTACTTCGCCGGCCGCAGGCTGGCCCAGCCCGAGGTGCGCTACATCACCACCGGCCAGGACTGGCTGGCGCTCGTCATCGTGCTGGCCCCGTTTTTGACGGGCTTTCTGGCCTACCACCAGGTGGGCGGCTACGAGCTCATGATCATCCTGCACGTGGTGGCGGGCGAGATCATGCTCGCGGCCATTCCCTTCACCCGCCTCTCGCACATGGTCTTCGCCGCGTTCACCCGGGCCTACATGGGGTCGGAGTTCGGCGGCGTGCGCCATGCGCGGGACTGGTAACGCCCCAGGCCAGACAGCCAGGCAGCCGGAACAGACCGGCCGGATCCAAAGGAGGACAGCATCATGGGCATTGCGGAAAGACTCATTGAAGACGTCGGGCTCAGGCGCGGGGTCAGCAAACTCACGCCCGAGAAGATCGAGAGGATAGTGAACGCCGTCATCAGCGGCGAAACCGGCGCGCGGCTCAAGGCGTACTCGGAGACCTGCATGCGCTGCGGCCTGTGCGCGGAGGCCTGCCACTTCTCCCAGTCGCACCCGGACGACCCCAGCTTCACCCCGGCGGGCAAGGTGCACCAGACCATGGGCGTGCTCCTCAAGACCGGCGGCCGCGTGGATGCGGACTTCATCTACGGCATGGCCCAGCTGGCCTACACCGAGTGCAACCTGTGCCGCCGCTGCGTGCACTTCTGTCCCATAGGGGTGGACACCGGCTACATCATGAGCACGGTGCGGCGCATCTGCCACAAGCTGGGCGTCACCCCGCAGTACATCCAGGACACCGCCCACAGCCACAGCGCGGTGTACAACCAGATGTGGGTGAAGGACGTCGAGTGGACGGACTCGCTCCAGTGGCAGGAGGACGAAGCCCGCGAGGAGTTCCCCGGCCTGCGCATCCCGCTGGAAAAGGAAGGCGCGGACATCTACTACTCGGTCATCGCGCCGGAGCCCAAGTTCCGCACCCAGCTCATCTACCAGGCCGCGGCCATCATGCATGCCGCCGGGGTGGACTGGACCATGCCCGCGCACCCGGGCTGGGACAACTCCGACATGTGCATGTTCACGGGCGACTTCGAGATGATGGGCCGGCTCAAGCGCAGACACTTCGAAAGCGCCCAGCGGCTCAAGGTCAAGCGCATCGTCATGGGCGAGTGCGGCCACGCCTTCCGCAGCGTGTACGACGTGGGCAACCGCTGGCTGGGCTGGCGCTGGCACCCCGTGCCGGTGATGCACGCCGTGGAGTTCTACTGGGAACTCATCCAGCAGGGCCGGATCACGCTGGCCAAGAAGTTCCCCGGCCCGGTCACCGTGCAGGACCCCTGCAACATCGTGCGCGGGCGCGGGCTTGAGGACAAGCTGCGCGAGGTCACCCGCTTCCTGGTGGACGGCGACATCATCGAGATGCACCCCAACAAGGAGCACAACTTCTGCTGCGCGGCGGGCGGCGGCGTCATCAACTGCGGGCCGCCGTTCAAAAACCAGCGCGTGGCCGGAAACGAGGTCAAGGCCCGGCAACTGGCCGCCACGGCCGAGAGGGGCGTCAAGACCGTCATCACCCCCTGCCACAACTGTCACGGCGGTCTGCACGACATCATCCACCACCACAAGCTGGGAATGGACTTGAAATTCTTGAGCGATATCATTTACGAGTGCATGGTAAAACCCGCTGCATAGGAGGAATTATCCATGAACCGCACCCTTCCGGTTCTGCTTGCGCTTGCGCTCGTACTGGCCTGCGCCCAGCTCGCGCCCGCGCAGCAGGACATGAAAACCCTGGCCCCGGCGGCCTACGGCAACAAGCTCACCCGGCCGCCGGCCCAGTTCAACCACGACCAGCACAACGAGAAGGCCAAGCTCGCCGACTGCGTGGTCTGCCACCATGGCGGCAAGGACGGCAAGATCGACAGGAGCGCCTCCACCGAGGGCACGCCCTGCGCCGACTGCCACGCGCTGAAGGTGCAGGGCAAGGGCACCGCCCTCACCCGCGCCTACCACAAGCAGTGCATCGGCTGCCACCAGGCCAAGGGCAAGGGCCCCGTGGCCTGCGGCCAGTGCCACAAGCGCTGACGATCCGCATCCGGCCCGGGGCAGCCTGATGCAGGCGGGGCTCCGGGCCGGAAACCGCCCGCGCGGCACGCGCGGGCAGCATCTCCAGAGGGCCGGCCATGCGCAACCCGTGGAGCATCATCCAGAAGAGCCTGGTGCTCAAGCTCATCGCCACCGCGGGAAGCACCCTGGTCTTGAGCGTGGCCGCGCTGTCCTATTTCGCCATCAGTCATCAGGAAGAAATCCTCATGAGCTACGCGGTGAGCGAGGCCGACCGCCTCGGCACCACCATCAAGCTCGGCACGCGCTACGCCATGATGGTCAACTCCCGCGACGACCTGAACCAGATCATCACCAACATCGGCTCCCAGCCGGGCATCCAGGCCGTGCGCGTGTACAACAAGGAAGGGCAGATCAAGTTCTCCAACATCCGCCGCGAGATAGACACCGTGACGGACATAAAGAGCCAGGCCTGCCACGTGTGCCACCAGTCGGCCAACCCGCCGCACGACGTGCCCCTGGAGAGCCGCACCCGCATCTTTTCCGACGCCTCGGGCCAGCGGATGCTGGGCATCATAAGCCCCATCCACAACGAGGAAGGCTGCTCCGAGGGCTGCCACTTCCACCCGGCGGACAAGAAGGTCCTGGGCGCCATCGACGTGGTGCTCTCGCTGGAGGCCACGGATCGCGAGATCAGCTCCTTCCAGAACCGCAGCGTGGCCTTCACCGTCATCGTGCTCTTCGGCATGGGCCTGGCCATCTCCGTGTTCATGGGCCGCTTCGTCATGCGTCCCATCCGCAAGCTCATCACCGGCGCGCAGCTCATCGCCGAGGGCGGCCAGTGCACCAGGATAGACATCGACCAACCCGACGAGATGGGCACCCTGGTGCACACCATCGAGCGCATGGGCAAGAGCATCAGCGACAAGCAGATTGAGCTGAACCGCCAGCGCGACGAGTACCAGACGCTCTTTTCCCTGGTGCCGTGCATCATCACCGTGCAGGACAGGAACTTCCGCCTTCTGCGCTACAACCAGGAATTCCGCGAGAAGTTCCGCCCCAAGCCCGGCGACACCTGCTACCACGCCTACAAGGGCAGAAGCGAGAAGTGCCCCAACTGCCCGGTGGAGAAGAGCTTCGACACGGGCCTCTCCTTCACCAGCGAGGAGTCCGGTCTGGACGCCGACGGCACCATCCGCCACTGGCTGGTCACCAGCTCGCCCATCAAGAACGCCGAGGGGCAGGTGGTGGCGGCCATGGAGATGTGCCTGGACATCACCAGCCGCAAGCAGCTGGAGGACAAGCTCGAAAAGAGCGAGCGCAAGTACCTGGCCATCTTCAAGAACATCCCCAATCCGGTGTTCGTGCTGGACGAGGGCAGCCTGGCCATCCTGGACTGCAACGAGAGCGTGAAGCCGGTGTACGGCTTCGACCGGGCCGAGTTGCTGGGGGCGAGCTTCCTGTCGCTCTTCCCGGAGGACGACCGCGAGACCTACCGGGTGAAGCTGAGGCAGAAGAGCCTGCACGACCGCGTGAGCAACGTGGCCAAGGACGGCCGCAGGCTCTTCGTCACCGTGCGCCTGTCGCCCTCGGAGTACGGCGGGCAGAAGGTGCTCCTCGTCACCACCAGCGACATGACCAAGCGCCTTGAGACCGAGCAGCAGCTCATCCAGGCCTCCAAGATGGCCACCCTGGGTGAGATGGCCACGGGCATGGCCCACGAGCTGAACCAGCCCCTGTCCGTCATCAAGACCGCGTCCAGCTTCATCCGCCGCAAGATAGACCGGGGCGAGGAACTGGCCCGCGACATCCTGGCCACGCTTTCCGAGGAAATCGACGGCCACGTGGACCGCGCCAGCAAGATCATCAACCACCTGCGCGAGTTCGGCAGAAAGCCGGAGATGAAGCTCGAACCCGTGGACGCGGGCGGCATCCTGAAGCGCGCCCTGGACATCTTCAGCCAGCAGCTCAAGCTGCGCGAGATCGAGGTCGTGCAGGACATCGCCCCGGACCTGCCCCCGGTGATGGCCGACGCGGGCAGGCTGGAGCAGGTGTTCATCAACATGCTCATCAACGCCCGCGACGCCATTGAGGAAAAGTGGGAAGGCAAGGCCGGCCGGCAGGGTGGCGGCGCTGCGTGCGCCATCGCCGGGGCCGAGGCCCCCTCGCCCGCGGAGCCCAAGCGCATCACCCTTGCCGCGCACGTGACCCAGGGCTGCGTGCGGGTGGAGATAGCCGACACGGGTTGCGGCATTCCCCCCGGGGTGCGGGAAAAAATCTTCGAACCCTTCTTCACCACCAAGCGCGTGGGCAAGGGCACGGGTCTGGGGCTTTCCATCAGCTACGGCATCATCCAGGACTGCGGCGGAGCCATCCGCGCGGAGAGCGAGCCCGGCCATGGCACCCGTTTCGTCATCGACCTGCCCGTGCTGGGGGAGGCGCCGGAAGGCCGGTCGAATGAAGGCCGATCGTCGGACCGTCGATCGAATAAGGGCCGGCCGGCCGATGCCCCTGCCGGGACCGAAGGAGGCGGCGAACAATGACCCGCGCCGGCGAACCCAAGTCCCTGCTGCTGGTGGACGACGAGGAGGGCATCCGCCGGGTGCTCTCCCTGACGCTCGCCGACGCGGGCTGGCGGGTGCGCACGGCCGAGAACGCCGAGGACGCCCTGGCCCAGTTCCGGGCCCAGCCCGCGCCCGTGGTCCTCACCGACATCAAGATGCCCGGCATGGACGGCCTGGCGCTGCTCCAGGCCATCAAGGCCCTGGACCCGGAGTGCGAAGTCATCCTCATCACCGGCCACGGAGACATGGACCTGGCCATCCAGGGCATCAAGCTCGACGCCGCGGATTTCGTCACCAAGCCCATCCGCGACGACGCCCTGGACATAGCCCTTTCCCGCGCGCGGGAGCGCCGGGCCATGCGCCGGGCCATCCGCGAGCACACGGAACAGCTGGAGCAGATGGTGGAGCAGAAGACCCGCCAGCTCATCGACGCCGAGCGCCTGGCCGCCGTGGGCCAGACCGTGGCCGGGCTGTCGCACGCCATCAAGAACATGGCCAGCGGGCTGGAGGGCAGCCTGTTCCTGCTGCGCCAGGGGCAGGAGAAAGACCGCCGCTCCTACCTTGAGGAAGGCTGGGAGATGCTTGAGGCCAACGTGGGCAAGCTCAAGCGCCTCTCGCTGGACATGCTGCGCTTCGCCCGGCCGGAGGAGCTGCACCCCGCGCCCACGGACCCCGCCCTGCCCGCCCGCCAGGTGGCGGAACTGCTGCGGCCCCAGGCCCAGGCCATGGGCGTCGCCCTGGAGCTCGACGCCCCGGAGGGGCTGCCCCGGGCGAACATCGACGCCGAGGCCCTGCACCGCTGCCTGCTGAACCTGGTGGGCAACGCGCTGGACGCCTGCGCCGCCGCGGGCTTCGGCCCGGCCCCCGCGGAAAGGGGGGAAGGGGGCGAGGGGGAACCCGGCTGCCGTCCCGGCGGGCGGGTGCTGCTGCGGGTGGAGGCCCTGCCCGGCGGCGGCGTGGGCTACAGCGTGCGCGACAACGGCTGCGGCATTGCGGAATCCGACCGGGACAGCCTGTTCACGGCCTTCTTCAGCACCAAGGGCGCGCATGGCAGCGGGCTGGGCCTTATGACCACGAAAAAGACCGTTGAAGCCCATGGCGGAAGCATCCATGTTGCAAGCAACAATGGCGATGGAAGTGAATTTATTATTCTCATACCTGGAAGCTAGGATAATAAAGTTGCATTGTATGATTTTATACTTTGTCAATTTCATCCGTACAACGTTGACGCAAAACTCCACATCTAATAAGAAGATAACCGTATTCGACAGTCTTCAACGCAAAAGCACTCCTGGGATGTAGAGTAAGATGGACGAAGTCATACTGGGAATTGACGGCACGCTGCTGGATCACCACGGCGAACGCATCGAGGACCCCCTGGGGGTCCTGGGCGCTCGCGTGGTGCTGGCACAGGGCGTGAGCCTGCGCTCCTTCCTGCGCTTGCTCATCGCCTACCCCGTGCTGCAGCGCCTGAGCGACTTCGCCCCGGACCTCGCCGAGCGATACGCCTCATGGCCAGAGGCGGACTGCCGGCCGGCCGGACTCGAACGCCTGGAGTTCTCGCGCGTGGTGGAGCTGATCGGACATCCCGGCCCGCCCAGGCTTGATATCTACCACGTGCTGCGGGGCGTTCTGCCCGGCGGCGAAGACGTGGAGCTCAAGAGCTGGCAGGTGGAGATGCTGCTCGACGTGCCCCTGGCGCTGGGCCTGCTGCGGCACGTTGTCTTCGGAGACCGCGTGGAGGAGTTCCGCTTCGAGACGGTGTGCACCCTCTTCGAGTTCTTCGAGGGCGTTCTGTGGCAACTGGCTTTCCATGGCACCCCGCGTGAGTGTGCCCTAAGGAGGTAGCACCATGTTCGAGAAGATCCTTTTCGCCACCTCGGCTTCCCCCACCTGCGACGACGCCGCGCGCGTGGCGTTTGAGCTCTCGCGCAAGAACCGCTCCCGGCTGAACGTGTACCACGTGTTCGGCTTGCCCAGCCGGGGCTTCGGCCTCACCTACCGCGACGTGAAGACCGGTGAGAGCGAGGACGTGGACGACAACCTGGTGCAGCTGGTGAAGGAGGAAATGGCCCAGTACTACGAGAAGCTGGCCAAGGACCACCCCTCCTGCGTGTTCGAGACCGCCACCGGCGAGCCCCACACCGAGATCCTGCGCAAGGCCAGAAAGGAGGACGCGAGCCTCATCATCATGGGCGCGCACACCCGGGCCGAGGACGTGGGCGCCATGCGCCACCGCATCATCGCCGGCAGCACCATGCAGAAGGTGGCCAAGAGCGCCCGCTGCCCGGTGCTCATCGTCAGCCGGCCCTGCGTCACCTGCTGGTCGTACTTCGCCAACATCGTGGTGGCGACGGACTTCAGCAAGCCCTCGGACTACGCCTTCCAGTTCGCCCGCAACGTGGCCAAGGAGATAGGCTGCAAGCTGCACCTGTTCCACTGCGTGGACATCGGCTCCGAGATGGGCGGCGGCGAGCCCGGCCAGGCCTACATCGAGCAGCAGCTGGCCGCGGCGGAAAAGAAGGTGCAGGACAAGTACCTGGCCAACATGGGCGACTTCGACAACTACGTGGTGGCCCTGCGCGAAGGCACCCCGCACGTGGAGGTGCTCAAGTACGCGCGGGAGAACAAGTCCGACCTCATCGTCATGGCCCACCACACCAAGGACGTGGACCCGGAGAAGGCCATGCTCGGCAGCACCATCGAGCAGGTTGTGCTGCGCAGCGCCTGCCCGGTCTTGAGCGTGAACCACCCCGACAAGGTGGACGTGAGCCCCTACGGTCCGCCGCGCGCGGGCGAGTAGCGGAGGGCCCCGTGAGCGCGGGGGAGGCGTCCGGGGCTGTGCCGTCCCCGGGGCGGGTGCTGGTGGTGGACGACGAGATGCACCTGCGCCTGTTCATCAAGGCGGTGTTCGAGTCCGCCGGGTTCGAGACGGCCACGGCGCGCGACGGCGAGGAGGGGCTGAGGAAGCTCAAGGAGTTCCGGCCCCGCCTCGTGAGCCTGGACCTGATGATGCCCAACCAGGGCGGAGTGCGGTTCCTCTCCGCCCTGCGCAGGGACCCGGAGCTGGCGGCCACCAGGGTTCTGGTGGTCTCCGCCGTGGGGAGCGAGACCTTCCGGCACGGGCTGGGGCTGCTCGGCGCCGGGGAGGGCGGCCCCCTGCCCGGGCCCGACGGATATGTGGAGAAGCCGCCCACGGCGGATGACCTGCTGCGCGAGGCGCGGCGCATACTGGAAACGGACGCGGTGCGCGGGAGCTGACGGCGCCCCGCGCCCGGCGCAACCCCCAACCCCGAAGCCAAGGAGGCGTGACATGGCCAAGAAGATCATGGTGGTGGACGACGATCCGGATATCGTCGAGTACCTCGTGTCCATCTTCAAGGAAAAGGGCTACGAGACCTGCTCGGCCGAGGGCGGCGAAGGGGCCATGGAGATGCTGGAGCGCGAACGCCCGGCCCTCCTGACCCTGGACCTGGAGATGCCCGAGGAATGGGGCCCGCGCTTCTACCGCAAGTTCAGCCAGAAGCCGGAGTTCAAGGACTTGCCGGTCATCGTCATCAGCGGCCTGGCCGGCATCCATCTGGCCATCCGCAAGGCCGTGGCCACGGTGAGCAAACCCTTCGAGCCAGCGCAGGTGTTGGAGATCGTGGAGAAAACAATCGGCAAGCCGTAAGCGGGAGGGGTTTTTCCCCTCCACTTCCGGGGCGGTTTGCGCTAGGCTCCCCCAAAACGGGGAGCACGGGCGCGCACGCCCGGCGTCATCCCCCCGCACCAGCCGCGCGCAAGCGCATCGGAAGCGCATGGAACTGCTGCTTGTGGACGACGAGGCCGGCATCCGCAAGGTGGTCGGCATCACCCTGGCCGACATGGGCCACACCGTGCACCAGGCCGCCAACGGCGACGAGGCCCTGGAGGTCTTCCGCCGCGTGCGGCCGCCCGTGGTGCTCACGGACATCCGCATGCCCGGCATGGACGGGCTGGAACTCCTGCGGCGCATCAAAAAGGACAGCCCGGACACCGAGGTCATCCTCGTCACCGGCCATGGCGACATGGACGTGGCCGTGCAGGGCCTCAAGCTCGACGCCTGCGACTTCATCTCCAAGCCCGCCGGGCCCGAGGTGCTGGAAATCGCCCTCAAGCGGGCCGAGGACAAGATCGCCCTGCGCCGGCGCATGCGCGAGTACACCGAGAACCTTGAAGAACTCGTGCGCAGCCAGTCCGAAAAACTGGTGGAGATGGAACGCCGCAACGCCGCGCGCGACGCCGTGGAGGGCCTGGCCCAGGCCATGGGCGGCCTGGCCGGGGAGATCTCCGGCGAGTTCGCCATGTTCAACGCCCTGCCCTGCCTCGTGTCCATACAGGACCGCGACCAGCGCGTGGTCTCGGTGAACAGGCTCTACCGCGAGCGCCTGGGCGACCGCGTGGGCCAGCCGGGCTTCGCCATCTACGCCGGGGCCAGCGGAGAGGGGCTGGAAAGCCCCGTTGCCCGCACCCTGCGCACCGGCCAGGCCCAGAAAAGCCGCGAAGGGCTCTTCGGACCCGACGAGACCCTGGCCGCCGTCACCGTGCACACCGCGCCCATCCGCGGCGCGGGCGGGCAGGTGGAGCTGGTGCTCGAAATGCTGGTGGAGGCCAGCGAGGTGCAGCGCCTGCAGGACGAACTGCACACCACCCGCCAGCGCTACCAGCAGCTCTTCGACGAGGCCCCCTGCTTCATCACCGTGCAGGACCGCCACCTGCGCATACAGGCCGCCAACCGCCGCTTCCGGCAGGAGTTCGGCGCGCCGGAGGGCGGCTTCTGCTACCAGGCCTACTGCGGAACCGAGCGCCCCTGCTTCGGCTGTCCCACGCTCAAGACCTTCGAGGACGGCCAGCCCCACCAGAGCGAGCTCACCGTGCGCGGCAAGGACGGCCAGACCATGAACGTGGTCGTGTGGACCGCGCCCATCCGCAACGCCCTGGGCGAGATCGAGGGCGTCATGGAAATGGCCACCGACATCACCGAACTGGCGCGCATGCAGGACCACCTGGCCTCGCTGGGCATGCTCATCGCCTCGCTCTCCCACGGCATAAAGGGCCTGCTCACCGCGCTGGACGGCGGCGTGTACAAGGTCAACGCGGGCCTGCGCAGCGGCAACCAGGAAATGATCGACTCCGGCTGGCAGAAGGTCACCGGACTCATCTCCCGCATCCGCGGCATGGTGCTCGACATCCTCTTCTACGCCAAGAAGCGCGAGCTGCAGCTGCGCGCCATGCCCGCCGCCGACCTCGCCTCCCAGGTGGCCGAGGCCGTGGCCCCCAAGGCCGAAAAGCAGGGCGTGGCCTTCAGCGCGGAGATCCCCGCCAACCTGGGCGAGTTCATGGTGGATGAGGTGGTGCTCTCCGCCGCGCTGGTGAACATCCTCGAAAACGCCGTGGACGCCTGCGCCGACGACAAGACCAAGCCCGCCCACGAGGTCGCCTTCCGCGTTCGGCCCGACGCCAGCGGCGTCTTTTTCGAGATCGAGGACAACGGCGTGGGCATGCAGCCCGACACCCTGGCGCGGCTCTTCTCCGTGTTCTTCTCCACCAAGGGCTCGCGCGGCACGGGCCTCGGCCTGTTCATCGCCAAGAAGGCCGTGGACCAGCACGGCGGCCGCATCGGCGCGGTGAGCGAGCCCGGCCAGGGCTCCACCTTCCGCATCTGGGTGCCCCGGCAGCAGTAGGCCTGGCTCCGTGAACTCCGCCCAGGGGCGTCGCCCCCAGGCCCAGGCAAGGGGCTCCGCCCCTTGACCCCGGTCAAGGGATTGATTAAATTTTATTTGTTTTGGACATGTTAGGCTGTGAATCCAGTCTCCAGCTGCCAGGGTTCCCAAATACTTTCACTACCGAACAGGCTGTTTGTCCTGCAGCAAG
>JACRDI010000037.1 GCA_016218665.1 Desulfovibrio sp. | reverse complement strand
GGAGCTGGCCCCGGCCGACCGCGAACTGCTGGTGTGGAAGCGCTACCAGAAGTACCGCAAAATGTCGCGCCAGGCCTTCATCGACAAGCGCGGCATCTTCGAGCGCCTGGCGGCCAAGTACATGGAGTACCTCTTCTCCATCTACTCCACCGTGCGCTTTGAAATCCTCAAGCATTACCAGAAGAAGATCAGCCGCATGGCCACGGACGTCACCGACGAAATCCACGTGGTGACGAGCAAGATGGACCGCATGACCTGCCAGGCCATGGAAATGCTGGGCATTCCCCAGTGGGGCGGCAGCGGAGGCGCCGAAGCCATCGCCCTGGCCGACAAGCGGCTCATGTTCTCCCACGGCTATTATTCCGTCATCTCGCCCGAGGGCGCCGCGGCCATCGAATGCAAGTTCCACGGCCTCACCCGCGCCACCCCGGACCTCATTGAGAAGTGCGCCAAGCACCAGCAGATCACCGCCCAGGACAACCTGCGCAACGGCTACGTGGATGGCGTGCTGCAGGAGCCGCCCCTGGGTGCGAGAAACGAGCACTTCGACTTCTTCAAGATGCTGCGCGCCTCGGTCATCCGCGCCACGGACGAGGTGTTCGTGGGCGTGCAGAGCGTGAGCCTGCTGCGCCGGCTGGCCATGCGCGGCTCCAAGCGCAGGCAGGTGGGCGAGGACGTCATCGTGCGCTGGGAGCTCGCCCCGGCCGACCGCGAGCACCTGGTGTGGAAGCGCTACCAGAAGTACCGCAGGATGTCGCGCCAGGCCTTCATCGACAAGCGCGGCATCTTCGAGCGCCTGGCCGCCAAGTACATGGAGTTCCTCTTCTCCATCTACTCCACCGTGCGCTTCGAGATCCTGAAGCGCTACCAGAAAAAGATCGCCCGCGTGGCCACGGACGTCACCGACGAGATCCACGTGGTGACCAGCCGCATGGACCGCATGACCTGCCAGGCCATGGAAATGCTGGGCATTCCCCAGTGGGGCGCCGGCGGCGACGAGTCCGCCCTCACCTGCCTCTCCGAGCCCGCGCGCGACACGGGCAAATCCGGCGGGCACATGTACGTGAGCCCCAAGTCCCTGGAGGACCGCGAGGTCTCCTGCCCGCACTCGGCCACGCGCGGCTGCCTGGACATCTGGGCCCGCGACCTGTTCGGTGAATTCGCCGGCGTGTGCCCCTCCTGCGGCTACCACTTCCCCATGGAATACCAGTGGTACATGGCCAACGTGTTCGACCGCGGCTCCGTGCGCGAGTTCAACCAGTCCATCGCCGCGGGCAACCCCACGAACTTCCCCAAGTTCGACGAGCGCATCCAGAAGGCCAAGGAGACCACGCACCTGCAGTCCTCCTGCGTCACCTTCAACGCCAGCATCATGGGCATCCGCCTCACCTGCGGCATGCTGGTGGCCAACTTCCGCGGCGGCACCGTGGGCTCGGCCGAGGGCGAGAAGCTCATCCGCGCCCTGGACCTGGCCAGAAAGCGCCACCAGCCCTTCCTGGCCTACATCCACGGCACTGCCGGCATCCGCATCCAGGAGGGCGTCAACGGCCTCATCCAGATGCCCCGCGTGACCATGGCCGTGCGCCGCTACATCGAAGAGGGCGGCCTGTACATCGTGCTGTACGACACCAACTCCTACGCCGGCCCTGTGGCCAGCTTCCTGGGCTGCTCGCCCTACCAGTACGCGGTGCGCAGCTCGCGCCTGGGCTTCGCCGGCCCCGGCGTCATCCGCGAGACCACGGGCATGGACATCCCCCCCGACTACCACAGCGCGTACAAGGCCCTGTCGCGCGGGCACATCCAGGACATCTGGAACCGCACCGAGGTGCGCGGCAACCTGCATCAGGCCTTCCTGACCATGGGCGGCCGCAACCTGTACTACCGCTAGCCGCAACTCTCCCGAATCGCCAAAGGCCCGGAAGCGCACGCCGCCTCCGGGCCTTTTCTTTTGCGGCGCGCAGGTGCGCGAATCATCACCCGCCCGTCACCGCCGCGTCACACATCGCCCCGCGCAATGGACTAGTTTCCTGCCCGGCACCGACACGCCGCACAAAACAGAGGTCCCGCCCATGCTCAAAACCGTGCTCAAGCGCCTGCGTTCCAACACTCTGCACAGCGCCTTCCAGAACCCCCTGGAGCCCCCCTCTCCGCCGCCCAATCGCCTGCGCGAGCTCATCCGCGGCGGCCAGGACTTCGACATCCTGCTCATCAACGTGCGCGACTTCGCCCTGCTGCGCGAACTCTACGGGCGCGAGCTGGCCCAGGAGATCGAGACCCAGCTGACCGCGGTGCTGCGCCGGGCCGTTTCCGAGCGGCTGCACACCTCGCCGGCGTGCATGCCGCTGGAGCCCGGCGAGTACCTGCTCTGCTGGCCCGCCCGTGGCGGAGACCCGCGTTCGCAGCACGACACGGCCTACGAGATCAAGCTCATCGCCCAGCGCGAGGCCAACGCCCACCTCTTGCGCTGGGCCGGGCGCGAGCTGGACCTCGGCTTCGGCTGCGCCCGGCACGAGGGATCGAAGGACCTTGCCGGAGCCGGCCGCGAGGCCAGGCTCTTCCAGGCCGTGGGCGAGGCCAGATTGCGCGCCAAGATGCGCCTGGACCTGAGCCAGCTCTCCCTCTCGGCCGAATTCAACGCCATTCTGCACGAAAAGAAGGTGCGCGCCCTGTTCCAGCCCATCGCCGACTTCGCCAGCGGCACCATACTGGCATGGGAGGCCCTTGCCCGCGGGCCCGAGGGCAGCGCCTTCCAGTCGCCCGCGGTGCTCTTCGACTTCGCCGAGCAGAGCGGCAAGCTCTTCGCCCTGGAGCGCCTCTGCCGCGAGCGCGCCATCCGCTGCCTGGGAACCATCGCCCAGGGGCAGAAGCTCTTTTTGAACATCCACCCAAAGACCATGGCCGACCCGGAGTTCACCCACGGCAAGACACTGGAACTTCTTGAAGAGGTTGGCCTCGCGCCGGAGAACATCGTCTTCGAGATCACCGAGCGCCACAGCATCAACGAGTTCGCCCTGTTCCACCGCACCCTGGACCACTACCGCAGCCAGGGCTACCTGGTGGCCGTGGACGACGCCGGGGCGGGCTACTCCGGCCTCACCAGCGTTGCGCAGATACGGCCGGAGTTCATCAAGATCGACATGAGCCTCATCCAGGGCATCGACAAGGACCCGGTGAAGCGCGCCCTCATCGAAACCTTCGTCACCTTCGCCGACAAGATCGGCTCCAAGATCATCGCCGAAGGCATCGAGTCCCAGGCGCAGGCCGCGTGTCTCATAGACATCGGCGTGCACTACGGCCAGGGCTACTACCTGGCCCGGCCGGCGGCGCCCAAACCCGCCCTCTCCCTCGATACCGCGTACCTGCGCAAGCCCCAGGACCCCACGCGCGTCATCACCACCTGCCTCATGCCCATCGGCAACCTGGTGGAGGCCGCCCAGACGCGCCGCCAGGGCACCCTGGTGCCCGAGGCCCAGCACTGCTTCGACACCTGCCGCCAGCACGCCAGCATCGTGGTCGTGGACCAGGAGCAAGAGACGCCCGTGGGGCTTATCATGGAATACCAGCTCAACCGCCAGCTCTCCGGCCAGTTCGGCGCGGCCCTCTACTCCAAGCGCCCCATCGACGCCATCATGGACCGCCACCCGCTCATCGTGGACGAATCCACCCCGGTGGAGCAGACTGCCAAGTCCGCCATGCAGCGCGAGAAGATCAAGGCTTACGACGACATCATCGTCACCCGCCAGGGCCAGGTGCTGGGCATCGTCACCGTGCAGCGACTGCTGAACACCCTGGCCCACGTGCAGGTGGAAATGGCCAAGGGCACCAATCCCCTCACCGGTCTGCCCGGCAACGTCACCCTGGAGCGCGAGGTGGAGGCGGGCATCACCGCCGGCAGGCATTTCGCCATCGCCTACGCCGACCTGGACAACTTCAAGGTCTACAACGACACGTACGGCTTCAAGAACGGCGACCGGGTCATCAAGCTCGCGGCGGACATCCTCGACCACTCCGTGCGGCGCTTCGGCGAAGCCTCGGACAAGCTCTTCCACATCGGCGGCGACGACTTCGTCATGCTCACGCATCCGAACAACGTGGAGCGCATCTGCCTGGCCGCCACGCGCTGCTTCAAGCGGCTCATCCGCACCTGCTACTGCCTGCAGGACCGCCAGCGCGGCAATGTGCTGGCCACCGGCCGCGACGGCGTGGAGCGCACCTACCCCCTCGTGTCGCTGTCCATCGGCATTCTGGAGATCGGCGGCCCCTGCACCCTGCTGGAAATCGGCGAGCGTGCGGCCCACGTGAAGAAATACGCCAAGTCCATGCCGGGCAATGTGTACGCCTGGGACCGCCGGCCTCCCCTGGGCACATCGCAGCAGCCCAAGGTCTTCGCGCCCGCCAGCCCCGTGCCGGCCGACGCGGCGTAGAGGGGGACCTCCCCGGCAAGCGCGGAGCCAGCTTCGCTGCAACGAAAACGTCCCGGATGCACCATACGCACCCGGGACGATTCCTGTTGTTCACTGGTCCAGTGGTGCCGTCTCTGCAGACCGCACCTGACCGGGACTGAGACTGCTCCCCTGCCCTGCGCTCCTAGGCCACGGTGGGCTGGACGAACACGCGGGTGGCCAGCTCGCGGTCGAGCAGGAACAGGCCGCCGCCATCGCCCACGAGCTTCAGCTTGTTCACGGTGTCGCCGAAGCTGGCTTCCTCTTCCACCTGCTCGGACACGAACCACTGCAGGAAGATGGCCGAGGCGTGGTCATTCTCCTTCTGGGCCAGGGTCATGAGGTCGTTGATGCGCTTGGTGACGGCGTATTCGTGGTTCAGGGCGAACTCGAAGGCCGCCAGGGGCGACTTCCAGGTGTTCTGGGGCGCGTCGATGGCCTGCAGGGTCACGCGGCCGCCCTTCTCGTTCACGTAGTCGAACATGCGGCGGGCGTGGAACTGCTCCTCCTGGAACTGCACGTCCATCCAGTTGGCGAAGCCCGGCAGGCCCGTGTTGGTGAAGTAGGCGGACAGGGACAGGTACAGATAGGCCGAGAAGTACTCCCACTTGATCTGGTCGTTGAAGGCCTTTTCCATCTTCTTGCTCAGCATGGCGCTCTCCTTGTGTGGTGCGGATCGATATCGTCGCTGATGGGCATGCTGGGACAATACGCACTCGGCGTATGCTTGTGAAGGGCCGCAGGTCGGGAAATGGGCTCAGCCGAGCAGATTGCCCGTGAAGATGTTGCGGATGCGGTGCTTCAGGTGCGTCATGCGCTGGCCGGAGGTGGTGTTGGCCAGGCCCATGGCCAAGGCCTTTTCGGAGCCGATGAACACGGCCAGCCTGCGGGCGCGGGTCAGGGCCGTGTAGAGCAGGTTGCGCATCAGCAGCACATAGTGCTGGGTGACCACGGGCACCACGATGGCCGGGTATTCGCAGCCCTGGGACTTGTGCACGCTGACGGCATAGGCCAGGGTCAGGTCTTCCAGCTCCGTGGCGTCGAAGGCCACGAGGTTGCCGTCGAAGTCGACGGACAGCGCCCCCTCCTCCTGGTCCACGTCCTGCACCCAGCCCAGGTCGCCGTTGAACACTTCCTTGTCGTAGTTGTTGCGCAGCTGCAGCACGCGGTCACCCGGGCGGAAGGTGGCGTAGCCGCGCTTGAGCTCCGGGCCGCGGCGCGGGTTCAGGCGCTCCTGCAGCAGCTGGTTCAGGGCGCTGGTGCCCACCTCGCCCTTGTGCATGGGCGTCAGCACCTGCACATCGCGGCTGGGGTTCAGGCCGTAGCGCTCCGGAATGCGCGCGGTGACCATCTCCAGGATCATCTCCTGCACCTTCTGCGGACTGTCCTGCGGAATCCAGAAGAAGTCGGCCTCGGGCGGCTCCTTTTCGCTCGGTATGGGCGGCTTGCCCGCGTTGAAGCGGTGGGCGTTGACCACGATGGAGCTTTCCTGCGCCTGGCGGAAGATGTGCGAAAGCACGGCCTTGGGCACGCGGCCGCTGTCGAGGAGGTCGGAGAGGACGTTGCCCGCGCCCACGGATGGCAGCTGGTTCACGTCGCCCACCAGGATGAGCCGGCAGGTGACGGGCAGGGCGCGCAAAAGGGCCAAAAAGAGCCCGGCGTCCAGCATGGACACCTCGTCCACCAAGAGCGCCTCGGCCGTGAGCTTCTGGTCCTCGCAGTGGTAGAAGCCGTGCTCCGGCGAGTAGAGCAGCAGGCGGTGCAGGGTCTGGGCCTGTTCGCCCGTGGCCTCGGAAAGGCGCTTGGCGGCGCGGCCCGTGGGCGCGGCCAGCTTCACCTTCAGGCCAACCTCGTTCAGGGCGGCCACGATGGCCCTGGTGATGGTCGTCTTGCCCGTGCCGGGCCCGCCGGTGATGATGAACACCTTGTGCACGCAGGCGTTGAGCACGGCCGAGCGCTGCTCGGACGAGAGCCCGAAGCCCAGGCTGGCCTCGATCTTCGGCATGATGGAGCGGATCTTGGCTTCCGACACCGGGGCCGGGTGGCTCACCAGGCCGAAGAGCCGCTGGGAGATCTCGCGCTCGGCCCGGTAGCTGGACATGAGGAACACGGCGCGCTCCACGCCCTGCTCCGGCAGGTCCTCTATGTGCACGCGCTTCTTGCGCGCCAGGGAGGCCAGGCTCTCCTCAAGCAGGGCCAGGTCGTCCACGCCGAGCATGCGCGAGCATTCGCGCAGGAGCTGCTCCTCCGGGCAGAACATGTGCCCGCCCCGGTCGCCCATGGAGATGAGCACGTAGCCGAGCGCGGCCTCGATGCGCTCGGGCGCGTCGAAGGCGAAGCCGAGCTTGAGCGCCATGACGTCCGCGGTCTTGAAGCCGATGCCGCGGATGAGGTAGGCCAGCTCGTAGGGGTTCTCGCGCAGTTTTTCCTCGCTCTGGGCGCCGTAGAGCTTGAAGATGCGCGAGGCGTAGGTGGGCGGCACCTCGTGGCTGTGCAGGAACACGATGAGACTCTTGACCTCGCGCTGGGTGCGCCAGGATTCGAGCATGCCCTCCAGCCGCTTCTTGGTGATGCCCTTGACCGCGCGCAGGCGCTCCGGGTCCGTGTCCAGGATGTCCAGCACGGCCACGCCGAACTCCTTCACCAGCAGCTCGGCGGTCTTTTCGCCCACGCCCTTCAAGGAACTCTTGAGGAAACGCACCACGCCGTGCTCGGTGGCCGGGTAGGTCTGCTTGAAGCTTGTGGCCTCCAACTGGCGGCCAAACTTGGGGTGGGTCTTCCACTCCCCTTCTATCTCCAGGAACTCGCCCGGCTGCAACTGGCCCAGGCAGCCCACCACGGTCACGAGCCCGGGCTCGTCCTTGGCGCGCATGCGCACCACCGCATACCCGTTGTCCGGGTTGTGGTAGACCACGGTGTGCACCTCGGCCTTGATGCTGGCGGGCATGGGGCTCCTTGTCGGCAGTTGGCTACACCGACTGGCGGTGCATGAGGGATTGGCGCAGGGTCTCGCGGTCCATGAACTTGACCTCGGCCCCCATGGGGATGCCCTGGGCCAGGCGCGACACGGACACTTCCGGGTGGCCCTGGCTCGCCAGGTTCTTGATGTGCGAGGCCGTGTTCTCGGCGTCCAGGGTGGAGCCCAGGGCCAGGATCAGCTCGCGCACCTGGCCGGAATCGAGCCGCTTGCGCAGCAGGCCGAACTCCAGCGCGGCCGGGCCCACGCCGTCCAGCGGCGAGAGCAGCCCGCCCAGCACCAGGTACAGGCCCCGGTACAGGCCCATTTCCTCAAGCGCCAAGAGCGAATCCCACTCGGAGACCACGCAGAGCTGCTCGCGGTTGCGTGTGGCGTCGGCGCAGATGGGGCAGGGGTCGCTCTCGGCCAGGCTGGCGCACGAGGAGCACAGGCACAGGCGTTCGCGCAGGGTCAGGATGGAGCGGCCCACGCCCTCGGCCTGCTCTCGCGGGAGCTTGAGCAGGGCCAGGGCGGCGCGCAGGGCGGACTTGGGGCCAAGTCCGGGGAGCTTCGCAAGGTGCTCGGCCACCTCTTTCAAGGGGCCGGGCAGCCTGTCGAGGGACATCTAGAACATGCCGGGGATCTTGAAGCCCCCGGTGATCTTGCCCATCTCCTCCTCAAGCATGGTCTTGGCCTTCTTGAGGGCATCGGAGACGGCGGCCAGGACGAGATCCTGCAGCATCTCCACGTCGCCCGCCTCCACCACGCTCTTGTCGATGGTGACGGACACGATCTGCTGGCCGCCCGTGGCGCGCACGGTGACCATGCCGCCGCCGGCGGTGCCTTCCACCTCGCGGAGCTTGAGCTCCTCCTGGGTGGCGGCCATCTTTTTCTGCATCATCTGGGCCTGGCGCAGCATATCCTGCATTCCGCGCATTGTTTCCTCCGGATCGTGTTGCGTGTTTGGGGGATGACGGCGCGAAAGAGCGCCGCGAAAGTCGTCCGTCCGATGGCCTCTAGCGGCCCCTCGGGTACACCAGGGCCGGGTCGCGGCACTCGAAGGCCTCGCGCACGCGCATGACCGCCGGATGCTCCTGCATCTCCCGCGAGATGACGCCGTCGGTCTTCACCGGCTCGCGGTCCACGCAGGAGAAGGACACCGTGGCGTCCGGGCCGAAATACTCGGCCACCAGGCGCAGCAGGCGCACGTTGCTCTCGCCCTTGTCCATCATGCCGCTGTGGGTCTCGTTGTGGCAGGTCAGGGTCAGCACCCCGCCGCAGAACTCGCCCCTGGCCTGGGCCAGGCCGGTGACAAAGCCGCTGCCGTTCTTGCTGGCCACGAAGTCGAGAAAGCCCTCCCAGTCGCGCGGTCCTGTGGCAGCCGCGGCGGCCGGAGCGGCCTCGGGCACGGAAGCAGCGGGCTTGGGCGCGGCTGTCGGCGCGGCGTCTGCAGACACGGCAGCGGCGGCGGGAGACGCGGGGGCCGCGGCGGCTTCCTGCGGCGCGGCCTCTCTTGGCGCGGCCTGGACGGGCGCTGCCGTAGCCGCCGGAGCAGACGGGGCAGACGGGGCAGACGGAGCAGACGGGGCAGAAGGAGCAGAAGGAGCCGCAAACGATGCGGGCGCGGCGGACGCGCTCGGCGTGCGCGGCGCGGACGGCGCGCTGCCGCTGGCGGGCCTGGGAGCGCCCCCGGCCTGGCCGCCAGCGGTGCCGCCTGTCTGGCCGCCGCCCTGCCCTCCTGGGCTCCCGCCCAGGGCGGAAAGGGGCAGCAGGTCCGGCAGGCAGGCCAGGTTCAAAAGCAGCAACTCCAGGGCCTGGGCGGGTTCCAGGCTCTTGATGACCCGCTGCTGGCCGTCCAGGGTCATCTGCCAGCAGGCGTGGATGTGCGCCGGAGTGAAGCGGTTCGCCCACTCGGTCCACTGGGCGGCCTCCTCTGCGGGCAGGCCCAGCTCGGGCACGATGGCGTCCCCGGCCTGGCGCAGCAGGAACATGTTCCGCCAGCAGCCCGAAAGCTCGCGCAGGAAAAAGCCCAGGTCCAGGCCCTGGTCCAGCACCCCGCGCAAGGTGCGCGAAAGAAGCGGCAAGTCGCGGCCAGCGATGGCCTCCATGAGGGCGAAGAAGACCTCCTGCCCGGCCAGGCCGAGGCAGGCGCGCACCTCGCTCTCCACCAGCTCGCCCGCGCTGTAGGCCAGCGCCTGGCCCAAGAGCGAGATGCTGTCGCGCACGCTGCCCGCGCCCCGCCGGGCGATGATGCGCACCGCGCCGGGCTCGAAGCCGATGTTCTCCTTGGCCAAAATGCCTTCCAGATGGGCGGCGAGTTCGGCCTGGGGCAGCATCTTGAACACGTAATGCTGGCAGCGCGAGAGGATGGTGGCCGGAAATTTGTGGGCCTCGGTGCTGGCCAGGATGAAGGTGACGCGCGCCGGCGGCTCTTCCAGCGTCTTGAGCAGCGCGTTGAAGGCCGCGGTGGAGAGCATGTGCGCTTCGTCGATGATGAAAACCTTGAAGCGGCCCTCAAGGGGGGCGTAGCCCACGTCCTCCTTGAGCGAGCGGACGTCGTTCACGCCGCCGTGGCTGGCCGCGTCGATCTCGATGATGTCCACCGCGTTGCCGGCGTTGGCCTGGCGGCACAGGCGGCACTCGTTGCACGGCTCCGGGGCCGGGGCCTTCTCGCAATTGAGCGCCTTGGCGAAGATGCGGGCGATGGTGGTCTTGCCCACGCCGCGCGTGCCGCTGAACATGTAGGCCGGGGCGATCTTGCCCGTGGCCGCCGCGCGGGAAAGGATGGACTTCACCGCATCCTGGCCGGCGACTTCGGCGAAGCGGCGAGGCCGGTACTTGGCGGTGAGGCTCGACATGGCGGGGCTCCTGCGGGCTTTAGGGAACATGGACGGGGCCTGCGGTCACTTTAGCCGCAAGCCCCGTCCGGGGTGTCGTCTAGAAGCTGTATTCCTGCAGCCAGGAAGCGTACTCGGGGTTCTCGCCCTTGACGATGCGGAAGTACTCCTTCTGCAGCTGCAGGGACACCGGGCCGGCCTTGCCCGCGCCGATGACGCGGCGGTCCACCTCGCGGATGGGGGTGATCTCGGCCGCGGTGCCGCTGAAGAAGGCCTCGTCGGCCACGTAGAGCTCGTCGCGGGTGAAGAGCTGCTCCTGCACTTCGTAGCCGAGCTTTCTGGCCAGGGTCATGATGCTGTCGCGGGTGATGCCGGGCAGCACGCTGGTGAGCGGCGTGGTCTTGATGACCTTGTTCTTGACCACGAAGATGTTCTCGCCCGACGCCTCGGACACGTAGCCCTGGGTGTCGAGCATGAGGGCCTCGTGGTAGCCGTCGGCCACGGCCTCGGTCTTGGCCAGCACGGAGTTGACGTAGTTACCGCAGGCCTTGGCCTTGGTCATCATGGCGTTCACGTGGTGGCGGCAGAAGCTGCTGGTCTTGATGGAGATGCCCTTCACCAGGGCCTCGTCGCCCAGGTAGGCGCCCCAGGGCCAGGTGGCGATGGCCACGCGGATGGGGTTGGTGCCCGGATGCACGCCCATGACGCCGTCGCCGATGAACACCAGCGGGCGGATGTAGGCGGACTTCATCTTGTTGACCACGAGGGTGTCGAGCACGGCCTTGACCAGCTCGTCCAGGCTGAAGGGAATCTTCATGCCCAGGATGTGGGCGGAGTCGATCAGGCGCTGCATGTGCTCGCGCAGGCGGTATACGGCGCTGCGGCCATCGGTGCACTCGTAGGCGCGGATGCCCTCGAACACGCCGCAGCCGTAGTGCAGGGTGTGGGTGAGGATGTGCACGTTGGCCTCATCCCAGTTCACCAGCTTGCCGTCCATCCAGATCTTTTCCGCT